>NZ_BAAAEI010000022.1:0-7838 GCF_039522935.1 Bowmanella denitrificans | reverse complement strand
CCTAATGAAGTTCTGACTGCATCATAGCAGCTCTAATTAGGTGGCCAAATTAACTATGCCACTACAATAGGAACAGGGAAAAGTAATTCCCCTCTCAGGCCAAACTTAGCCAACGTAGATAAATCATCCTTGCAAACATATTCTGCGAGTTGTCTATCTATCTCAGTAACGTCCAAATTTTGAATAGTTTCAAGTAATGCTCCTTGTAAATATACAGACCTAAATTTTTTCAACTCTAATGCAAATCCAATCTGTAAATCTGGTGACGGAAAATTGAATTTCATACTCATCCAACTGATATCCTTACAACGTTACTCTCTACTCCCTTTAATCTGTCTACAGCGATAGATACGTAATCCGGGTTAAGTTCGATCCCTACATACTGTCTATCTTCGTCTTGACAGACTACCCCAACTGTTCCTGATCCAAAAAAGGGATCTAATACAAAATCTCCAGGTTCGGAGGATGCCAGAATACATGGCCGAATTAAGTCCGCGGGAAAAGTTGCAAAGTGAGCTCCCGCAAACCCTTTTGTTTTAATATTCCAAACTGAACGCCTGTTCCTTAGCCCACCGTTTTCTGTTTGTTCTCTTACAGATTCCCAATCGTAGTAATATTTCTCTGATTTTGTGAACAAAAATAGATATTCGTGAGATCTAGAAGGTCTATCCTTAACACTTTCTGGCATAGCATTTGGCTTGTGCCAAACTATATCACTTCTCAGATACCAGCCATCATCTTGCAGCGCAAAGGCCAACCTCCAGGGAATACCCAGCAGATCTTTTGGCTTCAACCCGTCTGGCGTATCTGGGCGAACACCCATCGCTCTTGCAGGATTTTTCTTATCTGGAGCTCGATAACCTCTATTGCCACTTGTGTAACCATCTCCAATATTGACCCACAAGGAGCCATCTTCAGTTAAGACTCTTTTCACTTCTGAGAAAATGGCCACAAGCCTTTGTATAAACTGCGGCATAGTCTGTTCCAAGCCTATTTGGTCATCAATACCATAGTCTCTTAAACCCCAGTATGGCGGCGATGTAACAACACAACGCACAGAATTATTTGGCAACCGCCTCAATACAGTCAGAGCATCACCTTCAAAAATAGTTGAGCCACCAACGGCAAGCGCTCCATCACGTTGAATTTTTTCAACATTAGGTAGCTTTAGCTTTAATGCAACCTTTTCCATTTCTTAGTCCTCACTGGCGACATGGCTGAACCACGCCACAATGTTTATAGATAGTTGTTCTTGAAACCCCATATTGCTCAGCAACTTTACTAACACTCGCGTTAGGGTCTCTTAGTATCTGATTGATATTTAATATTTCCTTCGGGGATAGCTTGGGTTTTCTCCCTCCATTCCGTCCCCTGGCTCGGGATAACTCAAGCGTTGTCCTTGAACGCTCCTTACTTACCTGCAGTTCAAATTCTGAAAGCACTCCAAACACATCTAATGTGCAGCAATACGATTCTGGACTTACCTTAAAATCTTCAGTAACGCTGTATAATTCCGCACCTATCTGTTGGAGTGAGCACAAGGCTTTAACTAGCCCAGAAAGATTCTTAGCAATCCTTTCTAGCCTCCATACAATCAAGACGTCACCGCTACTTAATAGCTTTAAGCACTCGTTAAAGCCTCCCCCCCTATCTTCAAAAACAGACTGGCAACCGGAGCCTTTAAGAACTTCCAGTTGACGCTTCATATCCTTGTCATCAGAGGATGGCTTGGCATAGCCAATCGTTAGATTCATGAACATTTAATGAACATTGATTTATTGACTATATATTAACACTCATGACACATAGAAAATATACTGTATATTTATACAGTTTCAAGCTATGAAGCAACCACAGATCTAAGTTCAGAAACAGAGTGAGTCGTCCCTAGCGTTACGGTAGGGACGACTCGCAGAGTCGCGCTTCAAGGCATATTGCTCATGATGCCTTGAAGCAATTCAGGGAAAAGAGAAGGAAGGGACAGTCAAGGGACGGGTAACATTCTGCTTGCACCAACGGATCAGTTTGGTATCCTGAACTTTCATCAGCCCTTGCGGGCAAAAAGAAAATGGGCGCTTCTGCTGCCCTCAACACGTAAATACTGAGGTTGGGTACACCCTTGTACCTGTATGAACTTGGTCTGGAAAGCAGACCATATAATTCAACCAAGACCTTAGTAGTCCGTACAATCTTCTACAGACGATGTCCGGCTCAGCTTGTTTGCTTGGAGATCAGTTAGCCCCTGCGTTCCGCTGGAATGACATATATCGGTTACGACCATTTATGTGGCTTTAAAACTCACCTAACTTTCGGCATTTGCCCCCTGATCTCTGGTTTTGGTTTCCCCTATTGTCCAACAATCAAAATCTATGAGGAAATGGCAATGAGTCAGTTAGGCTACAAGCTAAATCAATTGGTGCATAAAACACACAAAGAAGATGGTTACTCAACACGCGGTAGTCGTGGCGATATTCTGAATCAAATGGCGAAACAGTTGCGGGATGCCGGATTCAACCTTAGAGATCCCAAAGGTCTTAAGGAGAAGCATGTGACTTTTCTTGTAAACCTTTGGAAAGAGCAGTCACTAGCTACCAAAACAATAAAAAATCGGATGTCAGCGCTAAGGTGGTGGGCCGACAAAGTAGGCAAGCGTAACATCGTTCATAAAACCAATGAGGAATACGGAATTGCGCGGGTTTTTTCGAGTCCTATTGGCAAATCGAAATCCTTGGACCTAGAAAAGCACTCCAAAATTACCGATGACCACCTGAAACTGTCCCTGCGGCTACAGCAGGAATTTGGGTTGAGAAGAGAGGAATGCATCAAGTTCATCCTGTCTTATGCTGACCAGCAGGATCACTTGCGCCTCAAAGGCTCTTGGACAAAGGGCGGAAAGCCTCGACAAATACCAATTAGAACAGACTCTCAGAAGAAGCTTCTCGACGACATCCGGGCATTCAACAAAGGAGCTTCAATGATTCCGGCAGAAAAAAACTATAAGCAACAACTCGACAACTACGTATACCAAACCTCGAGAGTTGGTCTTAGCAAAAATCACGGACTGAGGCATCATTATGCCAGAGAGCGTTACTTTTCCCTGACGGGATGGAAATGCCCCGCTGACGGAGGGCCTAAGCGGGCTGAGTTAAGCGGGGAGTTACGCAAGCAAGATGTTGAAGCCAGGATGATAATCAGTAGAGAGTTAGGGCATGAGCGCTTTAGTATTACCTACACATATCTTGGCAGCTAAATATATTAGAACCTCAAAAAAGGCACCTCTACTACGCTTACCTGTGACATTATTGATGTAATATTCCCTGAAAAAACTTAGGTTAGGAGAAATAATGAATGACTATTTACAGTGATCCAGCAGAAGAAGTCTCAACTCGTTATTTCCGTGAAATAAACCGAGTTGCCGGTCCTCTGAGTATCAGTGTGGGAATTGGGGTTCTCACAATGGATGGAAGACCTATCATCGCATGGATTACCTATGTACTTATCATGTTTTGGTGCATGTCTGAAGGGGGGGAGTATAGAAGGATTCTAAAAAGCAGGCCAAACTATCCAACGCCTTGGAACAGAATTCTAAGTCAATGCCTGCTACTCAATGCAGGAATGCTGCTTCTTGCTTTGATAGCAGTTGAATTGGTGTAAGAGCATTCAACCTATTCAGCTAAAAATTTGGCAGACCAGTTCAGAATCTCCTCTGCCAACTCGTTTTCAATACAAAAGAGGAAGGCGGTTGGCACTTTGAGAACGTGACTTAGTGCTACAACCGTTTTGAAGTCTGGGGTGTGAACACCGCGTTCATATTGGTTCATACGTGCAGACGCAACAAACTTATCCATCCCCGCCATTATTCCTAATTGCTTTTGGGATAGACCTAATCTTGTTCTTGCCTGCTTTAGCCGTGCTGGAAACGGCGAACCATCATTAGTTTTCAACTGGTGTAAGACATCCGCTATTGAAAACTAAGATTTTCTTAGCTTTAATGAAGCCTAGATACTAAGGAATACTTAGCTTTCAATTTGGCATGCCAAATTGAGCCGGGAGAAAATGACTATGCTTGAGACTCTTGTGTGCGTGTTGGTAGTAGTTATCTACTTGATAGCTAGCGTTTTTAACGCTGATGGCCAGTCAGCAGAGAAAAATGATCAGTTAGACCAGATGGATGATGGTATGGGCAATGTTATTACTGATGGCGAACATATGACCCGAGCAGAAGCCGAGGACGCCCAGGCCCGAGGTGAGCTATACGATACTTATTACTAAAGTCAATTTGGCATGCCAAATTGGGAAGAGCCTTTTATGACCGAAAACGAACTGATTGCGAACAGAGAGCTATGGCCATTTATACCTGCGCTGGCCGAGATAAAACGTCGCCTCAGCGGAATCGAGAGTGAATGTGAGCCGCTTGGTCTTTATTTTGATAAAGAAATCAGTACGGAAGAGGAAATGTTGGTCGCTTTAATATCCCAAAAAGCGTTTGCATTAGATATCACGAACGAACATGGCACTATTTGGGATGTAAGATTAGAGCCATTTTCAGAATTTAAGGCTCGCAGTACCCGGATATCCTTCCCGTTTACTGGCTATAATCCAGATAAGCAGCAGCAAATCAGCAGCTGGATCATCGAGCTATGTAACTGGGAAGGCGGAGTATTGTCCGGCATTACCAGGCACTAAACCCAATAGGAGGTGTGATGTCAGCATATGAATGGTTTCAGATGTGGGTTTTGATGGTTTTAGCGATTCGGGCTACCAGACGTTACAACAGACTCAAGAATGATCTTTTCAACGCTCTAAGAGAAGGGGCCTGATATGGGACCAGTGCTTGTCGGCTGCTGTTTGATACTCGGCATAGTGGCTTTCTTTGCTATAAGCTTTCATCTTGCCCTCAAGCGAGAGGCAGATCGCTCTAAGTAACCAATGTCCCTGTCATTTCACCTACACAATTTGGCATGCCAAATTGATAACTGTACTTGCATACATACTGTACATAAAAAAGGGGGGTTAAAGTTACCCTAGTTTTTCAAGAACGCTCGCGTTAAGACTCCGGTAGTTTCCTGTCTAGCAATGACAAACAAAGGAAACCAACCACTATGTATGAGCTACGTGAGAACGGTCTGTTCATTACCCACCAAGATGCCGAACCCAAGTTTCTGTGTGGCCCAATCCGGGTATTAGCTATCACTCGGGATGGTGAAAACAAACGTAACTATGGACTATTAATCGAATGGGTAAATCTGGATGGAGTGAAACTACAGCACGTCTTTCCTCGCCGCCAGATTATCAATGACTATGGCCGTCATCTGAAAGAGGTTCTGATCGATACAGGATTGTCCGTATCCAATCGCCCAAAAACTTGGGATCAAATCATTACTTATTTGAATCATGCCAACCCTGCCGAACGATACATCAGTGCAACTCAGACTGGTTGGGTTAACAAAAGCTTTGTAACGCCAGATTGGTGTGTTGGCAGAGAAACCGAACAAGTGATTTATGCTGGTGATGTTTCTGACATGCTGATACGAAGCGGTAGCATCAGCGATTGGCAGCAATCAGTTGCGATATTATGTATCAATAATCCGATGTTGGTATTCGCGGTATGCGCTGGGATTGCGGCACCCCTTCTGCATTGGCTCAAATGGCCAAGTTGCGGGATTCACCTATATGGTAAATCGAAGATAGCGAAAACGACGGTACTGAATCTCGCCGCAAGCCTTTATTCTGATTCAAGTTATGCCTATAGCTGGCGATCTACAGCCAATGGGCTTGAGGTAATAGCGTCCTCTCACAATGATATGCTTCTTTGCCTGGATGAATTGCACCAAGCCCAAGCTGAAGACGTTGACCAAGCCATTTATATGCTTGCCAATGGCATGTCCAAAATTCGAAGTAATCAGGATGGTTCATTGGGTAATAAACGTTCATGGCGCCTACTCTACTTCAGCACTGGAGAAGTAGGACTGGAAGAAAAGCTTTCTGCTATCCAAAAGAGTGTCAAAGCTGGTCAGGAAATCCGTTTTCTGGAAGTACCTGCTTCACGTAGGTTTGGAATCTTTGATGATCTGCATGGCCATGATTCCATTCAGTCCTTCTCCCGCGCTATCTGGCGTGGCATAGACCAAAGTCATGGCAGCTTTATGCCTGCCTGGGTCCAAACAGTCAGTGAAATTGAAGCATTGGGTGAGTTCCTGGAAAGTGCCATTTCCCGCTACCAGATGCTTTGGAGCTCTACCAATGAAGGCAATCAGGTAAAGGAGGCGATAAAACGATTTGCACTGCTTGCTGTTGCCGGAGAACTTGCAATCAAGTCTGGTCTATTACCCTGGCCAACAGGAGAAGCAGAAAAGTCGGTCAGAGTCGCATTTGAGGCCTGGTTAGAAGCAAGAGGATCTTCGGCAGACTCTGAGGACGAAAAGTTGGCTCGTCAGCTACCCATAGCCTTAAAACGCTGGCGGCTTCAGTTAGTTCAGCCCGGCACAACTCTCTCATCGAATCATGCCGGGTACTGGGTAAAAGATGGTGACGAAGTCTCTTGGCTGTTAACGCGCGAGGCCTTTGTCAAAGGGTTAAACCTGCCTTACAAGAACCAGCTATCTCAGTGCGTTCAATATCTGAAAGAAAGAGGCTGGCTGATTCAAAATGAGGATAGGGGTACCTTCAAAAAACAGATAGAGGGTGGCCTGCGTGGTGGCAGATACTTCAAATTGCTGCCGAACAGGATCATTCAAGAGTTGAAACTGGATATCCAGCTTTCCCACGCAACTTTCCCAAGTTAACTAACTGTAATAACTACATTTTCCCAGTTTCCCCATTTCCCAAGAGATTTATGAGAGAAATACCATGAGCAATAATATCTATGATGCACTGCGAATGAACGATGAACTACCTGAGATCCAAAACACACTCGCTGAAATGATCCTGAAAAGCCATTTGAGTACAAAGGCAGCTTTGACGGTAGACGAGTGCGCCATCTACACCGGCATGGCAAAGAGTTATATCTATAAACTCACACATGAGGGAATTATTCCCCACGCTAAACCAAATGGTAAGAAGATCTATTTCGACCGAGTTGAACTTGAACAGTGGTTGCTTAGCAATAAAGTCAGGGGCGACAGATGTCTGAATGACTTTATAAAACAAACTGCAAAAGAACTTAACAAAAAGGCATCAATTGGTTACCAGAGAGAGTGACGCTAATAGCGGACAACAGTGATACAGTCTGATAGTTTATCTACATGGACGGGTGTTGATGTTGATAATTTAATGGAAGTACAGAATTTGGTAGAAGATGGTTTTGATGATTTCATTAAAGAAACTTTAGCCAGTTGGAATATTCAATACCTTACTGATATTCAGCAGCATGCAGTAAAAGCAGGCGTCATGCTTGGGCAAAGTATGATAGTCAGTGCACCTACATCTTCAGGAAAAACTCTGGTAGGTGAACTAGCTGCACTCGCAGGCATTCGAAGTGGTAAGCAGATTATTTATCTAGTTTCCCACAAAGCCCTCGCCGATCAGAAATATCTGGATTTCTACCAGCGTTTTGGTGAGAGCGCAAAAACCCCATTGGCCACAATCGGGCTCAGCACCGGTGACCGAGAAGAAGGGGATGTGGATGCACAGTTTACAGTAGCTACTTATGAGAAAGCCTTAGGATTGCTTTTGGCTGGGCAGTTGAGGTCAAACGATGCCGTTGTTATTGCAGATGAACTGCAGATTCTTCGTGAAGAAGGCAGAGGCCCAGAAATAGAAACACTGTGTGCTGTAGTGGTCAAGTCATATTGGCCACAGGTTTATAGTTACGCCAGTATCTTCGTTCTGACTCGTTT
>NZ_BAAAEI010000021.1:0-236468 GCF_039522935.1 Bowmanella denitrificans | reverse complement strand
CTGAGGTTGGTAAGGGAAACTGCGCGTATTTGATCAGACTTTAAGATGATTTACAAAGTTTGATCCTGCCCTGTGCCTATATGGCGTATAAAATTTCTATCCGAGATAATCCCCAAGCCAGCTATGATTCTTGGGGGAAAGGTGCTGTAGAACTCAGAGAGCCGCAATGCTTGGAAAAGAATAAGTATGAAGTGTGCATTTACATCCTGCCGATTGATGAAAACAAATACAATTTATCATTGTTAATACAAAATATTGAGAGTGCAGAGCTTTCAGAAGAAATGTTTTTAACGCTAAGATTTTCACTTTTTGAAAAAGTGCATATTGATTTTTCTAACTTTACTTTTGACGGTGAATTCTTTCTCAATCGAGAGTTGTATCACCAACTAAATAAGTGACCTGATTTAGTTGTGCAAATGTGATGATGTTAAGTTTTCACACTAGCGATTGTCCACTCATCGTGTTCTTCTGCGTTAGGAAATGAACATTTAGAAATCAATGTCACTGACCCTGACCTATCCCCACAAATAAAATAGATAAATCAGTTGGATAGTGAAATTTGATGGGAACATTCATGTCATTTGGTGATCTGATCATTCGCCAAAACTTTCAGAGCAAAAAACGCCATGAATGCCCACCTCATCTTGACGAAAATCGTCGCGCTTGTCAGCTTCAACATGCATCAAACCTGGCAGAGAGCGCTTATCGCTTGCGTCAAAAGTCTCGTTTCGGGGAGTGCCACCACCGTGACGAGTATTGGCCGAGGGATATGCTCAAAGGCCTATGAGAAGCATCGTATCAAACGGGCAGACCGCCTCCTCTCCAATCATCGCTTACAGCAAGAAGTGCCTTATCTGTATTGCACAATCTGTCAGCTGTTTTGTCGCATCAAACACCCGGTCATTGCCGTAGATTGGTCGGATTTAGACGACCATAAAGGGCATTTCTTGCTGAGGGCAGCGATGGTGGTGAAAGGGCGTCCCGTTACCCTGTACCAAGAGATTCACAGCAACAAAACCAGAGAGAAACCCGTTACTCATCAGCGTTTCTTACGTAACTTAAAGATGATGCTACCCAATGACTGTCAGCCGATTGTTGTGACCGATGCCGGTTTTAAATCCCCCTGGTTTCGGCCGGTGCAGTCGCTTAACTGGCACCTTGTCGGTCGGGTACGTAAGCCCCACTTTTACAGTGTGAACAAAGGCGAAACATGGCAATGCATTACTCAGTTATACAAACGGGCGACATCACAGCCGAAGTCTTTTGCTGATGCACTGATTGCCAGACGTGAACCCTTTCCCTGCACACTGATCGTGTTTAAAGGGAGAACCAAGGGACGTCATGCCACAAATCCCGATGGTTCACCTAAGCGTTCCAAACATTCATTGAAACATGCTGAAGGAGCAACTGACCCCTGGTTACTGGCGACCTCACTACCAGCGCATCGCCATTTAGCCAAACAAGTGGTGGCCATTTACCGCCAACGTATGCAGATTGAAGAAGGTTTTAGAGACATGAAAAGTCGCCGTTTTGGCTTGGGCCTTGAGCACAGCCGCAGCATAAAACCCGCCAGACTGGCTGTACTGGTGTTGCTGAGTACACTGGCTTCTATCGTCGCGATATTGCTAGGTTGGGTGGTGCACATTTCTGGCCATCATCGACGCTTCCAAGCCAACACCAAAAGGCTCCCCGTATTGTCGTTCCATACACTTGGACTACGAGCATGGGCAACCCGTATGCGCTTCACTGCCAGTCAGTGGAAGCGAGCGATAAAACAGTTTACCCACAACGCAGAAGAGGCCTGGCATGGAACCGCATCAAATTAAATTCGTGGGGATCCCTCAGTCACTGACCCCGTTGATCGGTTAGACAGATACATGTTTTCTACCATGTGGACAATGACTAAATGCTCCCAAAAATACTAGTGGCTTATTGAATTTTCTTATGCATCAAGCTGAAAGTTCTGTTTATTTAGATGAGATGGAAGCGGAGCTTGAAATGTACTTGTTATATTATTTTTTTACTTCTCATTGTTGATTTTTTAAGTGATGAGTTTAGACTGAGTTTCAATCTTCCATATATCGAATTGTAAAGTATGTTTTAATTGGAGAGAAAATGACTACAGCACTAATGATTTTATTCCCGGTGCTTATAAATTTGCTTTTTATTAAAGTTTTTAAGCTAAAGAGATTTGTTTCTTTTTTATTGATATTTATTCTGGGCTATCTTGTTCTGTTTCCTGTTGAAATGTTGTACTGTTTTTTTGTTGAACTGTGTCAGGAACACTCTCTGCGAGTAGTTGGTGTAACCGTCTACTATACATTGATAGTGGTGTTTTCAATACTGGCTCAGTTTGTAATAGATAAATTTTTTAATAAAAAATTATCAGGTGATGTAAAACATACTTAATGGTTTGAACTGAATGTTAGTTCATCTTTTTAACCGTTTTTCAATATAACCACGAATATCACTTTGCTTGCTGCAAGTGGCCTTGTTGATCAAATCATCGTCAAGGCCAGACTTCCTCTTACCCCATCCCGCTTAGCGGATCATCTTACTCACAGGCATCCCTAAAGAAGTCATTTTGTTCAACACCGCGACCCGAGCCATGGCTTCACCCACTTGAGCGTTGCAATTCCTCTGGTACAGCTTGTCACCGGTCTGCGATTTGTGTCGCCACATGGCGGTTTCGGCCAGGGAACGTTGGTGATAATTCGTTTCCCGCTTCCATTCGTTGCGCTTGCCTGACGCCCTGACTGCTTCATTGCAAGGATGGTCGTTTTGCCCAAACCAGCATTGCTGGGTGGCAGGAAGTTGGCCGTGGCCTGCGTTTTATCCTTTAATATCCACAGGATTAGCCTGACGGCAACAAATAAGATGCCGCTTAGCAAGAGCAGCAGAAAGATGACTAGGACTATTTCCATAAGGCCTTACGTTCATGCGCTTCTTTGAAATATATTTGACGTACTTTCACCAATATTCCTTTCCAGGTTTTCCTATAAATAAGGCAATCCAGCACTGACTCAAACAGGCCGGATTGGTTTTACCGCATGATGGGTCAAGCCTTATTATTCTGGATGAAACGCCCTCGGTCCTGGCTTTGATGCATTGGAGCTCTTCAGGTATTTACATAGTTTCACCATAAGGAAGCCTTTCTCGCGGGGTCGCAGAGAACCCAGAGTAATTGAAAGCAATAATTACCTCAGTGGGTTTTTCTTTGCGGTCCCTGCGTCACAGCGAGAGGCATTCCAATATCGGCCGAAGGCCGGTTTGTGCCTTTCGTGTAGTTCGTGGTCGTCTGTTTTATTACCACCGGGGCCAGAGCCCCCGGTTACCCGATTATGCCTTGCGCCATTCGGTTCGAAGCACTGCCAAAACCACGGTATCCCACCACTGTTGTTTGAAAAATCGATGCTCTCTGAAATAAGCTTCTTGTCGCATACCTAAAGACTTACAGAGCTTAATGGCAGGCAGGTTCTTGCTAATAGTCTCCGCATAGATGCGATGAACACCCAACTCCGCAAAACCAAAATCTGCCAGCGCTAAAGCCGCTTCCTGGCTTAACTTACGGCCTTGCGCTGCTCTGGCAAACGCACAGCCCATTGAAGCTTGATGATTGTCTTCTAAGCGCAAACAAACAGTCCCAATAAACTGTCCTGAGTCCTTACATTCAACAGCGAGTTGATATGACTTTCTTGGTTGTTCAACAGCCTGAGCTATAAATAGGCCTGTTAACGCTTTGTATTTATTAAGGTCACAATCACTTTCGTCGTAGAAACGCTGATATTTAGTATCCTGAGACATAGCAACAAAGGCACTTTCATCGCTCGGCGTCATATCTCTGATAATCAAACGCTTAGTCTCGATTTTAAACATCGAAAGTTCCTTTTTCTGAGGCATAACCCGGCGACAGGAGCGTCCCCTGACCGCATTTGTTAATTGGTGATGCGATGGTGTTGGCCATACTCCCCATCATTAGTTGCGCTCCGTACAGCCTGCCACCCAAGTTTTCGGCCACCCTTTTACTGGCCACATTGTCCTCTGCGATGAATAGCTGCAATTTCTTTGATTCCGCAGAAACCGATAAACTCATCCGACTCAGCATCCGCGATCACGAACCGCGATGGGTTGTCGAGCTTAGCTTTGAACCATGAACCGGCTTCATCTTCTGAAAGTGCGCGACGGGGTCCAAGAAACCTCATAACCCGAGATTCACCCAGCATCAACATTACTGCCGCTCTGTCCTTTTGATGGAGAGCCCACAGTTTCACTAAATTCATAAGGCTAGTTTCACCATGTAACGCCATGGTTTGGGGCGAATATAGCGAAGCGTAAATCATCCCAGCCGCGTTAGCGACGACAGCACAGCCTTATTAGTTTTAAAACGCATAAAAATACACCGCAAAAAATAGCGGCAGATACAAAATGCAGCTGACGCCTGCCACTATACGCATTTTATTTCGACCCATAACCTCAGACGCATAAGCTAACTTGGGAGACCAAAAAATGGGTAATACTGACCACGCGATGGCAATAAACATCCAACCTTTCCAGAATGCAGGCGTTAGATAAACTGTGTCTGTAATAAAACCGTGAAAAGCGACTAAACCTAATGCCATAAATATTGCATTGGCCATTTCCTCAACCTTTACGAGCACAGGACTTTTATCTTTGCCAGATAGATATTCAAAGACCTTAAAAGGGAAAGGCAAAACGATTAGTGCCAATAATATCCAAAATGATACCTGCCAGAACATGGTTAACTCCTTTTAAACATAATGTTCGCGTACCTTGCATGGTCATTTTTTAGCATGCTTGTAACCCTTTGCCTAGCTTGAGTTTTTAGGTTGCACCGATCTTGGGGCGGGCAATGGCCGGTTATTTATCTGTTGCGACGGTTGTGCCTGGACCTGAGGTTGTCACACTTCCATATATCTCTTTTTTTATATGCGCGAGGTAACACTTCAGATCTGGTCGCTTTATCCCAATGGCTTTAGTTACCCATCTGCTGCGCCTTTCTCTCCATTTCTGAACCATAATGTCGAACAACTTCCGCAAGTTTTAATCGATACGGTCTGGTCTGTTGTTAGTCAATTTACCTTGGCCTGGCTGATGTCCAACCGATGCGAGCTAAAATAAGGGATTGTTTAATCTTATGTAATTCAATTGCTTAGACTTATATTCACAACTTTTCACAGCACTTCAAGACACTTCACCGCCGCTCATTTACAAAAAATTTGCAACTGCCGGGCAATCGGGCAGGGCATTCACCCGGCGGTGACTTTTCAGCATGGTCCGGGCCACACATACCAGTAAAAAAATCATAAGGGGATAGTGACAATGCATACGTTTAACAAGGCCAGAGTGGCCTGTGCGATCAAGTTTGCCCTGCTGGCTGGCTTAAGCACATCAAGCGCGGCAGTGCTGGCGCAGCAACAGTCAGCCACTGATGAAGTGGAAACCATACAGATTAAAGGCATTCGCGGCAGCGTGGTGAAGTCGCTGAATAACAAGCGCTTTTCCGACAGCATTGTGGATGCGATTACTGCCGAGGATATTGGTAAGTTTCCGGACCAGAATGTGGCAGAGTCGCTGCAACGTATTACCGGCGTTTCTATCACCCGTGGTTATGGTGAAGGTGAACGGGTCAGCATTCGTGGGACCACAGAAAGTCAGAACCGCACCTTGTTAAATGGTCAGGCGGTGGGGTCGGCGGATTGGTGGACCAACTCGGCGCCCAGTCGTGGCTTTAACTATACGATGCTGCCCTCAGAAATTGTCTCGGGACTGGAGGTGTATAAGTCCCCCCAGGCCGATGTGGACGAAGGCTCCATTGGCGGCACTATAGTAGTGAAAACCCGTAAGCCGCTGGATTTGGACGCCAATTCGATATTTGGCTCGGCGATGGCGCAGCACAGCCAGGTATCGGGCGAGACTGATCCAGTGCTATCGGGTTTATATAGCTGGAAAAACACCGATGAGACTTTTGGTGTGTTGTTCTCTGTGATCCGGCAGCAGCGTAACTTGCAGCGCCACGGTATCGAAGCCTGGAGTTGGGATCACCGCGATATCACTCTGGAAGACGGCACGGTATATGAAAACCTGTATAGTTCCGGTGGCGGCGGTTCAGCACGCTTTAGTCAGGAGCGGATCAGAACCGGTCTGAACGCGGTGTTGCAATGGCGCCCGCAGGACAATCTGGAAACCAGCCTGAATATTCTGGACTCCACTTTGGAGGCGGATAACGAAAACCAGAACTTTCTGTGGTTGCCGGAGTATAACGGTTCAAAGTATCAGGATGTGACGATTGTCAGCCACGATGTGGTGGGTAACTTCCTGGCTGCCGGTACATTAGGCCTGGCACCCGAGGGGCAGGACAATATTCTGGATGAAACCAAGGTACGTAATTCCAAATTAAAGACCAAGGTGTATGACTTTACGCTTAAGCATGAGGGTGATGTCTGGGAAAGCCGTCTGCAGGCAGGTTATACCGAGGGCAGTGGTGGCTCACAGGCGGATCGAAGTGTCGGTTGGGGCGGTAACTATGTGCATAGTTATGACGCCTCCAAGGTCGAAAGCATTGAGACCCGCTATGATGCTGACCCAAAAGATGGCGAACAATGGGACCTGAGCTTTTTACGTTACGATAATAACCTGGCCGACGATGAGGAAACCTACCTGCAAACAGACTTTTCCCGGCCGTTGGAATTATCGGTTTTTGACAAGCTGAAATTTGGCGTTAAGTATCGCGACCATTCGCGTTTTAACACCAAAAACACCACCGATGCACGTACCGATCTGAACTGGCGTCTGGCTGATTACTCCCTGGAGATGCCCGGCGGCTTCCTGTCCGGGCAGGGCACAGCGGGCACCCTGCGCGACTATGCTATTACCGACTCAGATAAAGTGCGGGCTGAAGGGGATGCGCTTAACTGGGATTATAGGGTGCTTAAGGCCAGTACCTTTGAAGTAGAAGAGAAGATCCTGGCTGGCTACGTTATGGCCGATATTGACGTGGAGGGGATGCGCGGCAACCTTGGGGTGCGTGTGGTGCAAACCAGACAGACATCCAGTGCCTATGAAGGCGAAGTGTGGGTCAGCAAAGAAAAGGATTATCTGGATGTGCTGCCCAGTCTGAATCTGGCCATTGATTTGGATACAGATCTGATCATGCGATTTGGCGCGGCCAGGGTGATGTCCCGCCCCGACTATAATGCCATGACCGCGTCTACCTCTTATAACACCGAAACCCGCACTGGCACCGGCGGTAATCCCGATATCGACCCTTACTATGCTAACCAGTTTGACCTTAGCCTGGAATGGTATTTCAGTGAGGCGGGTATCTTCTCGGCGGCGTATTTTCATAAAGATGTGCAGTCTTTCCTCGACAGTGTGACGTCCTTTGAACGCTTTGAGGGCGAAGATATTCGTATCAGTCGCCCCAGCAATGGTAAAGGCGGCACTATTCAGGGGCTGGAGCTGGGATATCAGCAAGAGCTGTATCAAGGCTTGGGGCTGATGGCTAACTACACATACGTAGATGGTGAAGCCAAAGACGGGCAAGGGAACGATATCACGATTCCTGGTAATTCTGAGCATACCGTCAATGTTAGTGCTTACTATGAAAATGACGTGTTAAGCGGCAGGATTTCCTATAACTATCGTACCGGTTACGACTCGGGCTTTGACTGGCCGGGCTATATCGATGATTACGGTCAGTTGGATGCCAACGTTTCCTATAAGGTCAATGACAACCTGACCCTGGTACTGGAAGGCATCAACCTGACCGATGAACTGATTTTCAGCTACCAGGAAAAAGGTGTGGAAAATGCCCTGACCGGCTTATATCGCGACGGTCGCCGATATGTGGCAGGGGTTAGATTTAATTTTTAATGGGTTTTGACAACAACTAGGAGTGCCCTCTCATAGTGCTGTCGGCAAGGCCTCTTACCTTTTGGTTGGAGGCCTTTTTTGCTCGCTGCTAAGGGCAATCTGGTCTGTTGGGGCTATCCAGGCTTATTAAATTTTTATTTTGAATCAAGTATATAGCAGACAATGGCGATTATTTGAGTAAAATGGACCTTTGCGCAGATGCTAACGGACCATTAAAACGGGAAGCTATTGTTGAGATCAGTTCTGTTCGGCTTGTTCGCCTCGATAGCCATACTGTCTGTCAGTCTGGCGGCGAAGGCAGATCTGTTGACAGCCACCATTGCTTACCAGCAGCAACATTTCGAACAGGCCAGGCAGGAGTTTTTGCAACTGGCCAGGCTGGGAAATGTGGATGCCTTGTATAATCTTGGCGTCATGAATCTGCATGGCCAGGGGCAGGACAAAGACCATGCCAGAGCCTTTGCCTGGTTTTCCATTGCCGCCGATTTTGGCCTGTCTGAAGCGGCGTCAGCCGCCAGTCTGGTGTATCAACAGGTTGACGATAAAGACCCGCTCAGTGCATTAAAACAAAGTCTGGAACAGGACTTTGGCTATCAGCATTATCAACGCACCTTACAGCCGCATTTTGTCTCTAGTGTCAGCCAGGAGGAAGATCTGGCGCCACAGCGTAGCCACTTTCTTGAGCCTGTGTATCCTCCGGAAGCCTACAAGAAAGGTCTGGAAGGCTGGGTATGGCTGGAGTTTGATATCGACCCCAGTGGCGCTGTGAAAGATCTGGAAATAATCGACGCTTACCCGCCACAGGAATTTGAGCGGGCCATTTATAATGCCGTCAGCCGCTGGCGTTACCAGCCATTGCTAAAGGGACAAGAAGTGCAAACCTATCACAGCCGTTCGTTGCTCTATCATTTCAGTACCCACAAGGGGCGTCGTTACCGGGAGAGCTTTTCGCGGCAAAGCAATGCCTATCAACAACGTATCAGTGAATTGATTGAACGCGCCGAACAGGGCGATGCGCTGGTGCAGTATTATATTTCCAACTGGCTGATGACCGAACAAAGCAATGCTGCCATGTTGTTACGTCGCCATTATCAGCAGGAAAATGCCCAGGGGGAAGTACTGCTGGGCGCGGCCAAAAACGGTTATGCCCTGGCCCAGTATCGACTGGGCAGCAGTTTATTACGCGGACAACTGGCACAGTCAGACCGGCAAAAAGGCCTGAATTGGGTGTTACAGGCTGCCCAGTCTGGTTTGGCCGTGGCACAATATCGCCTGGCCAGGGAAATACTCGACAGCAGCGATATTCAACAAGACAAGGAAAAGGCCGCAAACTGGCTTAGTCAGGCGGCAAAGCAGGGACATTTTCGTGCCATTCGCGATCTGGCTGAATTGCATTTGCAACAGCAAAACTGGCAGGCAGTGACCGCACTTGTGGCGCAGGGGCTGCAGCAGGACGATGACCACCCACAGTTATTGTTTATTCAGGCCAGATTATTGGCCGGTCAAAATGAGTTTCAGGCCGCGCGTAAAAAGGCCAGCCAAGCCATAGACGAAGCGCAAAGCCGCGGTTGGTATCAACAGGATATACAGGCCTGGCTGGTGCAGCAGAGTAAAAACCAGCTATCCGACTAAGCACCAACCAGATTGATTTGCATAGCTGCATTCAACGTTGCCTGAGCATCAGGTTATTTTGCTGGGATTCCAGTAAGCTGATAACCAATTGCTGCTGCTCTGGATTGACTGCCAGACTAAGCGGCAGGCCACGATTGTCTGGGCAGCGATTCAGCTGATGCAGCAGTTGCACTTCACCGCTTTGTCTGTTCAGTACCAATATATCCAGTTGATTCAGGCCGGGCAGGGCAAAATACAGTTCAGTGGATGTCAGGGCCGGGCGCATATAATCGAAGGCCTGCTCAAGTCGCTCTTGGGAAACTTCGGGCAAAGCTTGTTGCATCATGGTCAGTATTTGCTCGCGATAGGTAGCAAAACTGGGATTCGGTATGGCCGGATTTTCCTTATCATCTATCAGGTCAATCTGTTGCTTGGTCAGGTCTAATCGCCCGCGGATCGCTTTATCCTGTTGCAAGGCACTGAAATACAGTTGTTGCTCATCATCCTGCCAGTAAAGGGTGGAAACCTCAGTAAAATCTGTCAGCAGTGGTTGATAACTGCGCGCGTAAAGGTTAAGCAGATACACGCGCTGACGTTTGTCCTGCAAGAGTAAAAATGTGCCCTGTGGCGACCAGCTCAGAAAATCGGGCTGAATATCTTCGGGCAGCGAGCTGATTAAAGTCGCGATAGGCTTGTGGCTATGTTTTACCCAGACTTCCTGATGAACCTGCTGATCCACATAGTCGAAATATTGTGAGATATAAGCAGTCTGCAAACCATCGGCAGAAATGGCCGGTAAATATTCCATATTGGGAGAGGAGGTCAGGGCTTGTAACTTTGCTGGCGATGACAATGCCAGCGTAAACAGGTTAGCCTGCAGGTTGCCGCTGGAAAGGAATAACTCGTCAACCTTATCGTTATGAATCTGTGCCACGTCCTGGATAAAACCTGGAGGCACCCGCAGAGATTGGACATTACTGTGTATATCTGCCAGCAGCAGCTGTTGACCGGTTAACCAAAAACGTTGTCCAGCTTCCTGCCATTTCAACGTGGCGACCGGCGGTATCACCCTGAGCAGTTCAGCTGTCTGTTGTTTGTCCTGCCAAAAATAACTCAGTCTGAGATGTTTATGGTGCTGGTTAAGCAGCAGCAGATGCTGGCCGCTGTTGTCCACGTCAAAGTCTCTAACCTGCTGCCAGCTTGTTTGTTCCGACATACTGTTGATGTCAAACCTGAGCAGACGAGAGGTGAGGGGATCCAGATAATACAAGCCGCCTTCAGTCCAGCGTAGTTTTTTATGTCCGCTATCGGGCTGACAATCTGTGGCGACTTTGTCTTTGGCTAAACGCCAGGTTTCCACCGGGCCGCTCAAATCCAGTATACGAATCTGGCAGCTAAAGGCGTTTTGGCGGATATACGCCAGGGCATTACCCTCTGGTGACCAGGCGGGAGACAGCTCGTCATAGCCACTTTGTCTGATGCCATGAATATTGCCACTTTGCCTGTCGTACACCATGATATCGCGCAGGCCGCTTTGTTCGTCCTGCTGGGTAAACAGCAGATAGCGATGGTTGTGAGAAAGAGTAAGAAAGGCCTCATCACCCGGACTGGCAGTCAGTTGCGCCTTATGTTGATAAGGTTTGGGGGGACGCGGCCACAGCGCCCAGGCCAAAAAAGCACACAATAAGATGCCTGACAGGGTGCTAAGCACGGCGTTTTGCAGGGATATCCGCAGCGGTTCGGTTTGCATGGCATCCAGATACTGGATATCTGCCACCAACTGATAACCTTTGCGTGGTACGGTGCGAATAAAGGTTGGACTGTCTTTGGGCTCCTGCAGTGACTTACGCAACTGGGTAATGGCCTGGCTGACCGAATTGTCGCTGACCACCACATCCGGCCAGATGGCATCCATAATTTGCTGGCGCGAGACGGCCTGCCCTGGGTGGTTTATCAGCAACCTGAGTAGTGCCAGTTGTCTGGCCTCAATATCGTACCAGATACCGTCAATCTGCAACTTCAGGGCGGCGAAATCCACCAGGACCTGGTTCAGTCGAATCCGGTTAATGCTACCCAGTTCTGTCAACGGCTTTTCAGCTTCCCTGTAAGTTTGTGAAAATATTGGTAAATCACTGCTGTGCAATGTTATTTTATGGTTCCAGACGCGCTAAGGCAACGGCCAATCCTGGCCTGAATGATAGATAATGGCGCACAGCAATGGATCTAGGCTGGTGGTATCAGCATCTTCGAGGGCAATATGTAATGCAACGGCAGCTATTGATTTTGACAGCGTTGTCAATGGTGGGCGCCACGGCAGCGGCCCAACAGAGTGATGATGCCCTGGAGCATATCAAAATCCGCGGCATACGCAGTAGTTTGCTTGAAGCCATTAACAGCAAAAAAGAAACCAGCAATTTCATTGATGCCATTTCGGCCGAAAATATTGGTAAATTTCCGGATAAGAATGTGGCTGAGTCGTTACAGCGTCTTACCGGTGTCTCTCTTTACCGGGTGATGGGCGAAGGCGAGCGCATTGGCGTGCGTGGTACTGCTCCCAGCCAAAACCTGACGCTGCTTAATGGCCAGAGCATCGCCTCTTCTGATTGGTGGATCTCATCCCAGCCGAGTCGCGGATTTAATTACACCATGATCCCCTCTGAGCTGGTGGAATCGCTGGAGGTGAATAAGTCACCCCAGGCTGATCTGGATGAAGGCTCGCTGGGCGGAGCCGTGGTACTGAATACGCCCAAGCCTTTGGATACCGAGCCAGGTAAAATGATGCTTAAGGCACAGTTACAGTATACGGATTTGGCTGATAAGTGGGCCCCACAGTTTTCTGCACTATATAACTGGCGGGATGATGGTGGCGATCTGGGCTTACTGATGGCGCTGGTGAAGCACAGACGTAATTTACGTCGCGACGGTCTGGAAGCCTGGGGTTGGGCGGAGCGCAACTTCAGCACCCAAGCGGATGGCAGTTTGCGCCAGGTAGAAGCTGAGAATGCAGATATTCAGGGCTTGTGGACGCCAGGGGGCGGTGGCTCGGCATTGTTTCAACAAGCCAGGGATTTAACCAGTTCACTGTTATCCGGCCAGTGGCGAGTGAGTAAAGACACGGAGTTAACGCTGAACCTGCTTTATTCTGTGCTGGATGCGGATAACTCCAACCAGAATTTTCTGTGGCTTCCCAGCAACAGCTATCAGGCCAATGGTTTAATCTCGGATGTGCAGATCCAGGACCAGAGTTTACTGGCTGCTACTTATCACGCCTTGCCGGATGCGGCGTTTAACACCTCAATGGAAGCCATATGGCGTAATTCCCGTATTGATCAGAAAAGTGCACAACTGTACCTCAAGCATTACTTTGGCTATTGGCGGGCGGACCTGCAGGCCGGTATTACCGCCAGCGGCGGTGACACCAGCGCGGATTCCACCGCGCAGTGGTCGGCCAATAGCAGTTACCGTGTGGACACCAGCGCTGAGCGGGATATCCGCGTCAGCTATGATCTGTCTCCTCTCAATGGCGATAACTGGTTTATCAGCGAAGTGCGTCAGGACGCCAGTTATTCTCAGGATCAAGAGCGTTATCTGCAAATGGATCTGGCTCGTTCTATGGATCACCCGATACTGGCGGAGCTGAGTTTTGGCCTGAAATACAAAGACCATGGCCGGGAATTGCAGCGATTGCGTACCCGCAATGGCGGTTATGATGGCCTGGCTGGCGATCTGGACTGGCGCATCAGCGACTTCAGTGGCCATTTTCCTTCGGGTTATCTTGGCGGCGTGGGGTCACAGCACAGCCTGAAAGCCTTCGCCTTTGTGGATATCGACGCGCTATCTGCCGCATATCGTGCATTGCCCTTTGTTATCAGCGAAGAGCAACAAAGCCGTTTTATGATTGATGAGCAGGTAACTGCCGGATACCTCAAGCTCAATTTAAAGGGGCGTGATTACCGTGGTGATCTGGGTATGCGTCTGGTGCATACCAATCAACGCTCGGCTGGCTATCAGCAGCAGACAGATGACATGTCAGACGCTGTCTGGATTAGCCGCGAACGCAGTTACACTGACATTCTTCCCAGTCTCAATCTGGCCATCGATTTGCATGAGGACCTGGTGTTAAGAGCCGCCGCCGCCAAGGTGATGGCCCGTCCTGACTATGAACATATTATGCCGTCGGTTAATTACAACAAAACCCAGGCGCAAGGGGTGGCCGGTAACCCACAGTTAGATCCGTTCCGGGCCACGCAGTTTGATCTGGGGTTGGAATGGTATTGGCAGGAAGCCTCACTGGCCTCCGTCGCACTTTTTTATAAGAACGTGCGCTCTTTTGTGGATATCTCCCGCTTTCTGGAAGTGCATGAAGGCATAGAGATGAGTATTGACCGGCCGCTGAATGGCCCTGGCGGTACAATTAAAGGGCTGGAACTGGGGCTGCAGCACGAGTTTATTTACGGGTTGGGCCTGATTGCCAATTACACCCTGGTGGATGGCGAACGTGATTCCGGCGCGCCAGGGCAGACGTTATCGGAGATCCCCGGTAATTCCCGTCACACCTTTAATGTGTCTGGCTATTACGAAGATGAATTGCTCAGTGCCAGGTTGTCTTATAACTATCGCACCCGCTATGCTACCGGTCTTGGCGAGGCACGTGCCGACAACACCGGACAGTTGGATATGAACCTGACCCTGCATATCAGTAAAAACTGGGATTTACTGTTGGAAGCCATCAATCTGACCGACGAAGTGTTATTTTCCTATGACAGAGTACGCACTGCACCGATTGGCATTTATAAAAACGGTCGGCGATTTTATGTTGGCGCCAGCTATAGGTTTTAACCAGCCCCTAAAGGGACTCAAAACAGAGGGTAAAGGCTATGTTAAACATACCAAAATGGCTACGAAGTGCAGTGATGGGCACCTTGCTTGTTGGTCATTTCAGTTATTTTCTGCCTGCTCAGGCAGCGCCGCTGGAGTCAAAAACCATATTGGCGGTATTTGCCCATCCGGATGATGAGTCTTTTGTTGGCCCCGTGCTGGCAAGGTATGCGCGGGAAGGGCATAAGGTGTATCTGGTGGTGGTCACTGACGGACAACTTGGGGTAACGGCACATGCCGGTATCGCTGCCGGTGAGCCGTTAAAGCAGGCTCGTTTAGCTGAAACGCAATGTGCTACTAAGGCACTGGGGATAGAAGCGCCAATCATGCTGGATTTTGTAGACGGTAGCCTGGCCCAGTCAAAGACAATGCAACCCGTTGCAGCGCAGCTCGGTCAATTGTTCAGTGAGCTCAAAGCGGATCTGGTAATTACCTGGGGGCCGGAAGGGGGCTATGGTCATCCTGATCATCGTATGGTCAGTAATCTGGTGGCTGAGGTTTTTCAAAAAGGTGGGGATAACTGGCCACAAGCTTTGTATTTTGCGGCGGCGGCCGATATCGACCTGCACAACTATAACGACTATTCAGCTAATTTTGGCCAGTATATTAAAGCGCGCTGGCACACCAGTGCACAGCAATGGCTGACCCATAAGATTGCCTTTAATCAATCTGACAAACAGCAGGCCGCCGCCGCAGTGGCCTGCCATCAGTCGCAATTTACCGCCGCTGATATAGCGGATATTAACGCGTTTGTTGGTGCCAAACCCTGGCATGTATATCTGCGTCAGGCCTATACCCAAACAGCGCTAAGACAAAGTTTATTTGAATAAGCAGACCGGCTGGCAAAATCCGCGTCATCACAGGAAGCTGCTGTCCACAAACTGCTGTAAATGGGCTTTTTGATCAGCAGACAGCGTCTGATAGTAATGCTGGAAACGCTCGCGGATATAGCTGATACGCACTACCCTGGTGTAACTGGCATCTTGTGTGGCGGTGCTTCGGACCATCACCCCCAGCAATCGGCCTTTTTCGTCAAATACACTGCCGCCGCTCATACCAGCCTGAGCGGGAAAGTTGGCGATAAACTCCACTTGCGCGTTATAAGGAATATTGCCCTCTTCATCACCCTGGGCTTTGAGGGCCAAAATCGCTTGCTCGGCAGCCTGGTCAGTTAAAATGCTGCCCACTGAAGCACGGCCATAAGGATAGCTGACGGTATCTTGCGGATAACCCAGGGCCAGGACCTTTATGCCGCTCTGCGCCTGTGTCCAGGTTGTGTTTGTGCTGAGTACCTGGTCTGGATCGTACAGAGAGACTGGCGTCTGGGTATTAATATCCTCGGGATATTGGGCCAGGTTACTGACCGGAATAGTTTGACTGTCCACCAGGCCCAGATAGAAATCTTCGGCTGGAACAATCGTGGTGTTTTGCGCATCTGCACTGATATCCGCATGGTAGAGTGGGAAATTGGCGGTATTCATATCCCATAAATTTATCTCGCCGCTGTGTGCCACTATGTGCGACGTGGCATAAATCCCCTGGCCATAAAAATCCTCAATATGGCCTTCGGCAAAATCCAACCAGCTTGACAGCCCAAAGACGTGATTGGCCGACGCATAAAAACCCAGACCAGTTTCGCTGTTAGTGCCAATAATGCTGATACTACCGCTTCTGAAGGTACCTACCCGCCCTCTGACCCGCTCCAATAGCTTGGCCAGGTTGCTGTCGTCTGCTTCCAGTATCTTTTCCACGCTTTCGCTGTAACTGTCAGCCTGGCTGAGGGTTAAGGCCTTAAGGCCATCATCTGTTGGAGGGGGATGGCCTGGCGAGGGCCCGGAAGAGCTGTTGCACGCGGATAAAAACAGCAACGCAGTAAGGGAGAGGGCTCTAAGTAACATCTTTACATCCTTAGTTGGTTAAATAAGAGCGTGTTGACCTTTTGAGTATGGATTTTGCAGCAGTTTGTGGGCCCTTTATACAAGGCAGCGCGAACGTGGTGTAGTGATTCTACATGAGTGAGTAATAACGCCGTAGAAAGGGCCCACAAGCGCTGCCCGAAGGGTTCAACCCAGCCCCTCCTGCCTCGGTGTTGTCGGCCTTTGACTTAGGCCCACTAGGCCTGCAGCCCGGCGTCGTGACCAGAAGGGGCTGGATTTGAACAAAATTTATACTCAAAAGGTCAACACGCTCTTACTAGCCTAGTGATTTCTGCCTGCACAGACTTCCCGAAAAATGGCATAGTTTGTTATTTTTTGTACCGGCTTATTGGCGGGCACGGAACAATACCTGACTAAACTATGTGGCTATATACTTTACTAAATTAGTCGGGTATGGCATGCTCTGAACCCTTAAAATCAAAGGGTTTTGGTATGAAATTAACTTCCAAAGGCCGTTATGCAGTAACGGCGATGCTGGATGTCGCACTGCATTCCCAACGTGGCCCGGTGCCGCTGGCGGATATTTCTGAACGGCAGGAAATTTCACTTTCTTATCTTGAACAGCTTTTCGCCCGCCTGCGACGTCATAAGTTGGTGTCCAGCGTGCGCGGTCCGGGTGGTGGTTATAAACTGGGTCGTGACGCCGGCAGTATCTCTGTCGGGGAAGTGATCCATGCCGTAGATGAATCGGTGGATGCTACCCGCTGCAGCGGCAAGTCTGATTGTCAGGGCGGCGAGCGTTGCCTGACGCATAGCCTGTGGAGCGATTTAAGTGACCGCATCGCCCTGTTCCTGGATGGCATCAGTCTAGGTGAGTTAATGGATAAGCACGATGTTCAGCAGATTGCCCTGCGCCAGGACAAGCATAAATCTCACCCTGATTTGAAGATTACCCTGCAAGTGTAAAGCGACCTTATGAGAATACCCCTGTATCTGGATTATGCCGCCACGACGCCAGTCGACTCGCGTGTGGCGGAAGTGATGATGAAGTTTCTGACCCTGGATGGTGTGTTTGGTAACCCGGCTTCGCGCTCGCATAAATATGGTTGGCAGGCCGAAGAAGCGGTGGATTTTGCCCGCAACCAGATAGCCGAGCTGGTTAATGCTGACGCCCGGGAAATCATTTTCACCTCTGGTGCCACAGAATCCGATAACTTAGCCATTAAAGGTGTGGCCAGACAGCACAGTGATAAAGGCCGGCATATCGTGACGCTGGCCACTGAACACAAGGCCGTACTGGATACCTGCGCCGATCTTGAAGCCCAGGGCTTTGAAGTGACCTATCTTAAGCCGGGTAGCGATGGCATTGTCACGCCTGAACAATTTGCTGCGGCGCTGCGCAGCGACACCATTTTAGCCTCGGTGATGCAGGTTAATAACGAAATCGGGGTGATTCAGGATATTCAGACCCTGGGTGATATCTGCCGCGATAGAGGCATTCTTTTTCATGTGGATGCCGCTCAAAGCGCGGGCAAAATCAGTATCGACCTGCAGCAACTGCCGGTGGATTTGATGTCCTTTTCCGCGCATAAATGTTATGGGCCCAAAGGCATTGGCGCCTTGTATGTGAGACGCAAGCCCAAGGTTCATTTACATGCATTGAATCATGGTGGCGGTCATGAGCGTGGCATGCGCTCCGGTACGCTGGCTACCCATCAGATTGCTGGCATGGGAGAAGCCTTCGCTATTGCCGGTCAGGAAATGGCCGCAGAAAGTGCCAGGTTAGCAACTCTGCGGGAAAAACTATGGCAGGGTATTAAAGATATTGACGGCATTCAGCTCAACGGGCATCCAAGCCAGCGTGTGGCGGGAAATCTGAATATCAGTTTTGCCGGTGTGGACGGCGAAGCCCTGCTGATGGCGTTAAAAGATTTGGCCGTGTCCTCCGGCTCTGCCTGTAACTCAACCAGTATTGAACCTTCCTACGTATTAAAGGCCATTGGTCTGAGTGACGCATTGGCACATAGCGCTATTCGCATATCGCTGGGCCGTTTCACGACCGCAGAGGATATCGACTTCGCTATCACGCATATTCACGAAAACCTGCAAAAGCTGCGTACTATGCCGGTGGGCTGGTAGGCAGCAAGATTACACTGGCTGGACTGGCGTGCCTTAAATTCGAGGTGCGCCTTACTGACGGGGTTGGCTGGCCAGGTTTCTGATGGTTCCCACAATCGCGCGTAAACCATTGCCGCGGGTGGGGGAGATATGCCGTTCCAAATCCAGGGCCTGAAAGTAGCCGTCGATGTCAAACGCCAGGATCTGAGCCGGGCTTTTGTCCTGATAGGCTGCCATTACCAGTGCCAGCAGGCCATTAACGATAATCGCGTCGCTCTCTACATCAAAATGTAAATGCTCGCCCTGCACCGTGCTTTTTAACCACACACTGCTTTGGCAGCCCCGTACCAGACGTTCTTCGGTTTTATCTTCTGGTGTCATCGGGGACAGGGATTTACCCAAATCGATAATGTATTGGTAACGCTGTTCCCAATCGTCAAAAAACGACAGGTCTTCAATAATTTCGTCGCTGCCTGGTAAGGTCATCTGCTTCTCACATCCCGTACATCTTAAAAAAACAGGCCGGCTTCCAACAGAGCTTCTTCGCTCATTCTTTCCCTGGACCAGGGGGGATCAAACACTAAATCCACTTTAACCTGCTTAACATTCGGCACCATAGCCACCCGGTATTCCACATCGCTGACCAACACTGGCCCCATACCGCAGCCAGGGGCGGTAAGTGTCATCTGGATCGTCACTACATGACTGTGTTGATCGACACTGACTTCGTAGATTAAACCCAGCGCCACCAGATTAATCGGGATTTCTGGATCGAAAATGGTTTCCAGTGCCTGCCAGACCTGTGCTTCGATGATCTTATCGTCTGGCGGGGTGTCAAATGCCAGTACTTGGGGCTTACGACCCAAGGCGTCGGCGTCAGTACCGTCAATACGCAGCATATTACCCTGCCAGGTGACGGTGTAGTTGCCGCCCAAATCCTGGGTCAGATTGACAAATTCCCCTTCCGGAATCACCTGAATTTGCCCCGATGGCACGCGTCTGGCTTTACAGTCACGTTGGGTGACCACCATTCTTTGTTGCATCAGCCTGAGTCCTTAGCTGACGCTGAAGCTTTCGCCGCAGCCACACTCGTTAACGACGTTAGGATTGTGGTATTTGATTACACCATTGATGCCTTCTTTGACGTAATCTATTTCGGTATTGCGCACCAGTTCGACAGCGTCTGCCGCTACCGCCAATGTCAGTTTGTTGCTGATTGGAAGCAGCAGGTCATCTTCTTTTCCTGCATCCACTAAATTCAGCACATAAGCATAACCCGTGCAGCCGCTCACCTTCGTCGACAAGCGCACCAGTTTACCGGGCTGACTGGCCAGGCTGGCTTCAAAGTGGCGTACGGCAGCATCGGTCAGAGTGACCACTGACGTACTGGGAACAAACGTCTCAACCGTCATAACTAAACTCCTATGCCAGCATGGATTGGGCTTTTTTCAATGCCTTAAACAAGACATCCACTTCATCCAGGCTGTTGTAGATGGAAAACGACGCTCTGGCTGTACCTGGTACATTCAGGCGGCGCATTAAAGGCTGTGCACAATGATCGCCGGTGCGAATGGCCACGCCTTGCCTGTCGAGAATAAAACCGACATCGGCCGGGTGGCTACCGTCCAGAACGAAACTCAGCACGCCTATTTTATCTTTGGCCGTGCCAATAATTTTCAAGCCCTCGAATGCCTGAGCCTGCTCGGTGGCACTGGCCAGTAAGGCTTTTTCATGGGCTTGCACGGCAGCGACATCCAATGACATAAACCAACTGATAGCAGCAGCCATACCTATGGCACCGGCAATATTTGGGGTACCGGCTTCCAATCTGTTGGGCAGCGTTCCCCAGGTGGCGCATTCATAGCTCACCTTAGCAATCATTTCGCCACCGGTTTGCCATACCGGCCAATCTTCCAGTATCGTCTGACGTCCCCACAGCACACCAATACCTGTGGGGCCAAATAGTTTGTGGCCGGAAAATGCGTAGAAGTCACAACCTATCGCCTGCACATCCACCTGGCCATGGGCAATGCCCTGAGCACCGTCGATAAGCACCAATGCACCTACTGCCTTGGCGCTTGCCGCGAGTGACTGAATCGGATTAACGGTTCCCAATGCGTTGGAAACATGGGGCAGGGCCACAAAGCGGGTTTGCGGGCTAAGTAAGGCGTTGAAAGCGTCTACATCCAACTCACCGCTGTCTAAAATGGGGGCGACCTTTAGCTGTGCACCACTGCGCAGGCAGGCTTGCTGCCAGGTCACCAGATTGGCATGGTGTTCCATTTCGGTGACCAGTACCTCATCACCGGGTTGAAGGCGCTGTGCCATGCCATTGGCCACAATATTAATCGCCTCCGTGGTGCCACTGGTCCAGATCACTTCCTGCCGACTGCCGGCCCGAATAAAATCGGCAACAACATCCCGGGCCTGTTCGTAACGGCGTGTCGCTTCATCTGACAAGGCATGAGCACCACGATGCACATTGGCGTTGCACTGAGTGTAAAAGTTGACCAGTGCGTCAATAACGGCCTGCGGTTTTTGCGTAGTGGCCGCGTTGTCCAGATAGACTAACGGCTTACCGTCAACTTGCCTGGACAGGATAGGAAATTGTGCCCTTAACCCATTAAGATCCAGGCTCATTTGACCTCCATCTGGCTGAACTTGTCCTTAAGTTGTTCCTGCAGCCAATCAGCCAGTGCTGCATTGGGCATGTCGTTAATCAATTCCTGGATAAACCCAAAGTTCAGCATAATCAGTGCCTGTGAGCGGGAAATCCCACGGGAAAGCAGGTAGTACAGGGCTTTTTCTTCAATCTCAGCAACCGTAGCGCCATGGGCGCATTTTACGTCGTCGGCATAAATTTCCAGTTCGGGTTTGGTATTAATCTGGCCACGACGTGATAGTAACAAATTGCGATTATTCAGCTCTGCCAGGGTTTTCTGAGCGTGGCGATGAATATGAATGCGACCATTAAATACCGCCTTGGCACGATCGCCGACTATACCTCTGGCATTTTCTTCGGTGGTGCCATTGGGCACGGCGTGTTCTATACAGCTGTGCAAGTCAAAGGTTTCGCCACTGCCCAACAGGTAAATGGCATTAAACTTGGCATGGGCATGCTCGCCGGCATGCTCAATATCCACATCCAGGCGTGACAGATCGCTACCATAGGCGACCAGCGTGCTGTTAAGTTGCGCCTTTTCCTGCAGGCGGAAATGATTACCTCCCACCTGAATGGCTTTGTGCGTATGCATTGCCAGGCGGTAATGTTCAAGATGCGCCTGTACACCTAGGCTGTACTCGGCAAAGGCCGTGTTCAGGCTGGGATCCTGGCCTTCACCCTGCTCAATCACGCACAACCTGGCATTGTCACCCAGCCTTACCAATAAGCGCAGATGGGATTCCTGGCCCTGACTGGATAAATTAATAATGCGTAGTGGCTTATCAATCTGTACGCCCGGGGCAACATCAACTACCAGACCCTGCTCGGCCACCAGATCGTTCACCAGACCAAACAGATGATGTGCAGGTTTGATTTTGCCAAACAGGTCATCGGCAACGGCCTGACCCTGGGCATCCAGTTGGCTGAGCGACTGGAGCATTAAACCTTCGGGCAGGACAAGATTGTTGAGTGATTGCTGCAGCACCCCGTCGATAAACAACAGATCCAGGCTGTCCAATCCGGTAATGTCGGATGGCTGCGGCTGACTATCTTTTTGTCCACCGAGTTCAAGCTGTTCGATAGGGCTGACAGAGGTGTAGCGCCAGGCTTCCGTTTTGCGATTGGGCCAGCGCTGCTGCTTCAATGCTGCCAATGCCTGCTGTTTGATAGCATTCAACTGGCTGTGGCTGGCGCGCTCAACAATTTGCTCAAGCCATTGGCTCATGCGCCGGCCTCCTGGGCTTCACCAAGCCAGGCATACCCTTCTTTTTCCACTTCCAGAGCCAAAGAGGCATCGCCACTTTTGACGATTTTGCCGTCGGCCAGAATATGCACAAAATCCGGCTTAATGTAGTCCAGCAGGCGCTGGTAGTGGGTCACGACAATAAAGCTACGCTCTGGGCTACGTTGGCTGTTTACGCCATCGGCCACCACTTGCAGGGCATCGATATCCAACCCGGAATCCGACTCATCGAGAATGCACAGAGTCGGTTCAAGCAAGATCATCTGCATGATTTCGTTGCGCTTTTTTTCGCCGCCGGAAAAGCCTTCATTGACGCCGCGCTTCAGAAAATCGAGGGGTAAATGCACCTGCTTACAGGCTTCCTTGGCTTTTTTCAGAAATTCAGCGGCGCTGAGTGGCTCCTGACCGCGGGCTTCACGCATAGCGTTAACCGATTCTTTCATAAATTCCATATTGCTGACGCCAGGAATTTCCACCGGATACTGGAATGCCAGGAACAGACCGGCGCGGGCGCGTTCTTCGGTTTCCTGTTCGAGCAGATCCTGGCCATTCAGTTCAACCTGGCCATCGGTCACTTCATAACCGTCACGACCTGACAACACATAGCCCAGCGTACTCTTACCTGCACCGTTCGGACCCATAATGGCATGGACTTCGCCTGGCTTGATATCCAGGCTCAGGCCCTTGAGAATGGTTTTATCTTCTACCTTGGCATGCAGGTTTTGAATTTTTAGCATGAAATACCCCAATAACTTGTGTTGCTGCGCCGCTGGTCGTCGACTCTCTCGTCGATAGCTTCCAGCCGGGCGCTCTAAATCAGTTTAATTAGCCGACGGAACCTTCCAGGCTGATCTCAAGAAGCTTGCCGGCTTCCACAGCAAACTCCATGGGCAGCTCTTTAAACACTTCTTTGCAGAAACCGTTGACTATCATGGATACCGCTTTTTCTGGGTCCAGGCCACGTTGCTGACACAGGAACATTTGCTCATCACTGACCTTGGATGTGGTGGCCTCGTGTTCCACAATCGCTGACGGGTTGCGGCTTTCTATGTAAGGAAAGGTATGGGCACCGCATTGATCGCCAATCAGCAGCGAATCGCACTGTGTGAAGTTACGTGCCCCTTCGGCGTTGGGACCCATCTGTACCAACCCGCGATAGGCGTTGTTGGCATCACCGGCGCTGATCCCTTTAGAGATAATGGTGGATTTGGTATTTTTGCCCAAATGAATCATCTTGGTGCCAGTGTCGGCCTGCTGTTTGCCCCGTGCCAGTGCCACCGAATAAAACTCGCCGACACTGTTGTCGCCTTTAAGAATACAGCTTGGATATTTCCAGGTGATGGCGGAACCGGTTTCAACCTGAGTCCAACTGATATGCGCGTTGGTATGACAAATGCCGCGTTTGGTCACGAAGTTGTAGATACCGCCTTTGCCGTTTTCATCGCCTGGATACCAGTTTTGTACGGTAGAGTATTTAATCTTGGCATTGTCCAGCGCCACCAGTTCCACGACGGCAGCATGCAGCTGGTTTTCATCACGCTGTGGCGCTGTACAACCTTCCAGATAGCTGACATAGCTGCCTTCGTCGGCCACAATCAGCGTTCGTTCAAACTGGCCGGTGTTTTGTTCATTGATACGGAAGTAGGTGGACAATTCCATGGGGCTACGCACCCCTTTTGGAATATACACAAAGGAACCGTCGGTAAAGACAGCACTGTTCAGTGCGGCAAAATAATTGTCTGAGCGCGGTACAACACTGCCCAGATATTTTTTAACCAGATCCGGGAAGCGGTGCACCGCCTCTGAAATTGAGCAGAAAATCACTCCGGCTTCTTCCAGTTTTTCACGGAATGTCGTGACAACCGACACTGAGTCGAACACCGCGTCCACTGCTACACCTGCCAGCATTTGCTGTTCGTACAAAGGGATGCCCAATTTTTCATAGGTGCGCAATAGCTCAGGGTCCACTTCATCAAGTGACTTGGGTTTGTCCTTCATGCTTTTGGGCGCGGAGTAATACGAGATGGCCTGATAATCTATTTTTGCATAATGAAGATGCGCCCACTCAGGCTCTTCCATCTTCTGCCAGGATTCAAAGGCTTTCAGGCGCCATTCCAACAACCACTGTGGCTCGTTTTTCATGGCTGATATTTTGCGGATCACTTCCTCGTCCAGGCCTGCCGCGAAGGTCTCTGACTCGACATTGGAGACAAAACCCGCCTCATATTTGCGCGCTAGCGCCTGTTCGATTTGTTCACTCATAGAATCTGGTCTCTATCACTGGTTCAGGGTCAGTCGCTTGACTTAACGGCATCACTAAGCCGTTATTAACTAAAGAGTGCATGTTGTACGTGGTACAACGCCTGGATTACCTATGGATTATTATTGTCAGTTTGCCTGGCGGTTAGAGATAAATCCTGGTCACACTGAAATTCAGCTCTGATATAGGGCGGCATTTTATATTACTTGAGCAATTTACTCAAGTATTGGCTATGTGCAGACAACCCGGGCGAATCAGGGCGCGCACTATAGCACCTTGTGCTGCATATTGGTATCAGGGGGAGTTGGGCAAATCCAGACAGATCAGGCCTTTGGCATCGTTGCTCGGCCTTGTGCAATCGTCCAACAGATACGACTCCCCAGCATGACGATATAAGGTCTGCAGACGTCCTTTAATAAGCCTTGCCATCGCTTTGTCCCATTGTTTGGCTAAGCGGCGACCCTTATCTGTGTGTTTGAACGCTGGGTATAGTTTCATCAGGGCAAATGGTTGCACCGTCATCTGCGCTTTTACATCAGGGTGATTCTGCAAATAGGCTTCTATGCCCCAAATATCGTCAAGCACATAATGGATTCTGCCTGCCAGTAAAATCTTTATGGCAACATCAAGGTCTGGCACTTCGTAGTATTGCATTTGCAGTTGTGGTAGATATTTTTCAAAGCCGTATTCGCTGATCCAGGAAACGGGTTGGCCTGTTAAGCTGCTGATGCCCTGCCACGGGGTTTCTTTTAGGTGTACCGCGGCAATCAAATCTGCGTCGTGGGCATGCTTTGGATACAGAGCCCATGGCTCTTCAGCTGTGTACGACACCAGCCACAAGTCGGCCTTACCTGCGGACACCAGATGTTTGGAGCGGGCATAGGTGGTATAGACATATTGCAACGCATAGTTAGGATAAATTTCCCTGAGAATTTGCTGGTAGATGCCATCTCCGGCTTCATTGACAAAATTGGGTGGCCACAGCGCACTGGCGACCACCAAGGGCTCTGGTGTTTTAGCCCAGCAGAACGGAGTCAACAGGAGGAATACCAGTACAACCGCCTTTTTTGTTACTACCATCAGGGGTCTTCGCTATATGTCATATATAACAATATTAGGCGAAAGCGCGCAGAACTTCGTTGCTAAAGGTTATGATAAGTTTTCTGTGTGGCTGAATGGTCAAGCGGTATTATTTTGCATATAATCCGCGCTCAAAATTTTATCCTCTTTAACTTTGGAGACTTTTAACATGGCTCTGGAACGTACTTTTTCCATTATTAAGCCTGATGCCGTTGCGAAAAACGTAGTTGGCGCAATCTACAACCGTTTCGAGTCTGCTGGCCTGCGTATCGTAGCGTCCAAAATGCTGCATATGAGCAAAGAGCAGGCTGAAGGTTTCTACGCTGAACACAAAGAACGTCCTTTCTTTGGTGCTTTGGTTGCGTTCATGACGTCCGGTCCTGTAATGGTTCAGGTTCTGGAAGGTGAAGATGCTGTGCGTAAGAACCGTGAAATCATGGGTGCCACCAACCCGAAAGAAGCACTGGCCGGCACTTTGCGTGCTGACTACGCCGTGTCCATTGATGAAAATGCTGTGCACGGCTCTGATGCCCCTGAATCAGCTGCACGTGAGATTGCTTACTTCTTTGCTGACGAAGAAATCTGCCCTCGAACTCGTTAATTCATAGCGGGTGAGAAAAAGGGAGCTCAGGCTCCCTTTTTTGCCAGAAAAATCTCGATACCCAGTAATTTGGGTAGCCAGTTTTAAATTGCGTTTAAAAAATGTACAATTCCGCCCCCCGAAGTTTGAGGTGACTATTCATGGCTAATGCTAAAACCAACTTGTTGGATCTGAACCGTCAGGGACTGCGCGACTTCTTTGCCAGTATTGGTGAAAAGCCTTTTCGCGCTGACCAACTGATGAAATGGATCTATCAGGCCGGTGTCGATGACTTCGAGCAGATGACCAACCTCAACAAAAGCCTGCGTGCTAAATTGGCTGAATCCTGCGTGATTGAAGCGCCGGAGATTTCCCGTCAACAGAATGCCAGTGATGGCACGATTAAGTTTGCCCTGATTTTAAAAGGGGGACAGGAAGTTGAAGCGGTGTGGATCCCGGAAACAGACCGTGCCACCTTGTGTGTGTCTTCGCAGGTAGGCTGTGCATTGGAATGTACATTTTGCTCCACGGCTCAACAAGGGTTCAACCGCAATCTGTCCGTGGCGGAAATCATTGGTCAGGTATGGCGGGTGGCGAAAACCATTGGTTTGTCCAAAGATACGGCCAAGCGCCCCATTACCAATGTGGTCATGATGGGCATGGGAGAACCACTGCTTAACCTGAAAAACGTGGTACCGGCCATGGACATCATGTTAGATGATTTTGGTTTCGGTTTGTCTAAACGTCGCGTTACCCTGAGTACATCTGGCGTGGTACCGGCTTTGGATTTGCTGGGTGATCAGATTGACGTTGCGCTTGCCGTATCATTACATGCGCCCACAGATGAACTGCGCAATGAAATTGTGCCGATCAATAAAAAGTATCCTATTGAAGAACTGTTGGCTGGGGTGCGTCGCTATCTGGCTAAATCCAATGCCAATCAGGGCCGGGTCACTATTGAATATGTAATGCTCAATGGTATCAATGACAGCATGGATCAGGCACACCAACTGGCCAGAGTGCTGAAAGACACGCCAAGCAAAATTAACCTAATCCCCTTTAATCCGTATCCTGGGTCGCCTTACACTTGTTCGAGTAATTCCCGTATTGATCGCTTTTCCAAGGTGCTGATGGAATATGGGCTCACGGTGGTGGTTCGTAAGACCAGAGGGGATGATATTGATGCAGCATGTGGTCAATTAGTAGGCGATGTAGTAGACCGTACTAAACGTATGCTAAAAAAACAGATGAAGGGTGAGTCAATTTCAGTAAAAATGGCCTGATTCACCATAAATTTTGGGTTCAGATGCGCAAGTTACTCTTTTGCATAATATTCTTTATCAGCGCCTGTGCCAGTCAATCGCAGATTGACGGTGCGGGCCCCGCGGCCGACTTTAATGCACAAGATGCCGCCAGAACCAGGATCTCTCTGGGTCTCACCTACCTGAAAAACGGCAACTATAGTCAGGCAAAATACAATCTGGATAAAGCGCTTGAATACGCACCCAATATGGCCGATGCCCACTACGGTCTGGCTTATTATTACCAGTTGGTAGAAGAAAACCGACATGCCGAGGATGCATATCGTCAGGCCATGAAGTTGGATAACAGTAACCCTGACATTGTTAACAGCTATGGTGCGTTTCTGTGTCAGTTGGGCCGTTACGACGATGCAAAAAAATATTTCCAGCAAGCGCTGGACAATCAAGCTTACATCCGCAGTGCTGAAACTTATGAGAATATGGCGCTGTGTGCACAGAGTCAGAATCAGTTGGACGACGCAATAGGTTATCTGCAAGGTGCACTGAATCATCAGCCTTCCAGAACAAAAAGCCTGATGCTGTTGACCGAAGTGCTGGTTCAGCAAAGTAACTGGGCAGAGGCTAAAGCAGCATTGGCGAAGCTGGAACGGTTAGGTCGGGTCTCTCCGCAGATGCTGCTGTTAGGTTATCGCATTGAAGCAGGGCAGGGAAACCTGCAAAGTGCTAAGGGATACGGTAATATGCTCAGTGAACTGTATCCTCAGCATCAGGCGACTCAGCATTATCTTGAGTTAGCGGCGAGTCAGCAGGCTGAGCAGAAAGAGCTTGTACGCCCTGAAACCTCCGATTGGCAGGTGCAGGAACCAGCTTCTGCAGAGCCGGCAGAGGACGACAACCGATCTGAGCCTGAGTATCATGTCGTGGCTGAAGGGGAAAACCTCTACCGGATATCACTCAAGTACAATATAAAAATGAAAACCCTGATGGAATGGAACCAATTACAGGATCCATCGTCCATTTATGTTGGTAAGAAACTCAGAATAGCCCCGCCACAATGAGCAGGGATCAACATTCACTCAAACAGAGTAACAGCAGTATTATGACAGACGAACAGGTTGCCGAGCAGACACAAGCCACAGGACCGGGTACGATGCTCAAGGAGGCGCGCGTGGCCCGGGGGCTAAGTATTGAAGAGGTGGCAACCAGGCTGAACCTGAAACCGGCTAATATCCAGAGCCTGGAGACTGAAGTCTTCGATCAGCGCATTTCCATTACCTTTATTCGTGGCTACTATAAAAACTACGCCAAGCTTCTGGATGTTGCTCCGCAGCAGGTGCTCGAAGCATTCGATGCATTGAATGCTGCCAAGCAGGAGCCGGCGAAACTGCAGAGTTTCTCGCGCAAAGTGGCTAAGCAAGCCAGCGATGATCGATTGATGCTGGTGTCTTACGTAATCCTGGCAATTATTATTGCTATGGTAGTGGTATGGTGGTTACAGCAAAGCAACAGCAGTGAGCCCATCAGTACCAGTGCCATCGTTACCGCAGAGCCGGCAACATCACAGCCTCAGCAGGAACAGTCAGCGCTGACTGCCGCGTCAGAACCCAACATTCCCGAGCAAGTGCCACAGGATGAGCCTGAACTACCAGCACAAGTTATCGAACAACCGCAACAATCGTCAGTGGATGTGCAACGTCAGGCAGAGCCTGGGGCAACAGAAGTCACTGATTCAAGCCCGGATGACACTGTAGTCGAGGATGTATTGGCAGCCGCTACCCAAGATATATTGCCGACCGAGGCAGAGCTGGTATTTCAGTTCAGTGCTGATTGCTGGGTGAATATTGTCGATGCAACCGGTGAAGCCATTGCGTATGGCGTCAAAGTGGCGGGGCGTACTATGCCCGTGTCTGGTGTGCCGCCTTTTGAGGTGACCTTGGGGGCGCCAGAAGCCGTGCAGATTAATTTTGATGGTGAAGCGGTGGATATGTCCCAGTTTCCCAAAGGGCGTTCTGCCAAATTCACATTGCCGCTGCAATAACCTATTAAGAATCTAGTTGGATTAAAGTTAACATGTTTGCCGAATCACCTATTACACGTCGTAAGTCCACCCGTATTTATGTGGGCAAGGTACCGATTGGTGACGGTGCGCCCATCGCCGTGCAGTCTATGACCAATACCCCTACAACCGATGTGGATGCGACGGTGGCGCAAATTAAGCGTATACAGGCCGTTGGTGGCGAAATCGTGCGGGTCTCTATTCCTACTATGGATGCTGCTGAAGCCTTTAAGCGTATTCGTGCTCAGGTGGATATCCCATTGGTGGCGGATATTCATTTCGATTATCGCATTGCCCTGAAGGTGGCCGAATACGGGGTGGATTGTTTGCGCATTAACCCGGGCAACATTGGCAGTGAAGAGCGCATTCGCGCGGTGGTGGATTGTGCCAGAGATAAAAATATTCCCATTCGTATTGGTGTAAATGGTGGCTCGCTGGAAAAAGACTTACAGGAAAAGTACGGTGAGCCGACCCCGGAAGCGCTGGTGGAGTCAGCCATGCGTCATGTGGATATTCTGGACAGACTCAATTTCCACCAGTTCAAGGTCAGTGTTAAAGCGTCGGACGTGTTTCTGGCTGTTGGGGCTTATCGTTTGCTGGCGCAGAAGATTGATCAGCCCCTGCATTTAGGGATTACCGAAGCGGGCGGACAGCGCGCTGGTGCAGTAAAAAGTGCGGTGGGGCTGGGCATGTTATTGGCTGAAGGTATAGGCGATACCATTCGCATTTCTTTGGCCGCCGATCCGGTGGAAGAAATCAAAGTTGGTTTTGATATTCTCAAATCTCTGCGCATTCGCTCCAGAGGTATCAATTTTATTGCCTGCCCCAGTTGCTCCCGTCAGGAGTTTGATGTGATTGGCACGGTCAATGCGCTGGAGCAACGCCTGGAAGACATTCTGACGCCAATGGATGTGTCTATCATCGGCTGCGTGGTCAATGGGCCTGGCGAAGCTGAGGTGTCAGACCTGGGATTGACCGGGGCACGCAATATGAGTGGCTTTTATCTGGATGGCGTAAGGCAGAAAGAGCGACTGGCAAACGACGATCTGATTGAACAACTTGAGAAACGGATCCGCGCCAAAGCAGCTGTTTTGGATGAGAAGAACCGCATTCAGGTGAAAAATGCCTGACCTTTGCGCAGCCAGGCCCTATAATCGCCGCCTTTAGGTTAAAACCCGCATGCATAATGGCATCGCAGTACGGAATCGAGACAGACACAGGTGAGTAAGCAAATTCAGGCCATTCGCGGAATGAATGACTGCCTGCCGGAACAATCCGGTCTATGGCAGTGGGTAGAGCAGAACATACGTGACACCGTTAAGAGTTACGGCTACCAGGAAATCCGCACCCCCATAGTGGAAAGCACCGATCTTTTTAAACGTTCTATCGGCGAAGTGACTGATATCGTAGAAAAAGAAATGTACACCTTTGAGGATCGCAACGGCGACAGCCTGACTTTGCGCCCTGAAGGAACGGCCAGTACAGTGCGAGCTGGCAATGAACACGGCCTGCTGTATAACCAACAGCAGCGCTTGTGGTATATGGGGCCGATGTTCCGCCATGAACGTCCGCAAAAGGGGCGTTATCGTCAATTTCACCAATTCGGTGTGGAAACCTTTGGTTTGCCAGGGCCTGACATTGACGTGGAAGTGATTCTGCTGACCGCCAGGTTATGGCAGAAATTTGGTCTTTCCGACAAAGTGCATCTGGAAATTAATTCGCTGGGCTCCAGCGAGTCCCGGGCAGAGTATCGTGATGCACTGGTGGCTTATCTTAAGCAACACGAAGACAAGCTGGATGAAGACAGCAAACGTCGCATGTCGACCAACCCGCTACGGGTGCTGGACAGCAAAAACCCAGAAGTGCAGGCGTTATTGCCAGATGCACCGGACTTACTGGACTACATCGACGACGAGTCTCGCCAGCATTTTGATTTATTGTGTGAACGTTTAGCCCAGGCTGGTATCCAATACCGGGTTAATTCGCGCCTGGTGCGTGGACTGGATTATTACAATCGCACTGTTTTTGAATGGGTAACCGATGCGCTCGGTGCTCAGGGCACAGTGTGTGCAGGCGGTCGCTACGATGGCCTGGTAGAGCAGTTAGGAGGCAAGGCGACGCCCGCTGTGGGATTTGCCATGGGTCTTGAGCGTTTGGTTTTGCTGCTGGAATCCCTGCAGTTGGTCGAGTTGCCCGCGGAGGTAGATGTTTACCTGAGCCTGTTGGGTGATAGAGCCGAAGCTTATGGATTAACGCTGGCTGAATCACTACGCGACGCCTTACCTGGGTTACGAGTGCAAACGCATTGTGGTGGCGGCAATCTGAAAAAGCAGATGAAGCGCGCGGATAAAAGTGGCGCTGCTATTGCCCTGGTCATTGGCGAAGAAGAGGTAAATCAGGCTGTGGTTGGGGTTAAGTACCTGCGTGAAGACAAACCACAGACACAAGTTAGTATTGAGCAGTTGCCATCGCTTCTGGGCGGGGCACTTTCACAGAATCTATAAAAGGGGAACGGGATGGAAATCTACAGTACCGAAGAACAACAAGTCGAAGCCATTAAAAAATTCTGGAAAGAAAACGGTACCGCCATCATCCTCGGTGCGGTAATCGGTTTGGGGGGCCTGTGGGGCTGGCGTTATTACAATGAGCAGCGTATTGCCGGTATGGACGAAGCGTCCAATCAATATCAGCAAGCCATGCAAGGCCTGGAAACCGATGAACAGGGATTCAGCAAGGCGCTGGAGTATGTTAAGGCCAACCCGGACAATAATTATGCGCTGCTGGCGGCGATGCAGCTTGCCCATCAGGCCGTGAGCCGTGACGATTTAAATGAAGCAGCCAAACAACTGGAGTTTGCCGCCTCTAAAGCCAAGGTGCCGGCCATTGCCGCTGTCGCTAAGTTACGTCTTGCCCGCGTGCAATTGCAGCTTGAGCAATACACCGAAGCAATGAGTGCTCTGGATGGTATTGCCGAGGATAGTTTCAAAGCCCAGGTGCAGGAGCTGAAAGGTGACATTCATCTGAAGCAGGGTAATCTTGACAAAGCCAGAGCAGCCTACAGCGCAGCCTTGGAAGTGAGCAGCAACAATTTGCTGAAGATGAAACTGGATAATCTGCCAGCCGTTGCCAGCGTATGAGGAGTATCGGGGTGAAAAAGCCAATTCAGGCGCTGTGTTTGCTTTCGGTGTTGGGACTGTCTGGGTGCTCCATAGTGCCGCAATGGATGGATCCAACAACCTGGTTCGCTGATGAGGAAGAGCTGAAAATCAAACAGCTCAAACCTATTGATGCGCAATTTGTTCCTACCACCCTGTGGCAACAAGACGTCGGTGGTGGCGTTGGTGGGCATTTTTCCCGCCTTAAACCTGCGGTTGCATACGACAAAGTTTTTGCTGCTGATCGCCATGGTGAAGTCATTGCTTTTGATCAGGCAAGCGGCAAACAGCTGTGGCAACGTGATTTTGCCCGTTTCAGTGATGACGGCTGGTTTTCCGGTATTGCCAGATTATGGCGCTCTGGTGAAGCGGCGCGAATCGCTGGTGGCATGGCTGCATCTTACGAGAAGGTATACTTTGGCACCGAAAACGGCGATGTGATCGCGCTGGATATCAATACCGGTGAAACCCTTTGGCAGGCCAAGGTTAAGGGGGAAGTGCTGGCCAAGCCTGCAGTGGCGGATGGCCTGGTAATCGTTAATACCGGCGCTGGCATTATGTTTGCGCTGGATGCAGAGTCCGGTGAACAGCAATGGCTATATGAATCGGAAGTACCGCCGCTGTCGTTACGCGGTATTTCAGCTCCCACTGCGTCAGCGGGCGGTGCCATGGTCGGTACGGCATCGGGTAAGCTGGCCGTGGTGATTATGGAAAACGGTCAGATTGCCTGGGAACAAGCCATTACTGCACCAACCGGTGCCACAGAGCTGGATCGCTTAGTTGACATTGATATCGAGCCGCTGATTTTGGGTGGAGTTATCTATGTGGTGTCTTTCGATGGCACCTTGGCCGCTGTAGAGCTGCGTAGTGGACGGGTGATCTGGAAGCGTGATTATCGGTCTTACCGTCGTATTACCATGGACGCTAACAACCTGTATGTGGTGGACGCAGACAGTGTGGTTTACGGTCTGGACCGCCGCAACGGTGTAGAGTTGTGGAGCCAGAACAGCTTGCGAGGTCGCCTGCTGACGGCGGCAGAGCCTGTGGGCGATTACCTGGTTGCCGGTGATAAATATGGCTTCCTGCATTGGTTTAATCAGTCTGATGGCAAGCTGGTCGCGCGTTTGGATGTGGGTGGTGACGACGAAGACGAAGGTATTTTTGCCGCCCCTGTGGTGGATGGAAAAGTACTCTATACTCTGACTCGCGACGGCCAGTTACGGGCAGTGCAAACACCCTGAAGCATCTGGCCTGAAACCTGATAGAATAGCGGCCCGATTAAGGGCCGTTTTTGTGTTTAATGATCTTTTGCGCCGCAATAGCGGCTCGTATCGCCATATACCGCCGGGCGGTTTGGCAAGTAGGAAATCATCTTTATGTTACCTGTTGTAGCTTTGGTGGGACGACCCAACGTCGGTAAGTCCACCCTGTTTAACCGATTAACCCGCAGCCGGGACGCCCTGGTGGCGGACTTTCCTGGACTGACCCGTGACCGTAAATACGGCCAGGCTAAGTGCGAGGGGCTGCAGTTTATTGTGGTAGATACCGGCGGGATCAGTGGCGATGAGCAAGGGATTGATGCAGAAATGGCGCAACAATCGCTGCTGGCAATTGAAGAAGCCGATGTGGTGATGTTTCTGCTGGATGCCCGGGCTGGTTTGACGGTGGCCGACGAAGCTATTGCCCGTCATCTGCGCATGCAGAATAAGCCAGTACACCTTGTTGCCAATAAAGTTGACGGCATTGATGGTGATAGTGAAGTGGCGGAGTTTTATCGTCTGGCACTGGGTGATGTGCATCAGATTGCCGCGGCTCACGGCCGTGGCGTCGGGCAATTGTTGGATAATTTGGTCAAACCCTTATCCGAACAGTTTCCTGATATGCTGATAGAAGAGCCAGATGTGGCCCAGGAAGAGCTGGATGCAGAAGCACAGCTTGAGAAACTGCAGAGCCTGCCAATTAAACTGGCCATTGTCGGTAAACCCAATGTGGGTAAATCGACACTGACCAACCGTATTCTGGGTGAAGAGCGGGTGGTGGTGTTCGATCAGCCCGGTACCACTAGAGACAGCATCTTTATTCCCATGCAGCGTGACGAGCGAGACTATGTGTTGATAGACACAGCCGGCGTGCGCAGGCGTAAAAAAGTCTCAGACATGGTGGAAAAGTTCTCCATCGTTAAAACGCTGCAAGCCATTGAAGAAGCCAACGTGGTACTGATGGTGATTGACGCCAGAGAAGGGATCACCGATCAGGATCTCAGCCTGCTGGGTTTTGTGCTTAATTCAGGTCGATCTTTGGTGCTGGCCGTGAATAAATGGGACGGCCTGGATGTGTCGGTAAAAGATGATATCAAGCGGGAGTTGGACAGACGTTTGGGTTTCATTGATTTTGCTCGTCTGCATTTTATTTCGGCGTTGCACGGCTCCGGGGTGGGCAACCTGTTTGAGTCGGTGCAGGAAGCCTATGATTCTGCCACCCGCAGAATTAACACCTCTATTTTGACCCGCATTATGGAAATGGCCCAGGCTGACCATCAACCGCCGTTGATTCGCGGTCGCCGGGTAAAAATGAAATACGCCCATGCGGGGGGATATAATCCACCGGTGATCGTTATCCACGGTAATCAGGTGCAGGATTTGCCCGATGCCTATAAGCGGTATCTGATGAACTATTTCAGAAAGTCTCTGAAGGTGATGGGCACGCCGATTCGCATTGAGTTTCGTGAAGGGGCTAACCCCTTTGAAGGTAAGAAAAATCAATTGACCCTGGCTCAGGAACGCAAACGCAAACGCCTGATGACTTTTCATAAGAAGAAGTCGTGATGCGCCTGGTCTTATTGCTATTGGTCGGCCTGTTACAGGTTGATGTTGCCCTGGCGAATGACTTCACTGTGTATTTAATTCGCCACGGCGAAAAACAACTGGAGCAGGGTAAGGATCCGGCACTGACTGTCGACGGATTACAACGTGCTGACAACCTGGCACAAATGCTGTCTGCGGTACCACTGACCGCTATCTACAGTACCGATTACCGCCGTACCCAGCAAACCGTTGCTGCCCTTGCCGGGCAAAAGGGAATCGAAGTGCAAAGCTACCCGCCGGGCCAGTTGGCGACATTGGCTGCCACCCTGAAACAACACAGACAGAACGCACTGGTAGTGGGGCACAGTAACACCACACCTGAGTTACTGGCACTGCTGGGTGGAGGTGACGTGCAGATGGATGAGTCCAATTACGGCGATCTTTACCAACTGGTTTTTGCTGATGACAAGGTGTTTGTGACTCACCTTAGAGTACCGTTACAACCATAGCCACTAACGCGATTCAGACGGAGCGTATTACTGTGCTTCAGGCCTGGATAACACAGGTCAGTGGCCGTTGGACTCCAGACCTTTGACCTCGCTGATAATAGTACCATCAGCCAGTTTAGTGGTTAACTGATCGCCTTGTTTAATGTCGCCAAGGGTTTTAACCACCTTATCGCCTATGAGGCTGATACTGTAACCCCTTGCGAGCGTGGCAAGGGGGCTCACCGTATCCAGTAAGTGGCCGTTTGCGGCCAGACGCTGACCCTTGCTTATCAGTAACTGTTGCATATTGCGGATCAGACTTTGCTGCAGATAATGCAGTTGCTGTGTTTGTCCGGTAAGCTGCTGAGCGGGTGAGTAGTGCATCAGACGACTTTCCAGTGTTTGTAATCTTTCCTGTGTTTTAGATAAGTGACGTTGTAAAAAGAAGGTCAGGGTATCCGCCAGTCTGTCCAGTTGTTGTGCTTGCTGGTGCAAACGGGCTTGCGGATGATGGCGGGCCAGGCGGCTTTCCAGCAACTGCTGGCTGTAGGCTTTTGTCTCCATTAAGGCCGTCAGACGCTGGCGTAACCGAATGGCCAACTGGTTAACGCGATTTTGCAGCTCGTCTTTGTCCTGACTGACCAGCTCAGCCGCTGCGGAGGGGGTAGGGGCACGCAGATCAGCAACAAAATCAGCAATGCTGACATCAACCTCATGGCCCACGGCACTGATAACCTGCAATCTGGAGGCATAAATACAGCGGGCCAGGCGCTCGTCGTTAAAACACCACAGGTCTTCCAACGAGCCACCACCGCGACCGACAATTAATATGTCCACTTCGGCGCGTAGATTAGCAAGCTCGATAGCGCGGATTAACTGCATTGGCGCTGCTTCACCTTGCACCTGACTGGGGTAAAGAACGACTTCAATGGCCGGGTTACGTCTTTTCAGCACCGTGAGTATGTCGTGCATGGCTGCGCCGGTTGGCGAGGTGATCACACCGACTTTAAGAATCGGCTGGGGCAGGGGGCGTTTATGACTCTGATCGAACAACCCTTCAGTCAACAGCTTGCGTTTAAGCTGTTCAAATTGCTGCTTTAATAAGCCCTCGCCCTCTGGCTCCATATGCTCGACAATTAACTGATAATCACCTCGTGGCTCATACAGACTGATACTGGCACGCACCAGCACCCTATCGCCTTCCCGTGGGCGCATGCTGACCCGCCGATTGGCGTTTTTAAACATGGCAGCACGTACCTGAGCACGCTCATCTTTAAGGGTGAAATACCAGTGCCCTGAGCTGGCCGCAACAAAATTGGATATCTCTGCCCGCACCCAGATAATCCCAATCTCACTTTCCAGTACTTGACGGGCAAAACGGTTCAGGTGGCTGACGGTGTAGATTTGTTGAGTACTTGATGACATAAAAAAACTTATCCGGCGGCAAGAAAACAAGTTTACCCTAAAGGGCAAAACAGCTACAATTGCGCCGCAACTAAATCCTCATTCTAAAGGTGTTGTTGCGATGCTCAGAATCGAAAAAGAAGCCCTGACTTTCGATGATGTTTTGTTAGTCCCAGGTCATTCTACCGTCCTTCCTCATACTGCCAGTTTAAAGACCCGCTTAACCCGTGGTGTTGAACTGAATATCCCGATGATTTCTGCCGCAATGGACACCGTCAGTGAGGCTCGTTTAGCTATTGCTTTGGCCCAGGAAGGTGGCATTGGTTTTATTCACAAGAATATGACCGCTGAAGATCAGGCCAGTCATGTGCGCCAGGTGAAAAAATACGAAAGTGGCGTGGTGTCTGATCCAATGACGGTGACACCGGATGCCACCATAGGGGAAATCAATGCGCTGAGCAAGCAGCATGGCTATTCGGGCTTTCCGGTTGTTGACAGAGACAATAATCTGGTGGGCATAGTGACAGGTCGCGACCTGCGTTTCGAGAACAATCTTAGCCTGCCGATTGCCAATGTCATGACCCCCAAAGAACGTCTGGTGACAGTTAAAGAAGGCGCAAGCTCCGAAGAAGTGCTGGGATTGATGCATGAACACCGCATTGAGAAAATTCTGGTGGTGGACAACGCCTTTAAACTTAAGGGCCTGATTACCGTAAAAGATTTCCAGAAAGCCGAAAGTAAGCCAAATGCCTGTAAAGATGCCCTTGGGCGGTTGCGCGTTGGGGCTGCCGTCAGCGTGGGTGCCGGCACCGATGAGCGCATCAAGTTGTTGGTAGAGGCCGGTGTGGATGTATTGCTGATTGATACCTCTCACGGTCATTCCCAGGGGGTAATTGATCGGGTTAAGAAAGTGCGCGCCGATTATCCTGAACTGCAAATTATTGCTGGTAATGTGGCGACGTCAGAAGGTGCCAAAGCCCTGGCCGACGCCGGTGTGGATGCGGTAAAAGTAGGGATTGGCCCTGGCTCTATCTGTACTACCCGTATCGTGACAGGTTGCGGCGTGCCGCAAATAACCGCTGTTTCAGATGCGGTCGAAGGGTTAAAAGGCACGGATATCCCGGTGATCGCCGACGGCGGTATTCGCTTTTCCGGTGATATCGCCAAAGCCCTGGCGGCCGGTGCCAGTTGTGTGATGGTAGGCAGTATGTTGGCCGGTACGGAAGAAGCACCGGGTGAAGTGGAACTGTATCAGGGCCGCTACTATAAGTCCTATCGCGGTATGGGCTCACTGGGGGCGATGAATCAAAGCCATGGTTCCTCTGACCGTTATTTCCAGGACAGCAAAAACGCTGAGAAGCTGGTACCTGAAGGTATCGAAGGTCGTGTGGCTTATAAAGGCCCGATTGCCACTATCGTTCACCAGCAGATGGGTGGACTGCGCAGCGCCATGGGCCTGACCGGCTGTGCCACCATTGAAGAGCTGCGTACCAAAGCCAAATTTGTGCGGGTGACGTCGGCAGGCATGGGCGAGTCGCATGTGCACGATGTGACTATTACCAAAGAAGCACCTAACTACCGCTTAGGCTAATTCACAGACAGATTAAACGGGGGAGCAGGGCAGCTCCCCTTGATTCTTCAGCGCGGCCTGGCCGCAGACACACTCAAATGGGAAATCCATGACTGTAAATATTCATGACCATCGCATATTGATCCTGGACTTTGGTTCTCAGTACACCCAGCTTATTGCCCGTCGTATCCGTGAAATCGGCGTATATTGTGAACTGTGGGCGTGGGATGTCACAGAAGCGCAAATCCGTGAATTCAATCCACAGGGGATTATCCTGTCTGGTGGCCCGGAGTCGGTCACCGAAGCGGGCTCACCACGTGCGCCTGATTATGTATTTAATGCCGGGGTACCGGTATTTGGTATCTGTTATGGTATGCAGACCATGGCCGAACAACTGGGCGGAAAGGTGCAGGGCTCTAATATCCGTGAGTTCGGCTATGCCCAGGTTGAAGTGCTTAAGTCTTCGCCCTTGTTGGACAAAATTGAGGACCATATCAGCACAGGCGGCAATGCACTGCTGGATGTTTGGATGAGCCACGGTGACAAAGTCAGCGCCATACCCGATGGTTTTGCTACCCTGGCCAGTACCGAGAGCTGCCCCTTTGCGGCCATGGCCAACGAGGAAAAGCGTTTCTATGGCGTGCAGTTCCACCCTGAAGTCACCCACACCCGTCAGGGCCAGCGTTTGCTGGAGCATTTTGTGCTGGATATCTGCGGCTGTGAGAAACTCTGGACACCGGCCTCTATTATCGAAGATGCGGTTGAGCGTATTCGTGCCCAGGTTGGGGACGATGAGGTGATTCTCGGCTTGTCCGGCGGTGTGGACTCGTCTGTTACCGCCATGCTGCTGCATCGCGCTATTGGTAAAAATCTAACCTGCGTATTTGTCGACAATGGCTTACTGCGTTTAAACGAAGGCCAGCAGGTGATGGATATGTTTGGCGATCATTTTGGCCTGAACATCGTCAAGGTGGATGCCGAACAACGTTTCCTTGGTGAGCTTGCCGGAGTCGAAGATCCAGAAGCCAAACGTAAAGTGATTGGACGTGTGTTTGTAGAAGTGTTTGACGAGCAAGCCTCCAAACGTGCCAATGCCAAATGGCTGGCGCAGGGCACCATTTACCCGGATGTGATCGAATCGGCAGGCTCTGCCACAGGTAAAGCGCATGTGATCAAGTCTCACCATAATGTCGGCGGTTTACCCGACGATATGGAGCTGGGACTGGTGGAACCATTGCGTGAACTGTTTAAAGACGAAGTGCGCAAGGTCGGCCTGGAGCTTGGCTTGCCTTACGATATGCTGTATCGCCACCCCTTCCCTGGACCAGGCTTAGGTGTACGTGTACTGGGCGAAGTGAAAAAAGAATATTGCGATCTGCTGCGCCGCGCCGACGCCATCTTTATCGAAGAGCTGCATAAAGCCGACTTGTACAACAAAGTCAGCCAGGCCTTTACCGTATTCCTGCCGGTGCGCTCGGTTGGGGTTATGGGCGATGCACGTAAATACGACTGGGTAGTCTCTCTGCGCGCGGTCGAAACCATCGACTTTATGACCGCCCACTGGGCGCATCTGCCGTATGATTTCCTCGGTAAGGTGTCTAACCGTATTATCAATGAAATCGATGGGATTTCCCGTGTGGTTTATGATATCTCCGGTAAGCCACCAGCCACTATTGAGTGGGAATGACAAAGGTTAGGTGAAGGCTTGCACAGGCCGTCAATAAATTGATAAAAAAGCCCATGTTTTTATGGGCTTTTTTATGTCTGTTTCAATTCCGCTAGTTGGGCAAGATGACTGTTCAGGTCCAGGCCTTCGTCACTGGCATTGACCGTCACAAAATAAGCATGCCAACCATTTGGCTATTTAAGGTTGTCGAACTGTCGTTTTAAATCGTAGTTATCATCAGTGACAATTTTTTCCAATGTCTGAATTCTTTCCCGTAAAGTAGTGACTTCCTGCTTAAGGTTGTTTAATTCATTCTCGTTAAGCTTCGGGGCCTTCTTATGTCTGGAATTCACCAGTTCAACCAATGCCCAGCAAACGATGGCGACAATGGCCACAGCAGTCAAATTCATAGTTAATCCTTACACTTGTTTGGGAAATATCCTAACTTGTTTTGCAAATAGTTAGCCAATCAAAAATGCTTTATAATTCATGTGATTAAAAAATAGTGCTGGATTTAATAGAAATAAAAGTGGCCGTTCAAACCAATTGATAGCCAGATTCACCAACCTGACGGATGTTTTTATAGTGACTGATGAGATGTGGATGTCCAGGGCCCTGGAACTGGCCAAGCAAGCCTGGCAGGAGAACGAGATCCCGGTCGGTGCCATTTTGGTCAGAAATGATCAGATAGTGGGGCAGGGCTGGAATCGGCCGATTGGCAGCCACGACCCTTCTGCCCATGCAGAAATGCTGGCGGTGCGCCAGGCCGGACAAGCCATTGGCAATTACCGATTGTTGGATACCACCCTATATGTGACGCTGGAACCTTGCCCAATGTGTGCCGGATTGCTGGTGCACAGCCGTATTCAGCGCCTGGTATTTGGTGCCGCCGACTTAAAAACCGGAGCTTGTGGTTCGGTGATGGATCTGGTGCGCCACCCGAGCTTGAATCATCAGCTTGAGGTGACCGGCGGCGTACTGGCCGAACCTTGTGGTGCGCTATTGTCTGATTTCTTTAAGTGGCGCCGTGCACAGAAAAAAGCGGAAAAACAGCAAAAATCGACGAGAGAGGATTAGCAGGCTTGTGCCATATCCACGGGCATATCAGCGGATTGAAAGGTCTGGCGGCGCAGTTGCACTTTCTTTAATACTTTTTTCAACACCTGGCGGCGGCGCTGACCTGAGCTCACCGGCTTTCTGGCTTTAAATACACTTCTTTTACGCATAATACCTCCATATCACTTCTTCATCTTACTGTCGCATACCTATATGACAGCTTTGTTAAAGCGTAGACAGCATATGATGGCGATTAATTCCAAATCAATCGGTAGATTGTAACTTTTCGTCGATGGAATCAGATTCAGGCAGGCTTTGCGGCTGTTGTTTTTCGCGCTGTTCTTCCAGCCACACCAGCGTATCGTAGTAACGGCGGATGTTGGAAACGTAGGTGACCGCTTCGTCACCTCGGGCATAGCCATAACGGGTGGTTTTATAGTGTTTTTTCTGGCGTAGCAGTGGCAGGCGTAGTTTCACGTCCACCCACAGATCCGGATTGGCGCCCTGACGCTCGGTGAGGATTCTGGCGTCTTCAAGGTGGCCCATACCAACGTTATAAGCAGCCAAGGCAAACCAGATGCGATCCGGGTGGCGAATACGATCCGGAATACGCCGGATAAGTTCCTGCAAATATTGGGAGCCACCACGAATACTCTGCTCTGCATCCAGCCTGGATGTTACGCCAAGATCTTTGGCGGTAGGTAGGGTCAGCATCATCATACCGCGCACTCCGGTTGGCGACTTGGCCTTGGGATCCCAATGGCTTTCCTGATAACTCATGGCGGCCAGCAATTGCCAGTCCAGACTGCCTGCATGTTCTTCAAACCACTTTCTGTACTTGGGCAGAACATTATCCACGGCTTGAATAAACAGGCGGGTATCCACATAATTAAATTGCCGTACATGGCCGAAATATTTATCTTCCAGTGCCGCCAATCGGCCGGATTGCTGCAAATTACCAAAATAGTCCAGCATGGCGGAAAACAATGAGTCGTCCTGCTTCTTACTCATGGCCCAGGCTACCCGCTGCGGTTCCTGCAGGGTAAAGCCAATAGCCAACTCTGGATGACGACGGCGCATCAGTGCCAGGATATTCGAATCCGTGACCGTGTAGTCATATTGCCCGGCGATAACCGCTTCCATCAACTCTTCAGAGTCCATATCGCTGCTTTCCTGCCAGGTCAAAGCAGGATATTGCTGTTTTAGGCTGTTTAACGTATCTGTGTGACTGCTGTCTGCCACCACAATCAGGCTTCCGCTGAGATCGCTGACATCCCGCGGACGCTGCTGGCCTTGCTTAAACACCAGCTTCTGACTGACTTGCTGATAGGGGGGGCCGAAGCGAAAATGCTCAGCGCGTTGCCTGGTGACGGTCAATTCCGCCGCCAGTAAATCCAGATTCTGTTGCTCAAGGTGATAAAAAGACTGACTCAGGCTGTAGTAGGGAAAAATTTCCAGTTTCACCCCCAGATAGTCAGCAAAACCCTTGGCCAATTCGTATTCAAAACCTTCTGGGCCGCCCGGACCTGTATAGTAGGTGGTGAGTCCATACAATGTGCCTACTTTCAGCACCCCACGTTCCAGCACCAGACCCAAACTACTTTGTGATGGGGCGCGGTCGCAGGAAAGCAGCAACAAAGCACCTAGCACTAAAGTCAGGTGTTTAAGATTACTGATAAGGTTACTTCTTTTTGCGACTGCCATGAACTACAGGTAGAAAATACATAAGCCGCCATTGTGACCAAAAAGTGCATTGGGTGCCAGCCTTTAAGCGCAACTAACCATGTAGCCAAGCCCGAATAATGTAAGGGATTTTTGCGCCTATGCCGGTATGAAGGGCTGATAACAGCAAAGCTTATCAGACGGGCGATTTTCTACTATAATCCGCCGCGCAAATTCCTGACGACCGAGCCATCTGCCCATATTAAGCGTAGATGAGTCCTAAACATTGAACTTTGGGTGACTAAAACATGCTGATCCTCCGCGGTGCGCCAGCCCTTTCCGACTTCCGAATCCAAAAGCTGCTGACTCAGTTGGCCGAACAACAGCTGGATGTAACCGACCTGCACGCAGAGTATGTGCACTTTGCCCAGGTAACACAGGCGCTGACCAGCGAGGAAGCCGAAGTGCTGAACAGCTTGCTGGTGTATGGACCCAAAGTCGCAGAGCATGCAGCAGACGGCGAACTGGTGTTGGTGGTGCCACGCCCTGGTACTATTTCTCCCTGGTCCTCCAAAGCTACCGATATTGCCCACAACTGCGGTCTGAATAAGGTCAAACGCTTAGAGCGCGGTATTGCCTATTATGTAAAAGGGGTGGCAACGGGCAAATTAGCCGATGTGGCTGCCATGCTGCATGACAGAATGACAGAATCTACATTTGCTGATCTGCAACAAGCCCAGCAGCTATTTATTGAGCAGCAACCTGCTGCCATGACCAGTGTGGATATTCTCGGCCATGGTCGTGGTGCGCTTGAGACAGCCAACGTTGAAATGGGACTGGCCCTGGCAGAAGATGAAATTGACTATCTGGTCAGCAGCTTTGAACGCCTGGGACGTAACCCCAATGACGTCGAACTCTATATGTTTGCCCAGGCCAACTCTGAGCATTGTCGACATAAGATATTTAATGCCGACTGGACCATTGATGGGGCTGCCCAGCCCAAGTCCTTGTTCAAAATGATCAAAAACACCTTTGAACATTGCCCTGACTACGTGCATTCGGCCTACAAAGATAACGCCGCGGTAATGGAAGGATCGATAGCAGGACGTTTTTTCCCCGATCCTGCCAGTGGCCAGTATCAGTATCATCAGGAAAGTATCGATATTCTGATGAAAGTGGAAACCCACAACCACCCAACGGCTATTTCGCCATTCCCTGGTGCTGCGACCGGCTCCGGTGGTGAAATTCGGGATGAAGGTGCCACAGGTCGTGGTGCAAAACCTAAAGCCGGTCTGGTGGGTTTTTCCGTATCTAACCTGCGTTTGCCTGGCAATGAACAGCCTTGGGAGCAGGACTTTGGCAAGCCCGGTCATATTGCCAGTGCCCTGGATATTATGATTGAAGGCCCGCTTGGCGGCGCCGCATTTAACAATGAATTTGGCCGACCCAATATTCTTGGCTATTTCCGTACCTACGAGCAGCAGGTTAACAGCTTCAACGGCGAAGAGATTCGCGGTTATCACAAACCTATTATGCTGGCCGGTGGTCTGGGTAATATTCGTGCCCAGCATACGCAAAAAGCCGAGATCCCGGTGGGGGCCAAGCTGATTGTGTTAGGTGGTCCGGCCATGAATATCGGGTTGGGTGGTGGTGCGGCCTCATCTATGGCGGCCGGCCAGTCCAACCAGGATCTGGATTTTGCCTCAGTACAGCGCGACAACCCGGAAATTGAACGCCGTTGTCAGGAAGTAATAGATCGCTGCTGGCAGCTTGGGGAAGACAACCCTATTCAGTTTATTCACGATGTGGGCGCCGGCGGTATTTCCAATGCTTTCCCTGAGCTGGTCAATGACGGCGGCCGCGGCGGACGTTTTGAGCTGCGTAATGTGCCTAATGACGAACCCGGTATGTCACCTCTGCAGGTTTGGTGTAATGAATCCCAGGAACGTTATGTTCTGGCGGTCGCACCACATAACCTGGCACGTTTTGAGGCTATTTGTGAACGTGAACGTGCGCCTTTCGCAGTCGTGGGTGAAGCGACTGCCGAGCCGCATCTGACCCTGACCGACAGTCATTTTGATAACAAGCCGGTGGATCTGCCTTTGGATGTATTGTTGGGTAAACCACCCAAGATGCATCGCGATGTGCAATCCAGCAAGGCCGCAGGGACAGAATTTGACACCGCAACGATAAAGTTGGATGAAGCGGCTGAGCGCTTGTTGCAATTGCCGACTATTGCTGAAAAAACCTTCCTGATCACCATAGGCGATCGCAGTGTGACGGGTTTGGTTAATCGTGATCAGATGGTTGGCCCCTGGCAGATCCCGGTGGCGGATGTGGCGGTGACTGCTGCCGGTTATGACACCTATCACGGCGAAGCCATGGCCATGGGTGAACGGACTCCTGTGGCGCTGCTGAGCCATGGTGCCTCGGCGCGTATGGCGGTGGCGGAAGCGATTACCAATATTGCTGCGGCGGATATCGGCGAACTGAAACGCATCAAGTTATCGGCCAACTGGATGGCCGCTGCCGGTCACCCAGGCGAGGATGCCGGTTTGTATGAAGCGGTTAAAGCGGTGGGTGAAGAGCTTTGTCCGGCCCTGGACTTAACCATTCCGGTGGGCAAAGACAGTATGTCGATGAAGATGCGTTGGCAGGACAATGGCCAGGACAAGGCGGTGACAGCCCCTCTGTCGCTGGTGATTTCCGCCTTTGCCCGGGTAGAAGATGTGCGTCGTACCTTAACCCCGCAGTTGCTTCTGGATAAGGGCGCTTCACAGCTAATTCTGATTGATCTGGGTGGCGGTAAAAACCGTCTGGGCGCGTCTTGTCTGGCCCAGGTATACGGTCAGCTTGGCAATAGCGCACCGGATCTGGATAACCCCGAATTGCTGCGTGGCTTCTTTAATGCCGTGCAAAGTCTGAACCGCCAGGGCCTGATTTGGGCCTACCATGACAGGTCCGACGGCGGTCTGTTTACCACCTTGGCAGAAATGGCTTTTGCTGGGCATTGTGGTGTGGACGTTAAGCTGGACGGTTTGGGGGACGCCCTGTCAGCTCTGTATAACGAAGAACTGGGCGCCGTGTTGCAGGTGCCGGCGGATAAACTGGACGCGGTGATGCAAGTCTTTGCCGCCAATGGTTTGACTGAGCTGGTGCATAACATCGGTCAGGCAATCGATGGCGATAAGCTGCAATTCAGCCTTGCCGGTGAGATTGTGTTGTCCAATAGCCGCAGCCATTACCGCAGATTGTGGGCACAAACTACTCACCAGATGCAGTCTATGCGTGACAATCCAGATTGTGCAGCGCAGGAACTGGCGATTAAAACCGATAACGCAGACCCAGGCCTGCATGCCAGTCTGAGTTTCGATCTGAACGAAGATGTGGCCGCGCCCTATATTGCTAAAGGTATTCAGCCTAAGGTGGCTATTCTGCGTGAGCAGGGCGTCAACTCCCATGTGGAAATGGCAGCAGCCTTCAGCCGCGCCGGGTTTAATGCCATTGATGTGCATATGAGTGACATCCTGGCTGGCCGTATCACCCTGGAGCAGTTCCAGGGGCTGGTCGCCTGTGGTGGTTTCTCATACGGTGATGTGCTGGGCGCCGGTGAAGGCTGGGCCAAGTCCATTCTGTTTAATGATATGGCCCGTGAGCAGTTTCAGCGCTTCTTCCACCGCAACGAGACCTTCTCGCTGGGGGTGTGTAACGGCTGTCAGATGATGTCCAATCTTAAGAGCCTGATCCCAGGTGCTGACTTATGGCCGCATTTTGTTACCAACCGCAGTGAACGTTTTGAAGCACGCTTCTCTATGGTCGAGGTGATGCAGTCGGAATCCGTGTTGCTGCAGGGCATGGCTGGCTCCAGAATGCCGGTGGCCGTGTCGCATGGTGAGGGCCGTGCCGAGTTTGCCAATCAGACAGGTTTGCAATCTGTAGTGGACAATCACACCGCAGTGCTACGTTATGTGGATAACTACGGCAAGGTGACAGAGCAGTATCCCGCCAACCCCAATGGTTCACCACAGGGGATCACCGGCCTGACCAGCAAGGACGGCCGCGCAACCATCATGATGCCACACCCGGAGCGCGTGTTCCGAACCGTGGCCAATTCCTGGCATCCGGATGACTGGCAGGAAGACAGCCCATGGATGCGCATATTCCGCAATGCCAGGGTATTTGCAGGATAAATGAATAAACGGACCTTCGGGTCCGTTTTTGCTTTGATCTTGCAGAAAATTTTACCGAAATGATGCGTTTGAGCTAGGTTGGGCGCAAAAATCCCGACTTTTTCCCGATTTATTCATATTTTTTTACTTAAGCTGTTGTTAAATAAAAAAACTGTGTTTAGTATTTGTACCGTTTCGTAACTAAGTGTAATCCGCGATTACCCGAATGCGAAATAAGAGTCAGCTGTTAGCTAGTTTTGGTGGAAAAGGAAGTACCGCGATAGACGCTGAGTCGAGCAAGGATTTGTAGACAGAAAAAATAATAACAGAGACAGTTTATGAATCGCTCATCGAGAGGTTTTGGCCTGGCAGGCGTGTTGTTTGCGGTGATCATTATGGTCGTCACCGCATTCTTTGGTGCCAGGGCCGATGCGGCACCTGCAATGGTGCAGATTAGCGTTTCTGGTGACGTTCACGGTTAACCAGGCGCTGTTGTTCGCTTTTTTTCAGTAGCACGTAGGTGGCTGCCAGGCCGCCGTGGTATTTTTGCGCTGTATGAAAGGCCAATACTTCCGGAATTTGCCTCAACCACTGATTCACATAGCTTTTCAATAAGGCCGGGAAAGGTTTGCTGTGTAGTCCCAGGCCGTGCTGGATAAGCAGAGTACGTAAGCCTCTACGGTGTGCCTGCATCAGGGTTTCAAACAAATTGTGCCGGGCTGACTCAATGCGCTGCATTTGCAGGTTCAGTACTTCATCAATCTGGTATTGGCCGAGACGCAGTTTCTTGTGCACGCCTTCCTGCACTCCGTCTTTTTTGTAATCGAGAAAATCGTAAGGATCCAGGGGCTCGACCTTCTCGACACTCAGGTAGTTGCCATCCTGCTGCAATTGTTTTTCCAGTGCCTGGCGTTTCAGAGACTGCGCCAGCGTAGCTGAAGAGGGACCAATATGGGTCACTTTGTCATCGTGTTTTATCGGCACGACATCGGCCATCGCCTGCAAAAAATTGGTGGGTTGCTGCTGGTCAGACATTGCTCTTTCCCCATTGATTAAACAGTCCGAAGGCGATTGTATCAAAGCTGTTGGAGAATGTGTTGCGCCAACTTTTCCAATAGCCCATGCATTTGTGCAACAGCATGAGGGTATCCGTCGGCCTCTAAGGGGGCACTGGCAAAGAAGTCTTGCTGGTCTTTTACTTGTCCATTGCCGTCTAGGTGCCAGTAGCGCGCCTGCAGCACAACCCCCTGTTGCTGATCGATGAGCAAATGACGAATCTGTATTCTCAACTCATCTTCGGTCATCTTTACCTGTGGCTCTGCACTGGTGATAAATCTGGTTTTGCCTTTAGCGTTCAATGCATCAGCCAGTGTCATGGGCATGCTGCGTTGTAAACTTTGCGCCCACAGATGTTGACGGGACACCTGTAATTGTCCGGTTGTGGTGCGCATTACCAGGCCGTCTTGCTGTAAATAGTCTGGCAGTGGTAACAAGCTTAAACGCATGGTTTTTGATTGATTATCCGATTGTATAGTTGGTGCCGCGGGGGGTGCCAGCAAGTAATACTGAATAGCAGGTGGCGCGCTGCTGCAGGCCGATATCAATAAGACGATGCTCAAACTTAAAAATCGCATTAATTGGCTCCTGTCGCCCTGGGCTGTGACTCGTCACCCTGGCCTGAAAATATCAGACTGTTGGGGGTTTGGTTCAACTGTTGCAATAGTGGCTGGCTTTGCTGCAGGGTGCGCTGAATTTGTTGTAAGGTACGTTGCAATTCCCCCTGGCTGGTGGAACCATCGGCAAAATCAGCCGCGAGTTGTTCCAAGCTGGCTAACGTGGCCCTTAGCTGTTCAACCAGTTGCTTGTCTTGTAATTCCGCCAGTAATCCCTGCATCGCCTGTAAACTAGTGCGTATCTCCACCATGGTCTGGGCACTGGTGCCCAGCATATCACTGGCGTTTTCAGCCAGTTCCTGCAGGGGCAAATGGTTAAACTTATCCAGCAGCGCTGAGAACTTCTCGGTCAGTTGTGATAGTTCACCGGAAACACTGGGGATAACCCGATAATTCTGTAAACTGACCAGGTCATTATGGCGTGCCGACGATGGTGCGTAAGTCAGTTCGATAAGCTGTTTGCCGGTTAACAAATTGCCATTGCCAAGTGAAGCGTGCAGTCCATCCTGTATCCACAGGTCCATTTTTTCATCCAGTTTTTGTTTGCCCACAAGGTTGTCACTTAAGCCTATCTGACCTGGATAAAGGGAAATCAGTACTGGGATCTGGTACTGAGGTTCAAGGTAAGCGGGTTGTTGCTCAAGGGGCAAATTGACCGCCAGCACTTTACCTATATTCAGTCCACGGTAGGTGACAGGGGCGCCGGGGAATAACCCTTTGACCGAATCTTCCAGCAACAGTAGGTATTCCTGGCTGTACTGGAAATCAGGCGCAGTGGCCTGCTCGTAATCCGGGTAAACTTTAAAGTAGGTGCGTTCGGTAATCACTTCGCCCTGCGGTAAATGAGCCGGTACACCAAAGGTGACGCCGTTAGTCAGCAGTGTTTGTAAATTTCCGGCCTGAATACTGAGCCCTTCTGCGCTAAGGTCCATTTTAACCCCACTGGCGTTCCAGAACCTGCTGTTGCTGGTCACCAGTTTATTATAAGGCGCCTGGATAAAGGCATTGTAATACACGGTGCGCTCGGCCACATTGAAGTGCACATGATCGATTTTCCCCACTTCCAGCCCTTTATAAATAATCGGGTCGCCAGCCGCATAGGCAAAATCCTGTCCGCTGGACAGAGTCAGGTGTAAGCCCGGGGCGCCTGCCGGGGTTAGCGGCGGTGTATCCAGCCCTTTGAACCTGACACTACGCTGGGGGCTGTTGCCCGGTTCCAATTTGATGTAGGCGCCGGACAATAGCGTCGACAAGCCTGAAATGCCGCTCAGGCTGACTTTTGGTGTAACCACCCAGAAGTTAGCGTCCTGGGTTAGCAGCGGATCGGCATCAGCGGTCATTCTGGCGGTGACAATCACACTGGATAGATCTTTTGCCAGGGTGATCTCCTTGACCAGACCGACTTCGACATCACGGGCGCGAATTTTGGTTTTTCCCGGCTCCAGGCCTTCGGCTGAACGAAACTCTATCTGTACCACAGGGCCTTGCTGGCTGAGTTGCTGATAAACCATCCACACACCAACCCCCAGCGCTATCAGGGGGATAAGCCAGACCTTAGACCAACTGGTTACCGGCTCTACGCGGGCTTGGGTCGCTATATTGTTATCTGTCATCTTGTTGATGGTTCCATATCAATCTTGCATCGAAACTATTGGCCGCCAGCATGGTGAGCAATACTACGCCTGAAAAAGCCATTGCTGCAGGGCCTGGGTACACTGCCATGGTATTACCCAGTTGTACCAGGCTGACCAGTATGGCCACCACGAATACATCGATCATCGACCAGCGGCCGATAAAGTCGGTAATACGGTATAACCTGGTGCGCCAGGTACGTAAACCAGGACTGTTACGCTGGATACTGTAGTTGAGCCAGGCCAGGACAATCAGTTTGGCGATGGGGATCAGCAGGCTGGCGACAAAGATGATCACGGCAATGGGATAAGAGCCACCCCGCCATAAGGTAACAACACCACCCAATATGGTGTTGGGATCCTCTTTGCCCAGCAGCATAGTGGTCATAATAGGGAATAGGTTGGCAGGAATGTATAAGATCACCGATGCCGCCAGCAATGCCCAGGTGCGCTGTACCGTCTTATGCCTGCAAGGGGGGATGCGTCTGGCCGATTGCCAGCGATTTTCACCCAACAGCCGAAGTTGCCTGGTGAGCTGAAATTCATCCAAATACAGCAACACCGTGACCAGACAAAGGGTAAAGAGTAAATAGGCGTAGAACGACATGCCGAGTTCAATATCGGCAATGGATTGCATCTTTACCAGACTAATCAGCGCGCCGATAAAGAATATCTCCGCCATGCTCCAGGGCAGCAGGGTAAATATCAGTTTTTTGACCCAGGCTCCTCTGGGTGGATATTGCTCTGCCCGGATAAATACCGCCAGATAACACAGACCGAGTAAAATACAGCCGGGGACGACATAAATGGCCAGGATCTGCAGCACCGCTAACAGCATATACTCCTGATCAACCAAAGTACTGATGCTAAGTGGAATGCTCATGGCCTGAAACTGGCCACGTAAATCGAAAATCATAAAATCAAACGGCAGCGACGCCAGCAGAAAACACAGTCCCGCCAAGCTAAATGCCAGTATTTTATCTGTAGCCAGATGCCGATACTGGCTCAGCATGTAACCGCAGCGCGGGCAGATGGCTCGCTGCCGATGCGCCAGGGCAGGGATATGCACCTTAAGGTCGCATTCCGGGCAGCGGCTGGATATGGATGCTGGCATAGGGAAGATAAGCCCAATGGGTCGTGTTGCCAGTGTAATCATCCTCGGTCTGGGTGTGCAAGTGCTTGAATTTTCTGATGGCTAAGCATAAAGCCGAGGCATTAGAGCCTGTTGACCTTTTAAGTATAGATTTTGTGCAAATCCAGCCTCTTCTACTCACTCATGTAGAATCACTACTCCGCGTTCGCGCTGCCTTGTATAAAGGGCTCACAAACTGCTGCAAAATCATACTCAGTAGGTCAACACGCTCTTAGCTACCGGGCGCGAAATCTGCAGCCTTGAACCTGTCGGGGCTTGTTCACCCGGACAATTATTTTTATGGTAAGTAACAAAGCAACCTGTGAGATTCAAATATGATAAAAACAACCAGCCTGCTGCTAGCGACCATGCTGATGGCCAGTCAGTCTATGGCGCAAAACAACAAATTCAGTGCCGAGGATATTTTCGAACTGGAGTATGCCAGTGATGTGCAGATAAGCCACGATGGCGGACATATTGCCTATGTACGCAGTGGTTATGACATTATGACCGACGGCCATCGCAGCAGTGTATGGTTATTTGACCTCGATAAGCAAAGCAATGTGCCCCTGCTGGCAGATGGTCACCAATACAGCCAACCTCGCTGGTCACCGGATGGAAAAAAACTGGCCTATGTGTCAGATGCCAGTGGCAGCAGACAATTACACCTTTATTGGCTGGATGAAGATAAAAGTGCGGTACTGACTCAGTTGCAAAAAGGTGTCAGTGATATTAGCTGGTCTCCTGATGGTAAATGGCTGGCGTTTACCATGGATGTACCTCAGGGCAAGTCTGATTATGCCAAATCAGTGAAGCGAATCAGCAAGCCCAAGGGAGCCAAATGGTCTGAAGAGCCTATTATTGTTGACAAGGTCCGCTATCAGGCCGATGGACGTGGCTTACTGGAGCCGGCTTTTAAACAGGTTTTTGTTATTCCGGCCAGTGGTGGCACCCCCAGACAACTGACGCAGGGGGAATTTCAGCATTATGGTCCGCTGGCCTGGCGTCCGGACGGCCAGGCCCTGTTGTTTTCCGCTAATTTTAACCCCGATTGGGAGTACCAGACCGGCGAAGCCGACATTCATCAGGTAGATTTACAGTCGGGTAATATCACCGCTGTCACTCAGCAGCCTGGCAGTGAGCGCCAGCCGATGTTCAGTGCCGACGGTAAGTATCTGACTTATTTGCAAGAAGGGAATGAACCTGTTCCTTATAACACCAGCCGGGTTGCATTGCTGAAATGGGGAGAGGACTCGCCGAAGATCTTGACCGATAAACTGGACCGGTCTGTGGACGATGTACAGTGGCAGGGCAGCCGTAATCTGGTGATACAGTATGACGATAACGGCAAGCGTAAACTGGCCGAGTTGAGTTTGGCGGGTAAACTCAAGGAACTGACTGACGAGTTATCAGGTACCAGCTTGGGAAGGCCTTACATCAGCGGGCGTTTCAGTCTGGCGGACAATGGTGCCATTGCCTTTACCCTCGGCACCGCCCAGCGTCCTGCCGATTTAGGGTATCTGTATAAGGGCAAACAACGCCAGTTAACCGCGTTGAACGATGATCTGCTCAGCCACAAGGAACTTGGTCAGGTCCACGAGATTGAATATGCCTCGTCCTTTGACGGCGAAAAAATCCAGGGCTGGTACATTACCCCGCCGGGGTTTGACCCGGCCCAGCAATACCCGTTGTTACTGGAAATTCATGGTGGCCCACATCTGGCTTATGGACCGCACTTTGCAGCAGAGTTGCAGCGCTATGCGGCAGAGGGTTATGTGGTGTTTTATGCCAACCACAGAGGCAGTACGTCTTACGGTGAACGTTTTGCCATGCTGCTGGATGGAAAATACAGCTCCAAAGAAGACTTTGCCGACCATAATTCCGGCGTCGATGCCCTGCTGGCCAAAGGGTTTATTGATAAAAACAACCTGTTTATTGCCGGTGGTTCTGCCGGGGGAATCGCCACGGCCTATGCGATTGGCCTGACCGACAGATTTAACGCCGCTGCCATTACCAAACCGGTTATCAATTGGGTCAGCAAGGTACTGACTGCCGACAGCTATCTTGGTCAGATTCGCAATCAATTCCCTGGTATGCCCTGGGACAATCTTGAGCACTACTGGCAGCGTTCGCCATTGTCGCTGGTGGGCAATGTGAAAACTCCATCGCTGATTATGACCGGTGAAGCGGACAGGCGTACGCCCATTTCTGAGTCAGAGCAGTTTTATCAGGCGTTGAAGCTACAAAAGGTGGATACCGTTCTGGTCAGAGTGCCAGGTGCGCCGCATGGTATAGCCGGTAAACCTTCAAGAATGATTGCCAAAATTGAACATACCCTGGCCTGGTTTGAGCGCTACAAAAAATAGAACGCCTTTAGGTACCACACTGGGGTCACAGATAGGTGATCCCAGCGCAGCAGAACGACGCATTACTGCGTTGCTGGCGCAGGGCACCTGGGGGTGCCCTTGTCAAATACAACGCGCCAGTGGCCGTCTTCTTCCAGTCGCCAAACCGAATTAAAAGTGGCAAAGCGTTCACCCTGTTGGTTGTAAACCGGTCCGCTACTATAAGCAAGTGTACCTGAGGCCAGCACCGTAACCTGTTCAGGTGCCCAGGAAAAAGGGGCCTCGGGCCCTTGAAAGTAGCCTTGCCACTGGCTGACAATTTCCTCGCGCCCCGTCGACGCGTTGTTGCCGTTAAAAAATACCGCTTCAGCAGCAATAAACCGGGCAAATGCTTGCAGATCTCTGTTTGCCATACTTTGCGCAAAGGCGGTTTCGGCCTGCCAGACCTGCTGTTGTGGCGATGGGTTTTCATCTGTCCGGGCGTTTAGCGTGACAGTATTCAGTAAAAAAGCAGTGCCCAGTAAAAAGGCGGCGGCATGGACCTGCATAGGGTTCTCCTGTCTAAAATGACTAATTATTTATAATTTATGTACACAGAAACACCTAAGCCATCCCGATAAGATACGGGCTGGTAAGCCAAATCTCAGCTCGTGCTAGTTTGCTACAAACAACAAAGCTTGCTTGGTGGTCAGTTCGGCTAATTGCGGCAGGCGGGCAGCATAGGGCTGATGCATATCCAAGGCACTGTGTAAGGGCAGGGTGGCTACACCACTTAAGGCAATGTCCTGCACATTGGGGGTTTTGAGAATACGGGGTACATCGCGTTCACCGTATTGGGATATGGATGGGATCAGCGGACGTAACCTGGCAATCAGCAGATCCAGCAGCTCTGGCGTGATATCACCGCCAAAAATAATGGTTTGGGTGTTGAGCACTGACTCCAGCATATGAATAGCTATGCGCATAGGTTCGGCAGCTTGTTCCAGCCATTTGTCTACCAACTGCGGCTGACTGTCCAGCAAAGCCGCCATGCCAACCAAATCCATATGCGGTTGACGGGCCTGGCTGCGTAACGCGTCCAGCGAAGCAAAATCGTTAAGGCGGCCCAGTTCTCCATCTTTGTCACTGGTTTCCGGTGTGACAAAAATTTCGCCCATGGCGCCGGTGAGCTGATTGTGACCCAGCATAATCTGGCGACCAAATACCACCGCCGATTCCACCTGCAAACCCAGGTGTATATATACAAAGCTGTTCAGGCCTCTGGCTTCGCCATGCAACATATGGCAGGCGGCGCAGGCGGCGGCAGTGGTTTCCAGCACCACTGGTTGATTGAGTTTGTCAGCAAGCAGTTGAGTAAAATCCTGTCTGGCCTGATGGTTGGGATATTGATGGTCAAACTGATCAACAAAACTCAGGCCAATACCCAGCAAGTCACCGGGTTCTACAGCATAGTCGGCCAGCAGTGCCTGCATAGCCAGTTCCAACCCATGTTCCAGCGACGCGCCACGTTCAATCTGACATTGCCCGAGCTTTTCGTTGGTCAGGTTATACATGGCCAACTGACAGTGCTGGGCAAATACACGGATGCCCAGGCTGTAGGTGCCTTTGCCTGACAAGGCCAGCATTTTGGATGGCTTACCAACGGTTCCTTCTTTTTTGATGCCTAACTCGGCGACCAGATCAGCGGCCAGCAGTTCATCCACCATATTGGTAATGGTTTGTTTGGTCAGGCCGGTAATCTTGGCAATCTCTGCCCTGGATATAGGGCTAAGGGTGGCGATATGTGACAGCACCAGCCGTAGATTCAACGCTTTGTTTTGTTTGGAGTTTGATGCCTGCAACTATCACGTCTCTGGATTCAAAGTGGCCGGAACATTGTACGTATTATGCTGATCGCTGCCAGCACTATTTGTTGCATTTTTATTTAAGTAAAAATGATTGACATATGAAACGGTCACCCTACACTAGCCTTAGATGTAAAGTTAACGTAATAGGGTTGTGAATGCTAAAGCTGTTTTTACCGCTGGCCTGTGGCCTGATGTTATTGGGGCCACCTGCTGGTGCCAAGGATGAGCCTGACTTTGTTGCTGCGCTGGCCAATGCCGCTAAAGCAGACAAAATCGTAATTGATGCCGAGCAGGCTCATCGTCTTAAAAATAAACAATTAACGGCGGCCATGGCCTGGCACGGTGCCAGCCCGTGGATCAGCGCGGTCAATCGCGGCGCCACAGACACCTTCGAGCGTTATGGAGTAAAGGTACTGGTGACCACAGATGCCCAGTATGATCCGGCCAAGCAGGTGGCTGATATAGAAAATATTCAAGCCCTTAACCCGGACATGCTGTTGTCACTGGTGATTGATGGTATCAGCGCCAAGGTGGGGCTACAAAAAACCGTGGACAGCGGCACCAAACTGGTATTGCTGAGTAACCCAATTCCGGGGTTTGTTCATGGTCAGGATTACGCCGGGATCGTTTCTGATGATATGCAGGGCATGGGGCAAAAAGCGGCCGAGGCCGTTAACCGTCACCTGCAGGGCAAGGGCAAGGGCAAAGTAGGAGTGATATTCCACGATGTAAATTACTTTGTGACCAACACCAGAGATCAGGCATTCCTGAAGGCACTTGAAGGTTACCCGGGTATTGAAATTACCGCTAAAAAGGGGTTTGTTAAAGAGCAGGATACCAGTGCTATCGCCTCTGCCATGATGCTCAGAAATCCAGATATCGATGTGATTTATGTGGCCTGGGATTCTGCCGCCGAAGGGGTGGTGGAAGCGCTGCGCGGCGATGGCTTTTCTAAAGTAAAAGTTGTGTCTCACGATCTGGGGGTCAACAACCTGCTGGATATGGCCCAGCGTGGCAATATGCTGGCCTCCGTGGCGGATCGTCCCTACGAGATTGGCGCCACCATGGCCAGAGTGGCCCTGCTGGCCGAGCTGGGCGAATCTGCTCCATTATTTACCCTGGTACCTTTTGACCTGGTGACCCGCGACAATATCCGCGATGTCTGGCAACAAGCTTATCAGGCCGATGTACCACGAATTATCAACCTTGCCCTTGGAGACTAACATGTCCACCACTTCACCTGCGCTGGCGCGCCAGGACTGGGCTACCAAGCTACTGAAGCGCCAGTATTTTATTTACTACATGTTTATTCTGGTGTTGGCTGGTTTTGCCATCTTCCTGAATGACACCGGCTTTTTAAGCCTGAGTAACTTTATGAATATTATCCGCCAGACCGCGCCTATTACTATTATGGCGGTGGGCCTGAGTTTTGCGCTGGCGGTGGGGCACATTGACCTGTCCATTGGTTCAGTGGTGGCACTCAGTGCCATTGTGGGGGCCATTTTACTGCAATATGTAGGTATGCCAATGGCTGTGGCCGGGGCATTGCTGACCGGTATGTTAGTGGGTCTGATCAATGGTTTGTTGATTGAACGGCTCAGAGTCTCGTCACTGCTGATAACGCTGGGCACCATGGGCGTGATCACTGGTATTACCCGCCAGGTCAGCAATCTTGAGTCTATCCCGGTGATCGACCCCATGTTCCGAGCCTTATTTGGTAATGGCGAGTTTCTGGGCGTGCCCGGATTGCTGTGGTGGACCCTGATCTTTGCCCTGATTGGTTATGTGGTGCTGAATAAACTGGTGTTTGGTCGCCACCTACTGGCGGTGGGCGGCAGCCCCGAGTCAGCGCGTGCCATGGGGATTCGTATCGAAAATGTGCGTATCAAGGCACTGATCGTATGCTCACTCTGTGCAGCCATTGCCGGTTTGCTGTATGCCGGTCGCTTGGCGGGCGCCCGTTATACCCTGGGAGAAGCGGACCTGCTCACCGTGATTGCTGCGGTGGCCATTGGCGGCGCCAGTTTGTTTGGTGGACGGGTCAGTATTATTGGTGCGGTTATCGGTTCCTGGCTGATGGGCATGATCAACAACGGTTTAATTCTGTCGGGCTTTTCCACCGACGAACAAATGATTACCCGTGGGCTGATTTTGATTACCGCTGTCGCCATCGGCGCAAGGGAGGCAAGAAATGGTTAGAAATGCATTGAGCCAGACCATTCTGGAAGTCAAAGGGATCACCAAACGTTTTGGTGGGGTGGAAGCCCTGCGTGGGGTGAGCTTTAAGGTTAACAAAGGGGAAGTGGTGGGGCTGCTGGGCGACAACGGTGCCGGTAAGTCAACCCTGGTCAGATGTATCTCTGGTATTCATCCACCGGATGAAGGCGAGATCCTGATTGCCGATAAGCCGGTAAAACTCAATTCGCCCATGGATGCCCGGGATGCCGGTATCGAAACGGTGTTTCAGGATCTGGCCATCGTGCCTGAATTTGACGTGGTACAGAATCTGTATCTGAACCGGGAAATCCGCTCGTCCAATCCGCTACTACGTTGGTTGGGTTGGCTGGATACCAAAGCCATGACCAAGCGTAGTCAGAAATCCCTGAATCGCCTCAACAGCCGTATTCCCAGTCTGAATGAAAAGATTGTGAATCTTTCTGGTGGTCAGCGTCAGGCGGTTGCCATTGCCCGCGCTGTTAGCTGGGGGGCTGAAGTGGTGATTATGGATGAGCCCACCGCCGCCCTTGGGGTGGAACAAAGTGCCCAGGTAAATGAGCTGATTAAACTGATTAGTTCGCAGGGCGTGGCTGTGGTCTTGATCAGCCATAATATGCAGCACGTCATGGATACCTGCGATCGCGCTGTGGTGTTGTATCAGGGCCGTTGCAGTGCCGATGTGGCCATTGCCGATGTGGATAAGAACGATCTGGTGTCGCTGATCACTGGTGCGTCAGGTCTGCAATTCGCCGAGTCTGCGTAGGAGAGAATGGATGCAGAAGAATATCAGGCAATTATTGGATGCCATGAGTCTGGAAGAAAAGGTTGGGCAATTATTTGTGCTGGCCTTTGCCGGACGGGATTTGGATTACGCCAGCTATCTGGTACGTGAGCGCCATATTGGTGGCTTCTACCTGACCGATGATAATGCGGCCACCCCTGAGCAGGCTAAGCAGCTGGCAACCCAGTTACAACATCAGGCCAGCCTGCGTCCTTGTGATGCTCCATTACTGTTGGCGGTGGACCAGGAAGGGGCCTGGGGTATCTTAACCAAATATTTGGATCTGGGGCCGGGTAACCTGGCGCTGGGTAAGGCAGACGATGAAAAGCTGACGTCAGAGGTATATCAGATGTTTGCCCGGCAAATCGGCGCTCTGGGTTATAACTGTATTCTTGGCCCGTGTGCCGATGTAAATACCAACCCGGACAATCCGATTATCGGCCAGCGCAGTTTTGGTGAACAGCCGCAAGCGGTAGCCAGACAGGTTTGCGCCGCGGTAGAGGGGCTGCATCAGGGCGGATTACTGGCCTGTGCCAAACATTTCCCCGGTCATGGTGACACCGCCGAAGACAGTCATCAAACCCTGCCGGTGGTGGATAAATCCGAGGCTGAACTGCTGGAGCAGGATCTGATGCCGTTCCAGGCCGCCGTTAACGCGGGAGTGGATCTGGTGATGACCAGCCATATTCGCTTTCCGCAACTGGACAGTGACTTACCCGCGACCTTATCCAAACCCATTCTGACTGAACTACTAAAGCAGCAAATGGGGTTTGGCGGCATTATTATCACCGACAGTATGAATATGTGGGCGATGCGGCGTCAGTATGACCCCGTTGGGGCTGCTTTAATGGCCCTGGAGGCCGGCGCGCATCTGGTGATGCTGTCGGAAGAACATTATGAAAATCAAAGCACCGACTACAAGGCTATTCAAAAAGCCACGCTGGACGGAGTGATTGATGCGGTGCGACAAGGCAGAGTGAGTGAGACTTTGCTGGATAGCCGGCTGGGTGAGGTACTCACTATGCGTTATCAGAAGCTGCAACGACCATCCAGTCCCCTGATTCAAACCCAGGATGGGAAACTGTCGGTGCAGGCAGCACGACAAGCGATACGGCGCCTCAGGGAGAATAAGCCCATGCCCGATTTAACCACGCCCTGTTATTTTATCCCGTTGGCAGACCCTGCCAATCAGGAGCGCCTGGTTAACAGTCGCGGTATTGGTCCCAATGATCCCAGGGCTGCCAGCAGCGAGCTGCTCAAGTCGTTGCACGGCAAGCTACCTGAACTTATTGCGGTGGAATTTCCCCAGTTGCAGGCCTTCTTAACCGCACCTGATCAGCGTTTTGCCGATAAACCCATTCTTGCCGTGTGGGAGGATTACCCTTTGCCAGGGGAAGACTTCGACCCCGCGCAAGGACAAAGGCTGACGCAGCTGTTACAGCAATATCCGGATAATCTGCATTTGCTGCTGCTCGGACCTGACTACCCGCTTCAGCATTTTTCAAACGTGCAAAGCTGTATCTGCACCTACTCCAGCCGCTGGGTGTCAGCCCAGGCCCTGGCTGAGTTTTTACTAACCCGTAATTAACTTTTTTAACAAACAGTTGACATTAGTCTAAATGATGGATAAATAATAAGTAAAACCAAAAGACATATTGTCATTTACACCAGATAGCAATTAAAACGAGAGGATAGGGAATATGAACAGATCACTTAGCCGCCTGACACTAGCCATCCTGGCCGGTTGCTGTGCTTTACCCGTTACCGCCCAGGAAAGCGCCGCCACTGGCGCCGAGGCGGCTGACAACACCGAAGTTATCCAGGTTCGTGGCATTCGTGGCAGCCTGACCCAGGCGCTGAACACTAAACGTTTTTCCAACTCAGTTTTGGATTCGGTAAGTGCTGAGGACATTGGTGATTTCCCTGATAAAAATATTGGTGATGCATTGCAACGCATACCTGGTGTCACTGTAAGCCGGAGCTACGGTGAAGTCGATGGTGTCAATATACGTGGAACGTCCCCACAACAGAGCATGGTATTGTTGAATGGTCAGAACGTTGCGTCAGTTGGTTGGTTCGACTTAGGTGGCTTTAAGCGAAGCTTTAACTTTGAGCTGATGTCAGCGGAGCAGATTTCTCAGATGGATGTTTATAAATCTGCCAAAGCTGATATTAACGAAGGTGCAATGGGCGGTACGATTAACCTGAAAACCAGAAAGCCTTTGGATTTGGATGCATTTACCGTTGCAGCATCAGTAGAGAGCAGCAAAAACTCCAATGCTGATGGTTGGGAGTCCGGTGTATCTGGTTTGTTTAGCTGGAAAGATGAAGATGAAAAACTTGGTGTCCTAGTTGCACACTCGATTCAGAATCAATCGATTAATCGGCAAACAACAAGCTCATTCCTACCGCCAAGTGATGGTTGGGCGAAAATTGGTGATCCTTCTCTTGATGTCGCTGTGCCAATTGGGTTTGGCTCAATTTTATTTGATGAAGAACGGAAACGTGAGAGCTCTCAGGTATCACTTCAATATCAGGCATCAGAAAACCTATTGTTCTCATTAGATTACAATAATTTTGTATTAGAGAACCCGCACGTAAATACAGCACTGTTTGGATATTTTCATCTGAATTCTAAATTAGTACCAGAATCAATTGTTGAAAAAAATGGTGTTGCAGTGGCGGGTACAGTTGTGCCTGTTACTGACGAAGGCTACCACGTTCCTTTGTTTATAAACCCAGTAATTCGTGACCCCAAGATGGAATCGGATGTGATCAATTTAACTGCAAACTATCGCAGGGATAATTGGGAGCTGGACCTGGTTTTGGGTAAGTCAGATGCGAAATCAAGAGGGCTTCAATCAAGTACATGGTTTGGAAACTTTAATGATAAAAGTAAAACTGAGTACGACTATGACATTACAGGTACCCATATATTTAAGCCAAAATATATGGATAGTATTATGGATCACTCTCAACAATCTCTGTACCAAGAGTTTTCTTACCTGAATAATTTTAGGGACCACAATGTAGAGTATTATCAGGCGGATTATAAACTTGAACTTGATAGTGATTTTATCAGCAGCGTTAAAGTAGGAGTGAAATATCAAGAGCAAATGTTTGTTGGTGGGCAGGAAAGATATACTTATATTAAAAATGATACCTATCCTGAAGGAAGTATACATAACGGCATTCTAGATAAGGCTATGGCAGATGGCCTCGCAATGGATGACTTCAACGGTGGCATAGCGAGTGGTCTACATGGGGAAAATGCACGGCCTGGAACAGCAACGCAGTTCCCTTTGATCAATACATCAATATTAGATTATGCCGAGAAAAATAAAACCGACACATATTATGATAGTAAGTTCTCTACTGAGGAAGACATTACTTCATTGTATGTAATGGCAGACATACGTTTTGGAAATTGGCGTGGAGATGTTGGTCTGCGTTATGTGCAAACCGATGTGTTGTCTAAAACATATGACTCCTTTAATCCAAACCAAGTGGATGAAAGGGGAACAAAAAAATATAACAATCTGTTACCTAGCCTGAATTTAGTTAACGAGTTAGCGGACGATTTACTGTTGCGTGTTGCAGCAGGCTCAACGGTATCTAGACCCGACTATGACCAAATTCAGATGTCTACTCCAATTCTTGAGCATAGAAAAGAAGCTAAGGTAGGGACACCAGATCTGGAACCCTATACTTCTGACCAAGTTGACCTGGGTATTGAATGGTATTTCAATGAATCATCTTTACTAAGTGCAACCACTTTTTACAAAGATATAAAAGACTATATTGAACAGACTACAGAGCTAGAATCAATAGATGGCTGTAATGAGTGCTTGATCACAAGATTCAGAAATGCTGGGGATGCTAGTGTGCTTGGGCTGGAGTTGCAGTACCTGCAAGATTTCGGCAATGGATTTGGTCTCACAGCCAATTATACATGGACAGATAGTGAGCTAGAAAAGTTCAATGGCGAAAAGATAAGCATGTATGGTGTTTCCGATAACTCACTGAATGTATCTGGCTATTATGAGGGCGAAGTTTTCACCGCACGGATAGCTTATAACTACAGAGATGAATATACGTTTAACTATAATAGTGCTGACGCAACTGCAAAACCTTTTGATCAAGTTGATGCATCACTTATTTGGCATGTTACAGAGCAAATTGATATCTCATTGGAAGCTGTAAATATATTCAATGAGACGCGCATTGGTACACTTCCTGATTTTGGTAATATTTATCACTCTGTAGACGAATTTGGTGCTCGTTATTTTGTTGGTGCGAGTTTTAAAATGTAGTAAGGCAAGCGCAGCCGTTAATGGCTGCGCTTTTTTATTTAAAAAGGAGCGTAAAAATGGAGAAGCTGAAGTTTTTAGTTTTAGGATTGGGCCTCTCACTATCCGTTATTAATGTTGGGGCAACTGAGCAGAATATGGCTGAAAAGACCTATAGCTGTTTTAGTTCAAGCTGCAGTCGAAATGTCATATATGATATGGCAGCTGCTGATGGATTTCCAAGAAACCGTGTCTTTGTAACATGTTCTGTTCACGGGTGGTTTACTATGTGTAGAGGAATTGCCAGTTAATTTGTGTTGTTGAAAATTCTTTGTAATTAAATTTTATTCAGGAAGAAAAATATGATTAGTTTAAAGAAGTTGACAATATTTGGATTTTTAGCTGTGTCATCATCCATGGTGGTTGCAGGTCAGTGGGTCGTAAAAAATATTTCATCACATGGGCGTACAGAAGAGCAAGCAAGACAAAGTTTTTACGATCAAATAGGTGATAATGGCTGGCCTATTTCTGGTCCAAATTGTCAGGATATTCTTCGCCCACCCTTTGGTGGCGGTATGTGGATTTGCACTGGAAGTGCAAGATTTTATATTCCATAGTTTTCATTGCATTAAAGCTATTTTTGAAGTGTTTTTTATGTGTTCGAATTAGTTTACTTAAGAGGGATTTTTAAATGAAATTTAGTAAATTTATCAGTCGATTTTCAGTGATTTCACTAATTGCCGTGTCGGTCAGTGCCTTTGCAGGGACTTGGGAGTTAAGAGACTTCGCCGGCAGTGGCTCTGGATACAGCTCAGCGCTTGCTAACTATTGGGCTAATGTTGGTGACAACAGGGCCCAGGGGTGGCCTACATGCGGCCCTCTTGCTCCAGGTATGGGAATTTGGATTTGCACTGGAAAAGCATGGGTATATGTAGAGTAATAATCTACAAAGTAGTCAATTTTTAAATTTGTCCAAACCTATTTATAAGGATTTTGATATGAAAAAACATGGGAAGTGTTCGGCCGGATTGACTGCTTTTGTTTGATAAAACGTCAAATAACTCACCCGGAAGAGTCAAAAATTAAATGGAATTACCCATTTTAGTTTCAATAAATTCGCAAAGGTCAGATGGCAGTTTCTGGCCTGAATAAGCCGGGTGAGTTCCCACCCAGAATAACAATAATGAGATGCAGTAGTTGTCGGTCTCATGCCATCATTAACTAGAGGATCGGATATGAAATTGAGATTGTCCTTGCTGGCTGCCTGTTGTGCAGCGTCCGTCAGCGCTCAAGCCGCCAATGGTGGGGTACAGGATTTCCTGGATGCCCTGCGTAACTTTGAATCTGGCATTAACCCCAATCTGGCGGATTTCTATCTGCAGAATCTGAATAACCCGGTGTATACCTACGCACAGGTATCAGCACCAGGCAAAATGGTTCGTGATTGTGCCACCGGCAGCATGATTCCTGAGCCTACTACCATCAGTGAGTTTTTTACGAAGTTGGGGGTAGATGGCTACTACAATTCCCAAACTCCTTATGATGCGCAGATGTACCGCAATATGCAGTACAACTCGCTCAATGCCTGGGGTTTTGTCGGCTATCAACTGGGTGAGGCGCTGCTGATTGATACTGGCTATTACAGCCCGGTAACTAAGGTCGTCAACGGTGTTGAATACGACAGCTTCTATATCTTTGTAGATGACAGCAACTGGATTGGTTGTAAAACCGAAGCCCTGGTAGAAGTAGTAGGCTCCGGCGGCAATAAAGTGGTGGCGACTTCCTTGAACAACTGGGAAGGCACCTTTATTGGTAAGAACGGTATCAACTCCTTTGCCGATCTGCGTATTCCGGAGAAGCAGGAACTAGTGATGCGTGACGCCATGCGTTTTAACTACAACGTGATGACGCAGTTACTGGAAGATGCCAATATGACCTGGGCACAGGCCCTCGCCAAGAGCTGGCCGGATACCGACGAAAACGGCAATCCTATTCAGGTTCAGGCCACTATGTCTGGTTTGCTGGCTGCCGCTCACTTACGTGGTGCCTGGGGCACTGGTGCTCTGCTGACACAAGACCAGATCACCTGTGACGAGCTGGGCACTTGTATCACCAAGTACGTACATAAATTTGGTGGTTACAACACCTTGTTTGATACGCCGGCTACTGAGACCATTGAAGGTTCCAGCTATAACGAAACCCTGTCTGCTGGCTGGGGCGACGATACCGTGATTACCGGCGGTGGCGTAGACACTATTCTGCTTAATGAACAATCCAACTCTGCGGTGACTGTCAACGATTTCACTGTTGGGGAAGATTTAATCGTTCTGCGTGACTGGGCTGACCCAGCACCACTGTCCAATCTGGTGGTATCTGATACTGCTGATGGTGCACTGTTGTCTTTCTCCTCACAGTCAGTATTGATTAAAGGTGCGACGGCAGCTCAGATCAACGCAAACCCCTCAGCCGTGATTGTACAGTCCAAGGTCTTTACTATGGCCTGGAGTGGTACTCAGGTTGCCAATAACTTCAACCCTGCGGTAGATAAAATCCGCGGCACTGCCGGTATCGGTTTTAAACATCTGAAAGCCTATGAAAGCAATGGCTCGCTGTTTGTTGGCGTACAAGCCGCCGACGGTGGTATTTACAGCTATGTCGAAATGCCCGGATTGGGCCTGAATGACTTGCATGTAGGCATGTTTGACAATATGACCGGCAGCTTCGACCGTCTGGGTTATGTTGTTTCCCTTGGCTGGCAAACCTGGGGTTGGAATATGGTGGTCACCGTTGACACCTTCTTCCCGGATAAAACCGAAATCAGCCTGGGTGTATTCCAGTACAGCTTCAGCCAGTTACAGCTGAGCCAAAATGGCGCAGATACCGTGCTGTCATTAACTCCTGCCGCTGCTGGTGGTAATAACAAGCAACTGGTCCTGAAAAATACCCTGGTGTCGGATTTAAGCGCCGCTAACTTCACAGGTGTATCGGGTAACTTCAGCGATATCACCATCGATAATCCGGTGTTCTTTGATATCAGCGCCAGCGTCTCTGGTGGTAACGGCAGCATTAGTCCTGCCCCCGTTGGTGGCGTGATTACCGCGCAGGGCAATCAGGACTTTACCGTTACCTTTGTACCGGATAGCGGTTACACGGTAGATACCCTGGTGGTAGACGGCGTGTCAGTGGCAGCAGCATCAAGCTATACCTTTAGTAATCTGAATGCGGCGCATAGCCTGGTGGTGAGCTTTAAGGTCGGTGATACCGGGCCAACCTGCCCGGCGGCCTGGAATGCCAGCTCGGTATACACTGGCGGAATGCAGGCAACCTACAATGGCACGATTTACGAAGCTAAATGGTGGTCGCAAAACAACCTGCCAACAGCGGGTGATCCCTGGAAAGTCATTGGCCCCTGCTCCTGATAAAACGCTGATTTTATCGTCTGTCAGGTTCTGATATTCGCGGGCTGGCAACTAAGCGGCCCGCGACATCAACCAACAGACTAGGTTGGCCGAGCAACATTGTTGTGAGTTCAGGCACCTGGGATTCAATATAAACCGTTAAGTACAAAGCCGGTAAGGACTAGCCCTCTCGTTTTTACCGGTTTTTTTATTCTTCTTTCTAAGTTATTTATTCGGCTGCATTTAAGAAACCATCATATTTATCCATGTGAGATATTTCAGTCTTCACTTAGGTCATAAATTTGTCATCATAAGATGGGCGGTATTCTTTGCAATGCATTGCCATATATTTTGTTAATGTTACTTGTAATGTTTCTGCGTTATTGAATTTGTCTCAATCCTTAAATCTAAGCCTATATGACCTGATTAAGGGGTTTGTTAACTACTGTTACTTTTGTAAGTATGGAAATTGGGTTAAAACCTGGTGCTTGATTAAGATGCTATTTTTTAATTTATTACCTCCTCTTTTGCTCTGATTTTTGAATTTTTTATTCTATCGTAAATACCTATATTTCAATCTTTTTGTATAAATTTTGTTAACCATTTCTTTAATGATTTGTAAATTGTAACATATTGAAATCAATGTATTTATCCCTTGAATGACAGCGCTGTCAATATTACTATCAGTGCATCTTGATAGAGGTTTGTCTGAGTTTGTATGCAAATGGAGTTTGTGTTTTATCTCGATTTTTTTAGTTTGATGTATCGCAAGAAACTCAGGTGTATGGCATAAGGCGATATGTCTTGTTGTTTCATATTAACGCATTGCCATATTTATCTTATTTGTCGTCAGTAAAAATATTTATGCTTGTCTTGCTGGTGTTTTGTGTTGACACTAATTAAACGACCTTATTTAGATTGATGTGTCTTTTGTAATGAGCTGTTTTTTAAAGGTGTATTTCAAAGTTTTGTAAAGTGGTTTTCGATGGCATTGGATGTCATATCACACGGATTTAATAAGCAACAAGGTGTACTTTATGAGTGATAAGACCAATAAGGATTTCGTCAGTCTTGATGGAGAAAGTTATTACGTAAAAAATCCATTAAGTAAGATGGAAAAAGCGTTGCCATTAAGAACTTTGTCTGAGGAAGATTTCAGACACTGGCAGGATTATGGCTATGTCATCGTTAAAAATGCGATTGCCAGGGAAAAGGCACTAACGCTATTCGACACGGCTTGTGATTTTCAGCAACTAAACAAGTCTGATCCCGCTACCTGGTACCCACCAAAGCAGTTCAAAACAGAGCTGGAAGAGCATTTATACATCTATGGTTTTGTTGAGATGTACCAACACCAGTTGCAATGGGATATCCGCCAAAGTGAGCGGGTATACAACGCTTTCGTGGATATTTGGGATACCGAAGCCCTTTGGGTCACCCTGGATCGCGTTAACCTCAATCCACCCAATATAGGCAACCGTTCACGGGCGAGAATTCCTGCCACCGACAAAGGCTTTGATATTCACCTGCACTGGGATGTGAATACCAAACACCAGCTATTGCCACAAAGGGTGCAGGGCATTATCGCACTAAATGACAGTGACGACAGTACCGGCGGTTTCCAGTGTTGTCCGGCACTATTTAAAGACTACGACAATTGGCTGTTAAGCCAACCAGACGACCGGGACCCTGTGCGCCCCGATATCCGCGAAGCTGGTTACCCCATTGTGCAGCCCAGGCTGGAAGCGGGGGATATGCTGATCTTCAACGGCTGGCTGGCGCACGGGGTAAAACAGAACAGCTCAGAAAATGGCATCCGCAGTGTATTTTATCTGTCAATGATGCCGGCGCTTAATGACAACGCGCGCTTAACCGCATCGCGGGTGGATTCATGGCGCAACCTCAGTACACCTTGTTGGAACAAAACTCTGATTGGGGATCAGGACCGTCATGAAAGCCTGCGCTATGGTCCTGCAGAATTAACCCCGTTGGGGGAAAAGTTGCTGGGGTTAATGTCATGGCAAGAAGGAGAGCAATAATGCGCAGGATCTGTCTGGCTTTACCCACCAATCGCCAGTGTATGGCGACCATCGAGCTGCTTTATAAAGAAGCCTGTTATGCGGCATCAAATTTTGATGTGCAGGTCTGTTTGTTGATCATCGATACCTCAGAACCACAGGCACTGGAAAAAAACGCCACAGCTGTCAGCCATTTGCCAGTGTCCCCCAATATAGAAGTGGTGCATCTGGATGAATCACAGCAGCGGCAATTTCTACACACACTGTGCCAGCGAGCTGGGCACGAATCTGAGCGCTTGCTGGAGCTGATGCTGCCACAAGGCGTGTCTTATGGTGCCTGCACCAACCGCGCTTTTTTGTTTGCCGCAGCGCTTAATTGCCAGACGGTGCACCGCCGCGATTCAGACTGCCACTATCAGGTATTACACGGCGATATCATTTTTCCGATTCATCAGGAATTGCTGAGTTTAGGGCTCATGGCAAGTACCGTCAGCGATGCCAGTATCACCCGTGATCTCACCGAAAGTCAGACGTCGCAAGCTGTGGCGATGGTTGCGGCTTCCTTTATTGGTGAAATGTCGGTGGATATTGGTGAAATGCAGCAATTATCTGCTGATATCTATTTTGATGTGGTGAAACTCTGGGCCAAAAAGGGCGCAACCCAAGCCGAACAGCTTGAACTGGTTGCAGAGTCCTTTAAAGGTGCTGGCACCGAAGTCTTTAGCGCTGACCGTGCCACCCTGGGCCGTGCCGACCCTATGCGGGTGGATATGTGCAATATCAGCTTTTTTGGCGTACAGGAAGTGGTGCCATTGCCACCGGCAAAGGACACCATAGGGTCGGATTACTTTCTGATTCATTTGGTTTATCACGCTGAACTGCCTGCCGTGGTGCATAACCGCCATATCGACAACTTCTATACGCCTGAACGCAGAACCGACCAAGGTTTTGCCAATTACCAGCGGCGCTTTATCAAATTTATGCTGTCTATGCCTTATTTTCACCGGGCCTACCAGCTAATGGCTGCAGCCGGCCCTGGTGCACTGCTTGACAAACAGCAGCGCATCAATAGTGCTGAGGTCTGCCACATTATTGAAAGCACCTTAAATATTGATACTGACCATAGTCATCAGGTGTTTGACGACATTATCAGAAATTACCGATTACTGGGTGGGCGCTACCAAAGTGTGGCCAACCAACTGGTAAACGAGAAGAACAGCCTTATCGAGCGGGCCAAGCTGGATATGCAAGATTACCTGTTTTTATCCAGGAACTGGATGCAACTCATTAATTTATCTAAAGAATTAGGATTATAGGTGAAGAACATGCTGCCATATACGCTTTCGCAAGACGCTGATGTACATTGTGCGGATGATGAAATCATCTTTGACCTGGACGGGATCCAGCGCCAGTTCTGCAGACTGCAAAAAGAGATCCCCGAACTGGATATTCGCTTTGCAATTAAATCCTGCCCGGTGAATGAAGTGCTACAAACCCTGGTGAGCGCCGGGGCCGGATTTGATGCGGCCAGTATTGCTGAAATCAAACAAGCCCTCGCCATAGGCGGGGACATCCAGCGAATTCACTACGGCAATACCATTAAATCCGATAAGCAGATTGCCGAGGCTCACCAACTGGGAGTCAGAGATTTTGCCGCAGACAGCCGCGATGAAATTCTGGCCATTGCCAGATTTGCGCCAGGCAGCCGGGTGTTCTGCCGGTTGGCCACCGACGGTAAAGGGGCAGTATATGGCTTAAGCCGCAAGTTTGGCAGTTCGGTGTCCGCCTTGGTCGAGAATCTGTTGCTGGCCAGGGAGTCGGGTCTGGTACCTGCTGGTATTTCTGTCCATATTGGTTCGCAGCAAATGTCAGATGCTGCCTGGACCGCGCTATTTGAACGGCTTGGTAAGGTAGGGCAGGAGTTACAGCGCCTGGGGATCCGGCTGGAATATATCAATCTTGGTGGTGGCTTGCCTGCCCGAGGATACAGCACTAAAGCCGGTGAACCCTTGCGGCCGGATCTTGAAGCCATTCTTCTGGCGATTCGCAACGGCATGCAGAATCTGCAGCAGCAACTAAAGCAGAATCTGCGCTTTATCCTTGAGCCAGGACGTTTCCTGGTGGCGGACTTTGGTGTGATCCGTGCACACGTTTTGCGCCTGTCGCAACGGGTGCAGCCGGAGGGCAGGGAACAGCACTGGCTATTTTTAAGCTGTGGTCGTTTCAATGGCCTGTACGAAACCGATGCACTGCGTTATCAGATGATCTTTCCTGGTCATGACAGCACCGATACGGTGGGTTGTATTGTGGCCGGTCCCACCTGCGATAGTGATGACGTGTTTAATGATGAGAACAACCTGATCAGTGTACCTCGCAGCTTAAAATCCGGTGACGAAGTGTGGCTTTTGTCCTGCGGCGCTTATTCAACCAGCTATACCACGGTAGGTTTTAACGGTTTTAAACCCCTTAAGCGTAGCTTTATCCGGGATACAGGCACGCAGCTGGCTGAACAGACGGTGCTGGTGGATAGCGCCCGGCATATGCAGGAGCTGGCCCGCTGGAGCAGCTTAACCAACATAGCGTCCGAAAAGCGCAGCCAGGCAGGTAACGCCTGATGACACACTATGCCAAGTTAACGTCACCCGATAGCCAGATGAGTGAACAGTCAGCCGCCGGGCTGGCCTTCAGAAAACTGCAGGGCAGAGACTGGCCACGGATTATGCAGGTTCAGCAACTTACCTATCCCGATACACTGCTGGAAAGTCAGCCGGCTTTACAGGCCAAACAGGCTGTCTCGCCGGATACCTGTTTTGTGGTGGATGTGCAAGGGCAGGTGGAAGGTTATCTGCTGGCCTTACCCTATCAATTGGGTAGGTCGCCGTCTTTGAATGATGACAGGGATATGGCGGCCATCTTCGATAACTTGCATATCCATGATTTCTGCCTGAGTCCTGCTTGTCGTGGGCAGGGTATGGGCAGACGTATTATTCAGGGCTTGTTGTCATCTCCAGCACTGAACCGATTCAAAACCGCTTCGGTGGTCAGTGTGATGAACAGCCGCTATTTCTGGGAAAGCTTTGGCTTTTCTGATTATTGCCACCCTTGTGCGCCAAATCTGTCCTCTTATGGGCAGGAGGCCAGTTATTTGTCTTTGGACTTGTCATGAATATTTCAGTGGTTATTCCTACATACAACCGCCAGACCTTGTTGCAACACACGCTGGAGTCTCTGTGTCGGCAAACATTGGACAAAGAGGCATTTGAGGTCATTGTGGTGGACGATGGCGGTACCGATCAATCTGCAGCGCTTTGCCAGTCATTCGAGCACAGGCTGAACATCCGTTATTTTTGGCAAACGGATGCGGGATTCAGACCCGCCAAAGCCAGAAACGTTGGTATTGTGGCGGCGGAGGGCGAGGTGATCCTGATGCTGGACTCCGGGATTATCCTCAGCCAACAGGGCCTGGCCAGACATGTGCAGCGCCATCAATCTGCTGAGCTGAATAAAGTGGTGATTGGCTATGTGTATGGCTTTAAGGCTGATCAGCAGGCGCTGACTACTGTGATCGAGTCTGTCAGCAGCGAGGATGTTGATGCGTCTGTTCAGGTTATGCAGCAAGCCGGGCTATTTGACAGTCGCCAATGGCAATACGATGAACTGGGCAAGAATCTGGCCATGTGGCCTGCACCTTTCGACATTTTCTGGACAGCCCATGTATCAGCGAAACGCAGTGAACTGATTCGCGCCGGCTTGTTTGATGAAAGCTTTACCTCCTGGGGTGGTGAAGATGTGGACCTGGGTATTCGTTTGTTTCACAACAACAATAAGTACGAGCTGGCGGACGACATCTGTGCTATCCACTGGCCGCATTTCGAGCAGTCCGGCAGCAGTGAGGCTGAGAATGAGGCGGCGATCAATGCAGTTATCAAGATCAATCAGAAGTATCAATCCTGGCAGACCAGTTTTTATATGAAAACACTGGGTGAACCGCTGTATTCATTGAATAAAGTTGTCCGGGTGCTGGGAAAATAAGGAAGCCTTGTAGTATGAAAATCAGTGTTGTCATTCCTACTTATAACCGTAGTGATTTGTTAAACAAAACCCTGACGTCGTTGGTCAGCCAGACCCTGGACAAGTCATTGTATGAAGTGGTTGTGGTAGACGATGGTGGGGTGGATGACTCCCGCGCTGTTTGCGAACAGTTTCAAGCGCAAATAAACGTCCGATATTTATGGCAACAAGACCTGGGTTTCCGGGCGGGTAAAGCCCGTAATCTGGGCATAACCTACGCAGAGGGCAAGTATATTGTGCTGCTGGATTGCGGCATTGTGCTGTCGCCATCCGGGCTGGCCCTGCACCTGGAACGGCACGAAGCGGACGAGTATGCCAAAGTCATTATCGGCTATGTATATGGTTTCGGTGCAACAGGCAGCGACGCCGAGCTACTGAAACAATGCATTAATGCCGACGACGTGGAAAAAGCCATTCAGCTTGCCAAGGAAAAAGGCCTGTATGACATTCGCCAGAGCCAATATGACGATCTGGGCGACAACATTTCGGCATGGCCAGCGCCTTTTGATATTTTCTGGACCGCCCATGTGTCGGCTGAGCGTCAGGCACTGATTGGTGCTGGCCTGTTTGATGAAGGCTTTAACAGCTGGGGCGGGGAGGACGTTGAACTGGGGATCCGGCTGTTTAAACACAACAACAAGTTTGAACTGGACAAGGACATTTGCTCCATTCACTGGCCACATCAGGCAGATGACGCCGAGCTTGATGACAAGGTCAGGCAGGCCGGGGTCGCGCGGCTTAAAATCAAAGCCATGCACAATCTGTGGCAAACATCTTTCTATGACCGGGAACTGGGAGATGCCATTTATTCGCTGAATCGGGTGATTCGGGCATTTGCCTGAGAGTAAGGGGCTAACGCATGTTTACCAGAACCCTGCTTTTTATGGCGATACCCATCGCCATACAAACCTTGTTGTTCTCGTCCAAATCCTTTGTCGACACGCTGCTGCTGGCCGAAGTCAGCATGGAGGCGGTGTCGGCCACCGGCATTATCGGTCGGGTGATGCTGGTGGCCATTATTACATTGCTTGGTGTTTCTACCGGCGGTGGTTATGTGGCGGCACAATGTGCCCAGGATACCGGCAAGTTAAACTCTGCCACCCTGACGACCTTTGTTATCAGCTTAGCCCTTTGCGCCCTGATTGTTTTTGGCCTGCTGCTATTTGACGGCGCGGTGATAGCAATGTTTAGCCAAAGCGCTGTGGTTCAGCAACAGGCCGGGCTTTATCTGGACATTGTGCTGTGGAGCCTGCCACTTTTGTGTTTTTCATCGGTGGCGGCTAGCTACTTGCGCATTGCCGGTTACTCAAACTGGGTGTCGGGCATTATCAGCCTGGGTGTGCTGATTAATCTGGCGGTCAGTGCCGTGCTGATTTATGACTATGGCCAGGGCATTGAAGGTGCGGCCTATGGCACTTTGGTCGGCGGAGTATTTGAAGTACTGGCATTAGGCGTATTCTTGCTGATTAAAGGCATTAATCCGTGCCGTTCGGTGTTTTTCAGTCGCAGGCAATTTGCCCTGATCCGCGAGCAAATTGTTACTGCTACCTCATCTGGCTTAGTGTGGTCGTTAGGGGCCTTTCTGTTTTATTCGTTCTTAGGTCGCAGCAGTCCACAGGCCTTGCACGCTATCAGCATCATTATTCCCATCGAAAGCCTGTTGTTGTCGCTGACCATGGGCATTGCCACTGCATCCAGCATTTTGATTGGCAAGGCCATACCGCATGAGCCCAGAACGCATATTAACAGCAAGTCTGTTAGTGCCATCCTGCTGTGTATCGGCTGTGTCACCCTGATTGTTTTGCTGTTCAGCTTGTTCAGGGACAGCGTTGTTGGCTATTTCAGCCCGGAGCACAACTCACAGGTGTTGAATGATTTTGTCACCCTGATGCTGATCGGCGTGGTGATTAAGTCGTTATCCATTCAAACCATGAACGGTGTGATCCGCAGCGGCGGTGATGGTCAGTTCTGTATGAAACTGGATATTGTGATGCAGTGGCTGATTATCATTCCCAGCAGTTTTGTGATGCTGAAGCTGGGCTACAGTGCCTTACATATCTATATGCTGGTGTTAGTGGAGGAAGCGGTAAAGGCCGTTGTCTCGCTCTATCGCTTTAAAAGCGGCAAATGGTGCCGCAATCTCAGCCTGGCCTGATTTTTACAATAACCCGCTCAACCGAGCATTACATGGAGTCGCAGCAATGCCAATGTATCAAAATATCTACCTGCAGGATGATGCCAATGCGTCGGCCACCGCCCTGAGCATGGGGGAGCAGTGTTATTGTTCGGGAGAAATGGATGTCACCTTAACCTGGGTAACGGATCCGTCATTCAGTGGTAAGGATATTCATGCTGACTTGTTTGAGAACTGTATCAGCATCGGCAAGTACTGCTATCTGGAAAGTCTCAATCGTATGGCGTTTCAAAATGGTCCGGTGAAGCTGACCAGTGTAAAGGTCAATAATGGCAAGCCAGGGCGCATCAAAATCGGTAATCAGGTGGGCTTGCAGGGCACCGCCATTGTGGCCTATGAATTGGTGGAGATTGAGGACCGGGTCACCTTCGGGCCAGGGGTAACGGTGATGGACAGCAGCGGTCACCCGCTGACAGGCCGGGGGCTGGACGATGAAGCCGCGCGTATCCGTGCCAAGCCGGTACTGATTAAACAGGATGCCTGGATTGGACTGGGAGCGGTGATTTTAAAAGGAGTGACCATCGGGCGCGGCGCGGTGATTGGTGCCGGTGCCGTGGTTAGCAGCGATATACCTGACTACTGTGTCGCGCAGGGCAATCCGGCCAAAGTGGTAAAACAGCTTGATCCCTTGCAGCATCAGTCTACCAAGGCTGAAGTGCTGGCGGGGACGGTTTAGGTAGCGGTCCTGCTAAGCAGATATTTGAAGTGATGTAGTTAAGGAGCCTTTTGTGAAGGATTCACCGACGCGTTTTGGCCTTTCTGGTCAGGCGGCCGAAAGCTTGCCAGCCCTGACGGCACTGCGTGGTATTGCCGCCTTGTTAGTGGTGGCGTTTCATTTCGATATTTTTATTGCCCGCTTGCTGCCTGGTGGACTGACCCCCGCTTCAGGCAAGTTATACCTGATGGTGGATCTGTTTTTTGTCCTCAGCGGTTTTATTATGTGCCATGTGTATGGCCATCAGTTTAGTCAGGGTTGGTGTAAACAAACGTTCCGCCGTTTTATCCTGGCACGCTTTGCCCGTATTTACCCGCTGCATCTGTTTAGCTTGGTACTGGTCATCGGGCTTTGGGCACTGATGTACCTGACCGACAGTTTTAACCGGATGTTTGAGCTGACTTACGATATCAGCGCCTTGCCCGCCCATTTATTGTTGTTGCAGGCAGCAGGGACGCACAACGAAGCGACCTGGAATTCCCCCTCCTGGTCAATCAGTGTGGAATGGATGGTGTATTTTTTGTTTCCCTGGCTGGCTCTGTTATTGGCTAAGGGCAACAAAGCCACGCCCTGGCTGCTGCTGTTATTTTGTGCTGCCGGGTATCTGGCCATAATGTTTTATTTTCAGCCGGCTTACTGGGCCAGGCGCTGGGATCTGCTGGGGATCCCGGTTGAATATCCTTATCCCACCGGGACCATAGATGTGCTGACCGGCTCTGCTATTTTGCGTTGCCTGTGCGGATTTATCCTGGGCATGCTTTGCCATCGTGTTTATATGTTGGGCATGGCAGCTAAATGGGCTACCCGGCGTTTTTTGCCTTGGTTAATCATCTTGGTGCTGGTAGCGGGGTGGCATGGACAGTGGTTGATTGACCCGCTGGCGGTAGTGCTGTTCACCGGGTTAATACTTTGCCTCGCTAATTCGCCGAAGGGCAATGGTAAAGGCCTGGAACGGCCCGTTTGGCAATGGCTGGGGGATATTTCCTATTCCATGTATCTACTGCATATGCCGATGATCTTTGCCTTTATTGGCGTGCGCCGCGCCCTCTATCAGCCTGATCCGTTAGCCCTGCCGATGGGCTACGATTTAACCCTGTGGCAAAGCTGGGGATTGCTGGCACTGATGTTTGTACTGCTGTGTTTGTTCTCAACCCTGAGTTACCGCTATATCGAAAACCCGGCCAGGTATTGGCTCAAACGCCGCTTCAGTCAAAGTGGGGTGACACAGGGGCCGTTCTTGGTTATGAAGTAAAAATCAGGACTTGATATGGACTATACGCAGAAGATTCTAGAATGGCGTCCCCACCAGGAATCGAACCTAGATCTAGCCCTTAGGAGGGGCTCGTTTTATCCATTAAACTATGGGGACCTTGCCGTTGCTCAGTTAAGTGACTGAGCAGGCTGGGCATTATTACCTAAGGTTTAGGGGATTTAAACCCCTAACGTTTAGATACAAAGTCATTTGGCTGAATATTGGCCAGCGGTGCGCCGCTGGCAGATTCCACCACGGCATATTGCTGTTGAACCTGAGTGACAACAACCTCTACCGGGTGCAGGAAATACTGGTAATGGCTGTTACCCAGTTGGTCCATAAACTGATTCAGCTTAAACAGCCTGAGCTTGTCGCCGCGGTTAACCCCTTGCTGCTGACCAAGGTCAATCGTGAGCTGTTCATTGTTAACCTGCAATACCCGGCCATTGGCCGGCAGGCAGGCCACTTCTTCGTCGATGCGCTGGGCAAGGTTATTCAGCAGATCGTTAATCGCCAGACCATAGCTGGATTGCCAGAATTGGTGACTGGCCGGTTGCACGCTTTGATGCAGGTCATAGGGCCAGGGCGCACTGGTATGAAACGTCTCATTTAACAATAATTCGCCGGTCATGCCGTCAATCAGCATGGCATTTAAGGCAAACTGACGTTCGATGCTGGCCGAGCGCCAGAAGGTCAGTGTTCCGGGTTCGTCCTGTTGGTGACTGAGGTCGGTAATTTGTGCCAATAACACCAGTTGCCCGTAGTTTTTCCTGCTCAGTCCCATGGCCTGGCTACCTGGATGCAGGTCGGGCTTGATGTAAAAGTCCTCAATGGTGCTTAGCTGCAGATGGCGGCTGGACAGCGCCATGGCTTTACGCAATTTACCCGGCAAGACTTTGCCTAAATCAAACATCTCGCCCAGTGTGGCCTGACGTTTATCCGCAATGGGAAACCAACTGGTGACAAGACGTTTACGGTAATCTGCGGCGCTGCACTGACTGTCCTGCGGGAAAATATCGGCACGAATGGACACGGTCACAATATCGTCCTGGTAGATTTCATTGATCAACTCAACCCGGTCAACCTCACCACTGGCGCGAATTTCAAAGCGATCATCCTGCAACAGGCCATTGGCCAGTTTTTGTACCGAGCTGACTCTGGCACCGGCAAACATCAGGGCCTGTTTGATGGCTTCCTGAGTAGCCAGTTGTCTGGCTTGTTGTTTGTCGCCCTGTACAACCACGGCCTGGCCGCTGGCTTCAAACCAAATGGCCTGACTCACTGGGCTGATCAGCAAAAACAGCAGCAACAGACATTGTTTCACGTAGGTACCTTCAGGGTGGAAAACGTTTGTCACCGACTATGCACAATATATACCGTTTTAGTCGGACAAAACTTTGACGTTAATCGGTACGTATTTTGCTTAACTTAAGAGTGTTCAGATAATTAATGACGGGGCTTATAGCTCTGTACACACTTCGAGGTGGACAATGCGCATCCTGGGATATGGCCTGTTGATGATTTTACTGGGTGGTTGTTCGAGCCTGTATGATAAGCAGGTGGAATGGGAATATATCGAACCCGCCACTTATCCTGTACTGCAGGCTGTGGGGTATGCCCCCATTGCAGAGCAACAGGGCAGTTCCGATACCTTAAAAATGCTGCAGGCCATTAAAGCTTCTAAGCTGGATGCTTACCGGGAACTGGCTGAGCAGGTATACGGTCAGCGCTTATCCGGCCAGGAGAGTTTGTCTAATCTGGTGTTGAGCAATGCCCAGTTGAAGTCGTCGGTGGATGGCGTGATCCGTGGAGCCAAAGTGGTTAAAAGTTATGCGGTAGACGACAACACTTATGCCACAGAACTGGAGCTGGATATGCGTAAAGTACATGACATCTACCTGGCGGTAGCTAAGCCCAAGCGGGTTAAAAAGGTCCGCTACTACTAGACGTAAATTATAACCACAGAGCTACAGAGAACACTGAGATAGCCAATCATTCACTACAGATGCTGGCTTCTGTGCAATCGCACGCCGCAGTATTTAGGGGCAGATATTCAAGTAACAAACTGAGTTTGTTGAAAACTCAGTGTTCTCTGTGGCTCTGTGGTCATAAGTTTTTGTACTAGGGAAATAGCTGAGGAGCTTAAGCGCTGACTCCGCCGCCACGGTTGCCGGAATGTTTTCTACCCGCCTTATCATAGGTCAGGCTTTCTTTGGCGCGGGATTCAATAATCAAACTACGGAGGTGTTCCAAACGCAGTTGACCCTGTTCTACCGCGGTGGCATTAATCTGGGTGCGGTACTGACAATCTTTGACCAGATTCAGAATCTCGGATTTCAATTCTTGCTGTTGTGGTAATAGTGGATCAGGTAACAGCTTACCGAGCTGCTCATCCTGTAACTGAATTTGCTCCAGCAGCGTTTCTTTTTCCTTCACCAGACTGATCAAGGCTTCGGCGTCACGGCTGCTGATTTGGTGAAGTTCATTGTCGAGCAACAGTTGTAACTGCAACAGGGCATCTTTCTGCTTGTTTAACAGTTCCAGGCTCTGCTGCATCGACACTTAAGATTTCACTCCAAACAGTTCACCTTCCAGTTTGGCGATTTTCTGTGCCAGCACTTCCGGGTTTACTTTGTATTCACCGGACTGGATAGCGCGCTTCAGACGATCGACCTTATCCTGATTAACCGGAGCATCATTGCCTTTCTTTTGAACCTGCGCCAACTGCTGGGCAGACTGGGTCAGCGACACTGAATCCTGCCTGGGGGCAGTTGTCTGTGCCTTGGCCTGTGTTGCCTGGGCGGCCGCCTGGTTTTGCGCCTGTTGCTGCTGATTCAGCTTCTGGCTGTCCACCTGCGGCTTATTTACATTACCGTTGATGTTGTTAATAGACATACTCACATCCACTACCTGATAAACCTCTGCTCATGTTATCGGCAGATGCAGACTTTACTTTAGCAAATTATTTAGCCACTCACACCTTTTGCAAACGCTTGCAAACCGCTTTATTGCGGTGGCTGACCATAGTATCGGCCGCTTTGTTGAAATAATAAGCACAACAGGGGCGTTAGCCGCTTAAATTCCTACCGCCACTTCCATTGCGCTGACCACACGAGCGCCAATCAGTTTGTCGGAACTGGCATTTTTTACCAAGATGGTGTCACCGATATTACCATCTTGCTGGGCCACGCCGCTGGTTTTAATAAAAAGTCCGGCGGCAGCTGCACGAATCACGATACTGTCGCCCTTGCACACATAGCAAAGCAGTCCGGGCTCAATCGGCTGCCCCGGGCGAAGTCGCCTTTTGCTTCTGGCCCCTGTTAGCTCTTCAATGGCCGAGTAGGTGGTGCTGCGCAATTGCCCCAGTTCCATTTCCACCACTTCCAACTGCGTATCATCCAGCAGAGTACCAGGAGAAATCGGTACTTTGCTAACCACCACGGGCTGAACCTGCCGCACCTTGACCATCACATACAAAAACCAGTTGTTGGCCGGGCAACTCACTTTAACGGTAACGTTAGACTGGGTCAGGCTATTTTCGCTGGCCTGCGCCGTAAAGGGCGTGTCGCATTGTGGCACCTGTAATCTTTCGTCAACTTCCGCTGCCATCACATTCAGGCGGGTATCTTCAGAGGATAAGGCGGTAACACGCTCAAACACATACTGCCTGGCGGCATCACGCACAGCCTGATGGGGGGATGAATTATCCACCGGATCGGCGAATAGTTCGGCGTTTTGCCCCAGTAAAAGAAAAAATATCAATATTCTCATGACACTAGCTAAATTATTCATGTCTACTTCAAGCCACTTTGGCTATGCTTAATGGCAAATTCTAGTAACATAGCTTGGTATGACTGCCGGGTTATTGTCGGATTACAGTAGTTAGGGCAAGTATTGTGCCTGAATTGCAATATCACTGAGGTGGTTTTATGGCGGGGATCCTTGATTCGGTTAACCAGCGCACGCAACTCGTAGGTCAGAACAGGCTGGAGTTATTACTGTTTAAGTTGCGGGGACGCCAGCGTTTTGGCATCAACGTCTTCAAAGTCCGGGAGGTACTGCAGTGCCCACCGCTCACAGCTATGCCGAGGCTGAACAAGTTTGTACGGGGTATCGCGCATATCCGCGGGCAGACTATTTCGGTCATCGACCTGAGTTTGGCCACCGGTGGCAAACCCATCGAAGATATTGCAAAGTGCTTTATCATCATTGCCGAATACAATCGCTCAGTGCAGGGCTTTTTGGTCAACTCGGTGGAACGCATCATTAATATTAACTGGGATTCCATCATGCCACCGCCAAAAGGGGCAGGGCGCGCCAGTTATTTGACGGCCGTTACCGAAGTGGACAAGGAGTTGGTGGAAATCCTCGATGTGGAAAAGATCCTCAATGAGATTTCGCCGCTTAATACCGATGTCAGTGCGTCTGTCACCGAAGGCCTGGATGTATCCGGCATTCAGGATAAAATTATCTTTATTGCAGATGACTCATCGGTGGCACGCAATCAGGTAACGAAGGCGCTGACCAGCCTGGGGTTAAAAATCGAAGCGGCCAAAAACGGTATGGAGGCCCTGGTAAGGTTACGTGAGCTGGCGGAAGAAACCGGCGATGTCACCGACAAAGTCGGCGTACTGGTATCTGACATTGAGATGCCGGAAATGGATGGCTACACTCTGACTGCGGAGATTAAAAATTCCCCCGAGCTGAAAAATCTCCATGTGGTTTTGCACACTTCTCTAAGTGGTGTATTTAATCAGGCAATGGTGAAGAAGGTTGGAGCGGACGACTTTATCGCTAAGTTCCACCCGGATGAACTGGCCAACTCGGTTAAAAAATGGTTAGGTCTTGAATAGTTTGAGAATAATTTGTGCCTGATAAAGAAATAGGAAACCAGGATTATGCCTTGTTCCGGGATTATCTGGAGCGTCAGTGCGGTATAGTGCTGGGTGACAATAAACAGTATTTAGTGCGCAGCAGACTATCCCCTTTGCTACGCCGTTTTGATTTACCTGACTTACCCCAATTGATCAACAATGTGGTGAATGGCCGGGATCGCACCTTGCGAGAAGCGGTTATTGATGCCATGACCACCAATGAAACCTTGTGGTTTCGGGATACCTACCCCTTTGAATTATTGAAGAATGAGCTGTTGCTTAAGTTTAAAGGAAAAACTGGCCCATTGCGCATCTGGTCTGCTGCCTGTTCATCTGGTCAGGAGCCTTATTCCATCTCGATGTGCATACTGGAATTTTTACAGCGTAATCCTGGTGCTTTTCCAGGGGGCGTGCAGATAATTGGGACAGACATCTCTTCGGATATGCTTAACCGTTGTAAGCAGGCTGAATACGACAATCTGTCGCTGTCACGGGGATTGTCCGAAGAGCGTAAACGGCAATTTTTTGAACCTACCGCCAATGGCACCATGCGGCTAAAATCCCAGGTCACCAGTATGGTATCGTTCAGGCCGATTAATTTACTGGAGTCATATGCCTCGTTGGGGAAATTTGATCTGGTCTTTTGTCGCAATGTGCTGATCTATTTCTCTGCCCAGATTAAATCGCAAATACTGCAACAAATTGCCGCCGGCCTGCAAAAGGATGGAATTTTGTTCCTCGGTGCTTCGGAATCCATGTCTGGCTTGTCAGAAGCCTTTACCATGGTACGCTGCAATCCTGGTTTGTATTACGCCAAAAAACAATAACTTACCTTAACTTCTCCAAAGTGCCGGTTTGATGACATCATTAAACTGGCATATCTATTGCTAAGTTTTTGCCAAGACAAACTCCGTGGTAAGGAGAACAAGGTGGCAATCAGCTTAGATAAATTAGTCGGCTTGCATCATCGCGCCCTTCAGGTACGTACCGAGAAGATGGAAGTGATGTCAGGTAACCTGGCCAATGCCAATACCCCTGGCTACAAAGCCCGCGATATTGACTTTAAAACCGCCATGCAGGCGGCTCAGACCGAGCTCACCTCCAGTTTATCCCGTACCCACGAAAAACACTTTGCTGTCGAGGTACGTAATCCTGGTGAGCTGATGTACCGGGTACCTACTCAGCCGGATACCGGCGATGGCAATACCGTGGATGTGCAAGCGGAGCGAAATGCCTTTTTAGATACCGGTATGCGTTATCAGGCCGGTATCGAATTTCTCAATGGCAAATTCAAAGGCTTTAAGAAGGCCTTAAGTGGAGGGCAAGCCTGATGAGCCTGTTTAACATTATGAATATCGCCAGCACCGGCATGAGTGCTGAGTCGGTCCGGCTAAATACCACTGCCAGTAATATTGCCAACGCCAACAGCGTCAGCAGCAGTATTGATCAAACCTATCGCGCCCGTAAGCCGGTATTTGCCGCAGAAATGCAGCGCGCCATTGACGATCAAACAGCCGGCAGTGGCGTAAAAGTGCTGGGTGTGGTGGAAAGCGACCGGCCGCTGCAGGTGGAATACAGCCCTGGCCATCCGATGGCCGACAAAGACGGCTATATCTACAAACCCAATGTCAATATTGTCGAAGAAATGGCCGACATGATGTCAGCGTCCAAGGCCTATGAAACCAATGTGCAAGTTGCTGATACCACCAAGCGGATCTTCCGCCGTGTATTGCAGCTTGGTCAGGGTCAGTAAGCCTCTGAGGATTAACTTATGGCAGATTCAGTAAGCAATAACCAGGATATCCGCGACCTCTACTGGCCGCAGGAAAGCAAGGTGCCGGAAAACACCAACGGTCAGCTTAAGCAGGAAGATTTCTTTGCCTTGCTAACCGAACAATTGGCCCAGCAGGACCCCACCAAGCCGGTGGACAATGATCAGATGATCGCGCAGATGACCAGCTTCACTATGGCCGACAGCCTGACCAAGCTGCAAACCAGTTTTGAAGGCTTTGCCGCTAATATGAACTCCAGTCAGGCCCTGGCCGCGTCCGGGCTGATTGGTCAGCAGGTATTGGTAATTGGTGATAAAGCCAGCCTGGCAGATAGCGAAAATGCCGAGGTATCCGGGGTGATTATCAATGAAAAAGCCGCCCATGATATGAAGATCACCATCGAAGATAACAGCGGGCAAACGGTGCGGACTATGACCCTGGGCTCCAAAGAGCCAGGCAATATCGAATTTAACTGGGATGGTACGGATAACAGCGGCAACCCCTTGCCGCCCGGCAACTACACCATTACCGCGACGGCCAAGGTGGGAGAAAAGCGCATTGATCTGCCCACCGCCATTAACCGTCATGTCAATAGCGTCAGCCTGGCGTCAAGCAGCCAGGGTGTCATTCTCAATCTGGCCGGCGAAGAGAGCGTTAAGCTTTCTGATGTTCTGCAGATTGGCAGCTGATAGGAGAGAACCAAGATGTCCTTCAATATTGCATTAAGTGGTGTAAACGCCGCCCAGCGCGACCTGGATACCACCGCCAATAATATTGCCAACGTCAATACCGTCGGCTTTAAACAGTCCCGTGCTGAATTTGGTGATGTGTATGCTACGTCTTTGCTGGCCGGTTCCAGAACTAAAGTCGGCGATGGGGTATTAACCCAGGAAGTGGCCCAGCAATTTAGCCAGGGAGCGTTGCAATTTACCGAAAGTGCCCTGGATCTGGCCATTAGCGGTAACGGCTTTTTTGCCCTGGCCCCGGATCTTTCCTCGCGGGACTTCTCTTATACCCGTGCCGGTATGTTTAAACTCAACTCGGAAAACTATGTGGTCAACTCTGCCAGTCAGCATTTGCTGGGTTTTCCTGTTAATGCTGATGGAAGTTCTGCTTCTGTAGCCACCAGTACTATGGTGCCGATTCGTGTGCCGGATTCTTCTGGTGCCCCGCAGGCCACTACTGAGGTGGATATGAAAATGAACCTACCGGCTGGTGCAGTGGGGTTGGATCCAACCCAGTTTGACCCTGCGGATCAGCTTAGCTATCACGCCAAGACCTCTATTACCGTCTATGATTCATTGGGTGACAGTCATGTGCAGACCTTTTACTTCATTAAAGACGTAAATGCACCTGCTGCCAGTCCGAATGAGTGGATTATGTTGACTGCAGTCGATGATACATTAGTCAATATCACTAATGATGATGGTACAACAGTACCTGCTTTGCCGCCTCCAGCAGTTCCCGGTCCCGCAGATGCGAGAAACTTTGCAGGTACAGCGACTGGTAACCCCGTTACTGGTGCCCGACTAATATTTGGCAGTGGTGGAGATTTCACTGGTATTCAGTCGGCAAATGGTACTAATCAGCCCGATTTCAAATTAACAACTGAAGCTTTGGGTGCTATTTTGACCAATGGTTCAGACCAAACTCAAACACTTAGTATTGATTTTAACTTTTCTGTTGGGCCTCAAACTCCTGAAGAACCAACGCAATATGCCGACCCCTTTGTTGCAACTACCTTGTCACAAGATGGTCTGGCGGTTGGTCGCTTAACCGGTATTGAAATCAATAAAGATGGTTTGGTACTGGCCAAGTACTCAAACGGCACCTTTGACCCTATTGCCAGAATTGGCTTAATTCGCTTTGCCAATGAACAGGGTCTGACCCAGCAAAGCAATACCCAATGGAAGGAAAGTATTCTGTCCGGCGAAGCCCTGGCGGGTGAGGCCACCACCGGCACCTATGGGGATATTAACTCCCAGGCGCTGGAGTCGGCCAACGTCAATCTAACCACTGAACTGATTGATATGATCGTCGCCCAGCGTAACTTCCAGGCTAACTCCCGTGCCCTGGAAGTGAATAACCAGTTAAATCAGACGGTATTGAATATTCGCTAGAGATAAATAGTTAGGAGAGAAGCGAAAGGAGTAAGGTGGCTTGCCGTCTTACTCCTTCTTTTTTATTGCGAAATACACAAAAAACACAAAAGTGTTTAGCGCTGATAAAGCCATCTAAGTTATTGACTTATAGCGTCTTTGTGAGACAGTGGATTCAGCTGAATTGCGCGTTCATGCATCAGGATTTGGCAAAAGCCTATGGCCGCCGGATATTAGATTGCAGAGCGATTCGCTATACTGAGCTTCACATTAGCGCTTCGCATTCTGTTTTTTGTCGGAATAAATTCCGACCCACTGTGGGTTGGGCTTTAGCCCAACAATAGAATGAAAAAAGCTATATTTACCAAAAGATAAAAACCATCGATATATCAAAGTGCTGGTTCAGCATTTTTTCCTCACACCTCACACCTCACACCTCACACCTCACACCTCACACCTCACACCTCACACCTCACGCATCCTGGCATCAAACTTGCTCTATTCAAACTAAGTGTTCACCTGAGTCAATAAACCGTCATGGACAAATTGCTCTATATTGCCGCCAGTGGTGCCAGGCAGGATCTGCTGGCAACCTCAGTGCGGGCCAATAATCTGGCTAATGCACAAACCAACGGCTTTAAAGCCCAGTTGGAGCAGGCCAGAGCCATGCCTGCGTTTGGCGAAGGGTTGCCGACGCGTGTATTTGCCATGACCGAAAGCCCCACCAATAACTACGAAGGCGGCGCCATGATCCGCACCGATCGTGACTTGGATGTGGCCATTCAAGGTGCAGGTTGGCTCAGCGTGCAGGATAAACAGGGTAACGAAGCCTATACCCGTGCCGGTAATTTGCAGGTCGGCCCGGATGGCTTGCTACAGGACGGTCACGGTAATCTGGTGATCGGTGATGGTGGCCCCATTGCGCTGCCGTTGCCCTTATCTAAAATTGATATTGCCAATGACGGCACTTTGTCTATCCGTCCGCAGGGCGCTCCGATTGAAGTATTGGAAGAAATCGGCCGGTTGAAGCTGGTCAATCCCAATGTGGCGGAAATGGAAAGGGGCAGCGATGGACTGTTCAGATTAAAGAGCGGCCAGCAGGCTGACGAAGACCTAAACGTGCGGCTGGCCAGTGGCACACTGGAGGGCAGCAATGTCAATCCGGTGGAAGAAATGGTCAGCATGATTAGCTTGCAGCGGCATTATGAGCTGCAAGTGAAATTAATGAAGGAAGCGGGGGAAAACGATACCCGGGCAAACCGCTTGCTGCAGATTTTGTAATGGTTAACTAAGGCGGAGGTGACCTATGCACCCAGCATTATGGATCAGTAAAACCGGCCTGGATGCGGCCCAAACCGATGTGTCGGTGGTGTCCAATAACCTGGCCAACGCCAGTACCATTGGGTTTAAAAAGGGCAGGGCAATCTTTGAGGATTTGCTTTACCAGAATATCAATCAACCGGGCGGCCGTTCTTCTGCCGATACCGAGTTGCCATCCGGCTTGATGCTGGGTGCAGGTTCTAAAGTGGTTTCAACGCAAAAAGCTTTTACCCAGGGCAACTTGCAAACTACAGATAACGCATTGGATATGATGGTGCAGGGCCGCGGCTTTTTTGAAATTCTGCAACCTGACGGCACCATTGCCTATACCCGCAATGGCCAGTTTACCTTAAATGAGAATGGTGAAATTGTGACACCTGGTGCGGGCTTTCAGTTGCAACCGGTGATTGCCGTACCAGAAGATGCCCAGCAGATTACTATTTCTCAGGATGGTCAGGTGTCTGCCACCATTCGTGGCCAGGCCGACCCTGTGGTATTAGGGCAAATCACTATCTCAGATTTTATTAATCCAACCGGCTTACAACCTATCGGACAGAACCTGTATGTAGAGACCGCCGTCAGTGGTGCGCCGCTGCAGGGTGTGCCGGGTCTGGCTGGATTTGGCACTATTATTCAGGGGGCATTGGAAACGTCCAATGTGAATGTGACCGAGGAATTGGTTAACCTGATTGAAAGCCAGCGTTTATACGAAATGAACTCTAAAGTGATTTCGTCGGTTGACCAGATGCTGGGTCAGGTTATTCAGCAGCTTTAATAAGGGTTAAGGTTATGAAAATCCTGATGTCCTTTACTTTGATGCTGTTGTTGGCGGCCTGCAGCAGTACTCAAACCAGACAGCCAATGCCCAATGATCCGTTCTTTGCGCCGGTGATGCCGGATATTCCCGAGCAGAAGGTTAATGACGACGGTTCTATTTTTCAGGATAACTTTTCCAGCAGCCTATACTCGGACGTTAAGGCCCGTCGTATTGGCGATATTATCACTGTGGTGCTCAGGGAAAATACCACGGCCAGAAAGTCTGCCGGAACCAATACCAACAGAACCAGTGAAATGGCATTGGATCCCATTACCGGATTGGGTGGCAACGCAGTCGCGATTGGCGGCGAGTCAGTGCAGCTTGGTGTAACGTCAGCCAATGACTTTCAAGGCTCAGCGACCGCCAATCAGAGTAACAACCTGGCAGGCAATATCTCGGTTACCGTGATCCAGGTGCTACCTAATCAAAACCTGGTGGTCAGGGGCGAAAAATGGCTGACCCTGAATAACGGTGATGAATATCTGCGCTTAACCGGTATTGTGCGAGCCGCGGATATCAGCCCGGAAAACGAGGTGAACTCCACCAAAATCGCCAATGCAAGAATCCAATACAGTGGTACAGGTACCTTTTCGCAGGCCCAGCAGCAAGGCTGGTTAACCCGCTTTTTCTCGTCTGAATGGTGGCCCTTCTAGGAGGCATTATGGCTAAGTTAGCGTATTTCTTAATAGCCGGTTTACTGCTTAGCGCGCCTATCCAGGCTGCCCAGCGTATTAAAGATTTGGTGTCTATTCAGGGGGTACGCAGTAACCAACTGGTGGGTTATGGCCTGGTGGTGGGGTTGCCGGGTACTGGCGAACAAAGCCCGTTTACTGAACAAAGCTTTCGCACCATGTTGTCTAATTTCGGCATTATGATGCCCAGTAATTTAAAACCCAAAATTAAGAACGTGGCTGCGGTGGCGGTACATGCAGAGTTACCACCTTTTATCAAACCCGGCCAAACCATTGATGTTACCGTCTCCTCAATCGGGGAAGCGGGCAGTCTGCGCGGTGGAACCTTGCTGCAGACGTTCTTAAAAGGCCTGGACGGTAATGTTTATGCGGTAGCTCAGGGCAGCCTGGTGGTTAGCGGCTTTGGTGCAGAAGGAGCCGATGGTTCGCGTATTGTGGCCAATACTCCCACGGTAGGCAGTATTGTCAATGGGGCGATTGTGGAGCGGTCTGTGCCCAGTGGCCTGATGCAAAACGATTACCTGACACTGAATTTGCACTATCCCGATTTTTCCACCGCCCGCAGTCTGGCCGAAGCCATTAACAAACGTCTTGGTGCCGATCCGGCCAATGGCTATGCCATAGCCACGCCCATTGATGCGGCATCAGTCAGGGTGTCGGCCCCAAGAGATGTTGGGCAACGTGTAGGCTTTCTGGCGACCCTGGAAAACTTTGAATTTGAACCTGCCGACGCTCCGGCCAAGGTGATTATTAACAGCCGCACCGGCACTATCGTGATTGGCAAGGATGTGCGCTTATTACCGGCAGCCGTGACTCACGGTGGCTTAACGGTGACAATTTCGGAAAATCAGCAGGTGTCTCAGCCCAATGCGCTGGCAGAGGGGGAAACGGTGGTCACGCCGCAGTCCGTGGTAGATGTGAATCTGGATGACAGCCGTATGTTTAAGTTTGACCCTGGCGTTACTCTCGATCAGTTAGTGCGTGCGGTTAATGAAGTTGGCGCCGCTCCAGGTGATTTGATGGCCATTCTTGAAGCGCTGCGTCAGGCCGGTGCGCTGCAAGGTCAACTGATAATAATCTGATGATGGAACAGACACTTTCTCTTAATCAACTGGAGCAGTCGCGCAATGTGCATGACCTTAAAGGTCTGGACAATTTGCGCCGCGCGGCTCAGGCGGGTGATAAGGGCGCGTTGGAAGAGGCGGCCAAACAGTTCGAGGCCATCTTTGTACGCATGATGCTAAAGTCAATGCGTGACGCCCAGGATGTGCTGGCCGATGAAGACAGCCCGTTTAATTCCCAGCAGGGTAAGTTTTACCGGGATATGCACGACCAGCAATTGGCAACAGATTTGGCATCTGGTGGCAGTCTGGGCCTGGCCGATCTGATCGTCAAGCAGTTAGGTCAGAATGTGGAAGGTTACACGCCAGCCAGTGTTCTTCGTAGTGACGGCAATCTGTCGGATATCAACCGCAGCCAAATCAAGGCATTGGACAGTATTCAGGCGCGCGCGCTGGGGCCGCTTAATCAGCCCGGCAATAAACAGCCGGCCTTTGCCGATGCCAAAGATTTTATTGCCGCCTTGTTACCACAGGCTGAGCAGGCTGCGGCGCAACTGGGGCTGGATCCCAGAGCTCTGGTGGCCCAGGCCGCGGTGGAAACCGGCTGGGGGCAGCAAATGATCCATCTGCCCTCTGGTCAGAACAGCCATAACCTGTTTGGGATCAAGGCCGACAAACGCTGGCAGGGAGATAAAGCGCTGGTCAATACCCTGGAATACCAGCAGGGTATGGCAAAACCGCAAAAAGCCGCATTCAGAGCCTATGATTCCTTTGCCGATTCAATGCAGGATTATGTGGATTTTATCCGCGATAACCCCAGATATCAGCAGGCCATCGGCCAATCTGCTGACAGCCGCCGTTATTTTCAGGAACTTCAGAAAGCGGGCTATGCCACCGATCCAAACTACAGTGACAAGATTATGCAGGTGATGGAGCGCTTGCCCTGATCTACATTTCTGGCGTAATTATTGCTTTGGTTTGTTCATGGTAACAAGGATTTGACGAGGCGGAGCCCGTCGAACAAGCCCAATCTGTGTTTCGGGGAAGTCCATGACCCTTATTCGTACCTCTGATCTGCTGAGCATTGCTGCATCGGGCATTAATGCCCACAATAATATGCTGCGCACCACGGGTAATAACATTGCCAACGTGAATACCGAAGGCTTTGTGCGTGAACGTACCACTTATGTGGCGCAGTTAACCGGCGGGGTAGGACGAGGCACCACGGAGCGTATTTTAAATACCTTTGCTCAGAACCAGTTGCGCCGCGACACCACCACCTTAAGTGAAGCTCAGTCGTTCTACGATAAGATTTCGCAACTGGATAATATGTTGGCCAGTGAAGCCAACAGTATCTCTGGCAGTCTCAGCCGTTTCTTCGCTTCCATGCAAACCGCTATCGACGAACCTGGCAACCTGGCTTCCCGCGACTTAGTGCTGGGGGAAGCCAATTCTTTGATGGAACGTATGTCCAGTCTGTCAAAATATATGCGCCAGATGGAAAAAGACGTTAATCAGGAACTGACCAGCGTTACCCAGGAAGCCAATGATCTGATCAAAACCATATCTGCCCTGAATACCCAGATCCGTTATGTGGAAAGCGCTTCAACCCAGCAGGAAGCTGGCGTGCTGAGAAACGAGCGGGATCTGGCTATCCAGAAGCTATCCGAAATTGTCGCCATTGAAACCCGTAATCTGGATGACGGCTCTACTATGGTGCACCTGAAAAACGGTGAAGCTCTGGTGATGGAAGCCGGGGTGTTTAATCTGTTCCAGATCAGTGGTGACCCGGATGCGCAACGGCAAAGGCTCACCCTGGTGGCATCTAATGCGCCCGTCACCCTTGGCGTGGATGAAACAGAGATGGGCGGCAAAATGGGCGGGCTGTTTTCATTTCGCGATGAAGTACTGGGGCCCAAACAGCGGGAACTGGGGCAACTGGCGCTGGCGTTTGCCGATGCCATGAACGAGCAGAATGAACTGGGTATGGATTATGACGGCCAGTTGGGCGCCAAGCTGTTTGAGTTGCCAGAATTTCAATCATTGGGATATCAGGATAATTCAGCACCCAATCTGGCCATGAATGGCCGGGTGGAAGAGAATCAGGCTGAGAATCTAACCACGTCGGATTATCGTGTTACGGTAAATGCGGTCAATGCTGGTCCGCCCGCGACCCTGGACGTGACCGTTGAGCTGTTAAATTCAGACGGCTCGCCAACCTTAGGCACTAACGGCAACCCGATTGTGTATACCTATGCCGGCGCAAATGCGTTATCTACCGGCGCGGGTAACTGGAGTAGCATTGGCGATGGTCTGGAAGTGGAATTTCCAAGCGGTGCCTATGCGGTAGACGACCGGTTCCTGCTGCAGCCAACACGTAACGCCGCCTCCCAAATTGATTTGGATGTATTGCGTGGTGAGGATCTGGCCTTTGCTTCGCCAATTAAAGCAGAAGGTAATATTAATAATTTAGGCTCTGCTACTGTGGTATCCACTGCGGTGACTAATACTCATGTCGACAATGCCGCGCCTTTTGACCCCGACACCTCGGCTTTTGATGGCACAGGTGGGCTACAGGGCCCAGGTGCTGCACCCGGCGGTGGCGTGGGCGCACCAACCCAGATCCGTTTTACTGCCGCCGATACCTTTGAAGTGCTGGACAGTGCAGGTACGGTGATCACCACGGTGGCAGGCGCAACCGATTTAAGAAATCTGATCGAACAAGCCAAAGGCACTCCTGGCTGGCCGGCCGCTTTTAGCTCACCGCCACTGGACGATTACCCTGGCTATGACGTTAGTCTGGAAGGGGTACCTAAGGCCGGAGACACCTTTAGCATCGGCTATAATACCGATGGTGTGGATGACAACCGCAACGGCCTGGAGCTGGCCGGATTGCAGGACGTCAACACCGTGCGCCGGGATGCCAGTAAACCCTTTAGTGACCAGAATGCCACTACTTTTCATGGTGCCTATGCCGATACGGTGAGCTCGGTGGGGGAAAAATCCGCTACCGCTGGCATTGAATTAAAAGCCGCCAAGGCGATGCAGCAACAATCCAATGACTGGTTTCAGTCGGTATCCGGGGTGAGTCTGGATGAAGAAGCGGCCAACTTAATCCGGTTTCAGCAGGCCTATGCAGCATCGGCCCGTATTCTAAGTACGGCGCAGACCCTGTTTGATACTATTCTTAGTGCTGCCAGGTAATGAGGTAACAAGATGAGAATCTCCACCAGTCAGCTATTCGACCGCGGTATCAACAATATTCTGAATGGCCAGGGCGACCTGTCCGATATTCAACAGCGCCTGGCCTCGGGTAAAAAGCTATTACGCCCATCTGATGATCCCGTGGGGGCATCTAAAGTGATCCGCCTGACCGAGGAACTGGACCAGATAAAGCAGTTTCAGCGCAATAATGAATTACTTACCGCAGCCTTAAAAGAACAAGAAGCGGTAATGCGCAATATTAATGACGCCGTGACTAACGCCAGAACCAAAGCTATTCAGGCGGGCAGTGGTGCCATGACACCGGAAAGCCGGGCCGCTATTGGCGTTGAGATTGCGCAAATCCGCGATCAGGTATTCGACCTGATGAACTCCAAAAATGCCGCGGGTGAATATATTTTTGCTGGCTATCAGTCCAAATCCCCGGCTTTTGTGTATGATCCCAGTGCCACCGGCAATAAGTATTATTTTCAGGGCGATGAAGGCACTACCAATTATCAGTTATCACCGTCGGTGAAAATTATGGGCAATGACTCCGGCAAGTCGGTGTTTGAAGATGTGTTTGCCCGTTTTAAGTCCAGCATTGTAGGCTCTACCGCAACGGATGCATCATTAAAAATAAGTGAACAAAACGATCTGGACCGTTTTCACCAGCAAAACTATGATGCCGTCACCCCGGCCAATAATAATTTTCAGATACAAATCAATGGTGCGGGTAATCAGGTTACGGTAACCAATACCGGTACCTTGGCCAATTTGGGCACCTTTAACTTTACCTCTGGTGAGCCTTTTACCTTTAATGGTATGCAGTTCACCATCGATGGCGCTCCTGGGGACACAGTGGATTTTTCGCTGAATCCACCGGAGAAGAAAAACCTGGCGCAGACCCTGGATGATTTTTTTGTTGCTCTGGACAACCCAGATATTGCCCAGCAGGATTTTTTGACCGCCCTAGATGATGCCATTATCGGTATGGACAATGGCCTGAAGGCACTTGGCGCGGCGACTTCAGGTATTGGCGGGCGCTTAAATGTGGCAGGCGCCGTGTTTGAATCTAATCTGGATCTGGAAATCGCATCCAAGGAAGCCCGCTCCGTGGTACAGGATGTGGATTATGCTCAGGCGGTATCTGACCTTAGCCGCCAGGAAACCGCCTTACAGGCGGCGCAAGCCACCTTTTCCAGGGTCACCAGCTTATCGCTGTTTGATTATGTACGTTAATTATTCCTAAGTAAGCTTAAGTTCCAGCTCCGACAGGTAGATGCGACTTTGTTGGCCTTGATGGCTGGCATAATAGCTTATGTAGAGTCTATCGCCCTTTCTGACCAATCCGGGGTAACTGGTATCGCCGCCGGAGGGCAATATACACAGCAGTTTCTTTTTCCAGCTAACCAAGTCCAGACCAATAAGCGCTGTTTTAGGCCCGGATGCCCGCCAGATCCTGCCTGCCAGCAACGCTTGGTTGCCTTCCAGCAACAGCATAGCCGGCCCGCCCAGATAAAAGCCCAGATCCTGCCATTGCCAGCGACGATAGGGGGGCTTGGCGATACCTAGCTGTGCTGTGCAGGTATCGGCGTCCCGCCTGAGCAGTATATAGGCAGTTCCATCCGCAGCGAACTGCAAATCTGATTCATTGGGGTAACCCTTGCCGTGTTTGCGTAAGCCGAACAGCTCCGGCTCAATACAATCAAAACTGCCGCGCGGGTAGCCGCTATACAGCCTGGTGCTTTGGGCACTGCGATTGTATGCCACCCCATAAGCCTTATCGTTATGCCAACTGATACGCCACAGCCACCAGTTCCTGTCTGCAAAACCTTTTGCGGCAGTCCAGCTATAGCCGTCCTGAGACAACCAGGTGGTGGGCTGTCCGAAGCGGGTTTTATTGTCAGCGCCGCAGTACCTGGCATAGGCAAGTAGCATCAGTTTGTTGTCGGGGGTCAGGGACAGCTTAGGATCGCGCAGATCGGCTCCAGCGATGCGCAGTAGCTGGTGCCTGAGCACCTTGCCCTGCCAGTCCAGATAAAGCACCCGGATTTTGCCATCGCCACTGATATGGTTTGTTGCTTCGCGAAAGCAGCACACTAGCATGTTGTTGAATTCACAAAGATCGCTGAAGGCATTGTGGGGGGCGTGGGACCATAAGTTGGTCTGATGGATTATGTGCATTTTCTATACATGCTGAAATTGTCTGGGAACCTATTGAAACGCAAGTCTTTTATCAATGCAAAGGCGGCAAAGTTTTTCCGCTTTGTTTGCCGGGCGGCAAAAATTTTCTAAAGGAGTTTTCAAGGGCGTCGATAACCTTAAACGAGAGAGCCAGTAACACTAACTTTTTAACCAAAGTTATTGTTCTTAAAGTGTTTTTAACCTTCGGCGAGAGCCGGATGCCAGCTGACTGCTGGACTGAGAGTGTAGGAGAGGTCTATGTCCTTGTACGTTAACACCAACGTTTCGTCTATCAATGCGCAACGTCAATTGTTCAACTCCGGAACAGCATTGAATGTCTCATTCGAGCGTCTGTCTTCTGGTTTCCGTATTAACCGAGCCGCCGATGATGCCGCTGGTTTGCAGATCACCGACCGTATGACTTCACAAGTCATGGGCCTGCAGCAAGCTGTGCGTAACGCCAACGATGCCATTTCACTAACCCAGACCGCTGAAGGCGCGCTGCAGGAAATCACATCATCACTGCAACGTATCCGTCAGTTGGCTGTACAGTCTCAAAACGGTATCAATACGTCTGCTGACCGCACCGCGTTGCAAAAAGAAGTGTCTGCCCTGAAAGCTGAAATGAGCCGTATCGGCACCACTTCACAGTTTGCCGGGGTTGATTTGCTGACAGGTTCATACTCTGCAGCCTTCCTGGTAGGTGCAAACGGTGGTCAAACCATTTCTGTTAACCTGTCAAGAAGCGGTGGTTTCGGTACCTCAGGTCTGAGTCTGTCTGATTTGTCTGTTGCTACAGCCGCTGACGCTTCTGCAGCCTTGGCATCTATAGATGCGGCCATTTCAACCATCGGGGCTACCAGAGCGGATTTGGGTGCGTTGCAAAACCGCTTCCAGTCAACCATTCGTAACCTGAGCAATATCATCGAAAACGTATCCGGCGCCCGTTCGAGGATCCGTGATACCGACTTTGCTACTGAAACGGCTGAACTGACTCGCAATCAGATCATTCAGCAGGCCAGTACCACAGTACTGAGCCAGGCTAACCAGAGACCGCAGGCCGCCCTGCAGTTACTGGGATAAGTTAAACCTACATGACGCCAGGAGGTAGAGTGAGAGGTGTCATGCAGGTGAGAGGTTCGCTCATTCTCTCCTAACGTAAGAGCGATTGGTCGGAGGAATTCCTCCGACCATTTTTCCCTCAATACAGGCCAATGAGTACCGAGCAAATCTTTGATTTAGCTTGGCTTTTTGCGTTGCTAAAAAAAGTGCTAAAGCTTTTTCCTGATCTGAACGATACATAGGGCAAGACACTTGGTGAAAATAAGAATAACAGCCAGGAGTCAGGACGAAACCGTCAAAAAACATAATAAAGGTTTCGCCAACGCCAAGATTACTAATAAAAACAATAAGTCTGGCGCTTAGTATCGATCAAGTTAGGAGAAAATCATGAGCTTATACGTCAGCACCAATGTGTCGTCGCTTAATGCGACCAGACAATTGTTTACATCCAATGCTAATCTCAGCACTGCCTTTGAGCGTTTATCATCTGGCTTCCGTATCAACGGCGCCAAAGATGACGCTGCCGGCCTGCAGATTTCTGACCGTATGACGGCGCAGATTCAGGGCCTTAATATGGCCGTGCGTAACGCCAACGACGGCATTTCCCTGGCACAAACCGCAGAAGGGGCGATGCAGGAGATCACCAATGCTCTGCAGCGAATTCGCGTGCTTGCGGTGCAATCACAAAACGGTATTAACAGCTCGGCTGACCGTCTGGCCCTGCAAAAAGAAGTCTCAGCTCTGAAATTGGAGATCAGCCGTATCGCTTCCACGTCTCAGTTTGGTGGGGTGAATATTCTGGATGGCGCCTATTCTGCGGTGTTCCTGGTGGGAGCCAATGCGGGTCAGTCTATCAGCGTGAATATTTCCCGTCCGGGTGGCTTTGGTGCCTCAGGCCTGTTTAACGGTATTAATGTATCGGTCGCCACGGCTGCGCAGGCATCAGCTACTATGGGCCTGGTGGATACAGCAATATCTATTATCGGTGGGGCCAGGGCCGACCTGGGTGCGATTCAAAACCGCTTTCAGTCCACCATACGTAACCTGAGCAACATCTCAGAAAACGTTGCGGCGGCAAGATCACGCATCAAGGATACAGACTTTGCCGTTGAGACGGCAGAATTGACCCGCTGGCAGATTATCCAGCAAGCCAGTGTGACTGTGCTTGGCCAGGCCAATCAGCGCCCGCAGTCAGCATTGTCACTGTTACAAGGATAATAAAGATGAACAAGGTAACGTCATTGCGGGGGCAAGCGGCGTCATCCTGAAGACAGAATGGTGAATATGTAGGTTTGGTCTCTATTCACCATCCCTGACTCTCATAAATGTTAATTTCAACATTTAACTAAATGAGAAATAAGGGAAAAGAAAGGTCGGTATGCAAAGTTTGTGGGGGCAAGCCGCATCCGACCTGAAGACAGAAAATCTTTACCAAAACTTGATCGATAGCAGGATGCACTTTTAGCAAGGGACGGCTCTTTTATTTAAAAAGGCCGACTGACAGGCGTGACGCCAGGAGGTAGTGAGAGGTTTGAGGTTTGGCCATCAAACCTGTCGTGTCGGCCAGAGCATTCGCTCACTTTCTTGCATTTGCAGGCTCAAGTACCGGCAAAGCCAGTCAGAAAACTGACTGACGGATAGAGAAAAGCACATAGCGTGCCAACTATTAATTGCCAAAAAAGGCGTCAATACAACAAAAGCAATAAGACGCTAACTTGTTAGGAGAGAAATCATGAGCCTATACGTTAGTACTAATGTCTCGTCACTGAATGCGACCAGACAACTTTTTACCTCAAATTCCAATTTGAGTACTGCCTTTGAGCGATTGTCTTCCGGCTTTCGTATCAATGGTGCAAAAGACGACGCAGCCGGTCTGCAAATCTCTGACCGTATGACCGCCCAGATCCAGGGCCTGAATATGGCGGTGCGAAATGCCAATGACGGGATTTCCCTGGCGCAGACTGCGGAAGGGGCGATGCAGGAAATTACCGGCGCTTTGCAGCGTATCCGCGTACTGGCGGTGCAATCGCAAAACGGTATCAACAGTTCGGCTGACCGACTGGCGCTTCAAAAGGAGGTGTCTGCTCTTAAGCAGGAAATCAGTCGGATAGCGTCAACGTCCCAGTTTGGTGGGGTGAATATCCTGGATGGTACGTATTCTGCGGTATTCCTGGTGGGCGCTAACGCTGGCCAGTCAATCAGTGTGAATATTTCCCGCCAGGGCGGATTTGGGGCGTCGGGATTGTTTAACGGCGTGAACTTGTCGGTGGCTACCGCCGAAGGTGCATCAAGATCCATGGCGATGATAGACACAGCAATCTCTATCATTGGTGGGGCCAGAGCGGACCTAGGTGCGATTCAAAACCGCTTTCAGTCCACCATACGCAACCTGAGTAATATTTCGGAAAACGTGTCAGCGGCAAGATCGCGCATCAAGGATACAGATTTTGCCGTCGAAACGGCAGAATTGACCCGCTGGCAGATTATTCAGCAGGCTAGTGTGACGGTGTTGGGACAGGCGAATCAGCGGCCTCAGTCGGCTTTGTCACTGCTGGGTGGTTAGTTTTAACAGTTTGGACTTGTAGTGGTGGTGTGCATTATTGCCCAGTGTAGAAAAAGGAAATTCACCACAGAGACACAGAGAGCACAGAGGTTTTCCTTGTTGGGGGATTTGGTCAGAAACGAAACGTGCCAAGGTCTACCAATTTTAAGGTGAACTGTTTGTAATTCGAGAGGGTAGGAAATGAGAGGCCGCCCCTGGTGAGAAAGGGGAATACCTTGTCTCACCAATCTGGACACCAGCAGCATCAAAGCAATGCTGGTTCCCAGCCTCAGGATTGAGGCTGGGACAAGGAAAAAAACGCCGACTGACGGACTGAGAGTGTAGTAGTGGTTGAGAGGCCAGTTTGCATTCTCTAACCCGCAGTCGGACCGAAACCTTATTTGCTCGTTCTCCTAACTTGAGCAAGTTGGCCGGGTCATCTGACCCGGCTTTTTTAATCTGCCGATGTCAAATTCACCATTTCCAACAATGTACTCATTTTATAAGCACAGTGCGTGCCAATAATTTTCTCCAAGATCTACTATCTGATTCTTAGTTGCAGAGTTTAGACCCAGTGCTAGGCAAGTACGCATAGATTCATTGCTGCACGTTTTATCTCAAGACTGTCAAATCGTCAAATCGTCAAAGTGGCAAACGGTTGGAACTCCCTAAATACAGCTTCCGCAGTGTGGAAAAGTCAATACAAAACAGTTGCTTAAATTTATTTTAAAAAAATATCAAATTTTTCCTAAAGACTCTCAATGGTGTGCCGATACCTAAAGTCGAGGGGTATTTTAAGTTTTGAATTTTGGCTTGGTGTCAATCTTCAAGTGTGAGGCAACTCAGCAATGAGTTGATTTGAGGCAAGTCAGTAAAGGTATGAGGGTACCTTTGTTGGCTTTCAGGAGGTAACTTCCATGACTTTGTATGTAAATACTAACGTATCGTCCATCAATGCTCAGCGCCAGTTGTTCAACTCAGGCAATGCTTTGTCAACGTCGTTTGAAAGACTGTCATCAGGTTTTCGTATTAACCGTGCCGCTGATGATGCTGCTGGTCTGCAAATTTCTGACCGTATGACGTCGCAAATCCAGGGCTTGAACCAGGCAGTGCGTAACGCTAACGATGCCATTTCTTTGACGCAAACCGCTGAAGGTGCATTGCAGGAGATTACATCTTCGCTGCAACGTATCCGCCAACTGGCCGTGCAATCACAAAATGGTATTAACTCGTCTTCTGACCGTACGGCGTTGCAGAAAGAAGTGTCTGCGCTTAAACAGGAAATCAGCCGGATTGGCCAGAATACCCAGTTTGCTGGTGTCGACCTGTTAAAAGGCAATTACTCTGCTGCCTTCTTAGTGGGCGCTAACGGCGGTCAAACTATCTCGGTAAACCTGTCTACCACCGCTCCCGACGGTGGTTACGGTGCATCTGGTCTTAGTTTGGGTAGTCTTACTGTTGCGACCGCGAATGACGCTTCAGCTGCACTGACAACTATCGACAATGCCATCTCCACGATTGGTGCGGCCCGTGCCGATTTGGGTGCATTGCAAAACCGTTTTCAGTCCACTATCCGTAACCTTAGTAATATCGTCGAGAATATCTCCGGTGCCCGTTCGCGGATCCGCGATACCGACTTTGCTACCGAAACGGCTGAACTGACACGCAACCAGATAGTGCAGCAGGCGTCATTGTCTGTACTGAGCCAGGCCAACCAGCGCCCTCAGTCAGCCTTGTCTTTGTTGGGTTAACCTGAAATGGCCGTTATACTTTGAAGTATATCGGCCACTTTCTTTACTCTATTAGAGTGGAGGTGAAAAATGGACGTTAATTTTTCACAGTTGCCCCCGGGACTATCAGGTGCAGCGCTTGATGCTGTGGCTGAGCGTACCAATGTACCTGTTGTTTCTGAGAAGGAAGCACCTAAATCAGAATTGGCAGGTAAATTGCCTGAAGAAGTTAAAGTCGAGGAAACGGCCGCCGATAAAGAGAGTATCGAAACGGCTGTGCAGGATGTGCGTGACTTTGTGCAGGCACAGAATCGCAACCTGAATTTTGCCTTCGACGAGGGCAGCAACCGTTCTGTTATCAAAGTAACAGATGCACAATCCGGTGATGTGATAAGACAAATCCCATCGGAAGAAGTGTTAAAGCTGGCTGAGCGCATAAAGGAACTTCAGTCTGAAGTTGGCGCAGCAGTAGGAGTACTGTTTAATAAGTCAGTATAACTTTATGAGGTAGAGCATGGCTATTCAGTCTTTAGGAGTTGGTTCAGGCTTGGCCCTGGATGACTTGGTAAAGCAGTTGTTGGAAGCTGAGCGCAAGCCCAAGTTCGATCGTCTGGATAAGCGGGAAGAATCACTGGATGCTGTTATCTCAGGTATCGGCTCGCTGAAATCCAAAATGGATGCCTTTAAGGAATCTGTTGATGCACTACGCCGGGATACGGCCCTGTCTAAACGCTCCGCAGTAACGACTCATCCTGGTGTCAGTGGCGAGGATGCTACTGGCCCCTTTACCGCTGAGGCATCTAATAGTGCGGCAACCGGCTCTTACCAGATTACTATAACAGAGCTTGCCAGTGGCAGCCGGGTTGAAACGGCCAATGCTGCAGATGGAGGATTTAACAGTAGTTCTGATGTGGTCAGTGCCTCTGCCGGTACCCTGACTTTTCAAGTCGGCAGTAAAAGTTTTGACGTTGACGTCACGGCCGGTATGACGGTTCAGCAACTACGCAATAAGGTGAATAGCTCTGCGAGTAATTTTGGTGTCACCGCCAGTGTGATCAGCACGGGTACTGCAGGTGGGGGCGCTAAACTGGTATTTAGCTCTGATGTTACCGGCACCGGTAATGACCTTAAAATCATTAATAAGAACGATATTGCTGATTTAGAGAGGGTGTCTACCACTGATTCGACCGAAACCCAGACTTACCTGGGCTATGCAAAAAATGCCACTAATGCTAAAGCTACCATTGACGGTATTTTGGTGGAAAGTGCCACTAATCGTTTTGAAAACGTAATTGAGAACGTTGCTTTCGAGGCTAAAGAAGTATCCAGCAAAGATGCGCTTGATAACTTTGTAGCGTCAACGCTTGAGATAGGATACGACAAAGATGGCGTTGAGAAAAAAATCCGCGACTTTGTGGATGACTACAACACCCTGATTTCTGAAATCACTACATTGACCCGCTATGGTCAGTCTGAATTGGAAGAAGACGGGGCCTTGGCCGGTGATTTTATGGCCAGAGGTATCCAGAGTGGCCTGGCCAGCATTGTTTCCAGTGCGGTGCCTAATTCTAAACTTGGTAGTTTGTTCCAGCTCGGCGTTTCTTTTGATGAAGATGGCAAGCTGCAAATTTCAGACTTCGACGAGTACGGCTTTGGTAGCGGTGAAGATAAGCTCAAAGAAGCCTTTGAAGATAACTTTGACGAAATTGCCAAGCTGTTTACCGACGATGAGTTTGGTATTGCCACAAAAGCCTACGATTTTGTGTATGAGTACACCACCTTTGGTGGCCTGCTAAGAAGCCGTGAAGACTCCTATAAGAATGAAAAAGACTTACTGGCCGATGACCGGGAGCGCCTAGAATTACAGATGCTGAATTATGAAGATATTCTACGCAAGAAATATCTGGCATTGGACCAGACCGTCAGTCAGTTAAATCGAACCGGCAGCGCTTTGATGGCATCTTTGGCCTCAGCCGGATTTTAAAGGAGCTGTATAAATGTCACTAAAAGGTATTAATGCCTACAAAAAGGGCAATATTAAACAGGATATTGCCAGTGCCGACCCGCATAAACTTACACTGATGTTAATGCAAGGCGCATTAGACAGAATGGCGTTTGCCAAAGGCAGTATGGAACGGAAGGAATATGAAGCTAAGGCAGAGCATTTATCCAGGGCATCAGCCATAGTAATGAATCTGCGAGACACGCTGGATATGTCTTTGCAAAGTGAAGTATCAGATAACCTCTATGCCTTGTATGACTATATGTTGCAGCGCTTAATCGATGCTAACGTACAGAATAGCTTGAAGATTATGGACGAAGTGATTAGTCTGATGTTACCCATAAAGACCGCCTGGGCTGAGATTCCCGAACAAGCCAAACAAGAGGCTTATGAGGCAAGGCGGCAAAAACAGCAAGCGGCCGTGTGAACAGTGTAAATCTTCATCACCCCTTTACCTTTCCCGACTTAGACAGACTCAATGAAGCCCTTAATGGGCTTCTTTGCCAATCAGAACCTAATATTGAGGCTATTCAGCAACTGATCGTTGAGCGCGACCATATGGTGCTTGCGCATGTGGCTAACCTTGAAGGTGACAAGAAATCGGCATTTGCTCAGGCAGAGTTGGCATGTAATAAGCTTCTTGGTGAAAAGCTTGCTGAATTCAGGGATGCCGTAAAAGCCGATCTAACCAGTTTGCTCAGAAGCCGTAAAGCCATAAAGAAGTACAGAAAGTAAGATGCTGAAAAATATTCGCTTACATGTAGAAAAAGATGAAGAACGCCAGGCTGAACTTGAACAGCAGCTTGCAGCCCATATCGCTAAAACCAGTCAGGAAAACTTTAACAGTTTTCAGCGCTACATCCCTTCCCTGACCGGTTATTTCCATCAGCAAAGTCAGAACATTTCTATCTTTTGCAATAAATATGGTCGATACAATATTGTTGATTACGGAGTGGGGCGCACCCTGTATGGTTTTGATCCCGAGCAGGAGTGTTTGCAGCATGTTCAGGCTTTCTGCCAAAAAGCATCATATTTTGATTTTTCTGCCGATCGAGAAGAAGAGCATAAATCGACACCTCCGCTGTCAGAGTCTGTTACTTTAGAAAGTCTGCCAGCCTATCAGGCATATCTGAATCGTACACCTCTACCTTCAGTACCAGAACTGGTTGTTGTATTTGGCTTAGGCCTGGGTGTCCACATTCGTTATCTGGTGGAACATTTCAAAATCAAGCATATAATCATTTACGAGCCTGATGTTCAGTACTTCAGATGCTCTGTGATGGTCACCCATTGGAAAACAATATTAGAACTGGCAAAGCAAAAAAATACAGCAATTTATTTTCAGATTGGTAAAGATGGTCGGGACTTGTTGGAGGACTTTGCTGAGTTAAAACAGCATGTTCAGGTGCCGGGAGCTTATTTTTATCAGCATTACAATCATCCTGTATTTAATTCCATCGTAAATCAACTTCAAAAAAAATCATGGTTGGAGTTAAGTGAGCGAGGGATGAATTTCCAACTTGTGGAAAATGTGGATGAATATTGCCCTCCTTGGACGCCGACCTTGACGTTGCAAGATTGGCAGGACGTCAGTCCAGATGATTCATTGTATAAAAGTAATCTTGCTGCATTTAGTAAATATTTCCCGGATATCTATAAAGAATTTAGTGATTATTGTCCTAAGATTTGGTTGCCGGTCAGTTCTGTGGATGGTCAGATAAATTTGGTGCAAAAGCAACGCTTGGTATGTTGGTATGGAGACCAACCATTAGACGAAGGACTGGCTAACTTTGCAGGCTTTGCTGAATTCCCGCACAAAGATGGTTTGGTTTTGGGGTACAGTGGTACGAAACTAAAGCATTATCTTCACTACAAATTTGTTGCTAAAACGGAAGAGATTCTCAAGAAGCTAGATGAAGAACAAGGAAGCCTACCTGAGACAATTAAATCTGTTATTTTGTTTGGTTTAGGCTGTGGTTATCAGTTACAAGCCTTAATGAATGAACACAATGTAAATAATTTATTTATATGCGAGCCTAATCGAGATTTTTTCTATGCGTCTTTGTTTGCGATTGATTGGGCTGGAATTCTAAATAAAATAGATAAGTCAAGAGGGCGGCTATATATCAACATTGGAGATGATGGAAGTAATTTGTTTAAGGACTTATTACGTCAGTTTTATGTTATTGGTCCTTATATTCTGAATAGTACTTATTTTTATCAAAGTTACTATAATGGAATATTAAATCAAGCCATTGCGCAGCTTCGAGAACAGTTGAAAGTTGTAATTTCAATGGGTGAATACTTTGATCATGCTTATTATGGCATTGCGCATACTAGAGAAGCATTAAAACGTGAATATCCATTCTTAAAGAAAAAGTCTGGCTTTGCTCAGCAGATCGTACATCAAACTGTGCCTGTTTTTTTGGTGGGCAATGGTCCGTCTTTGGATTTCTCAATTGAAACTATAAAAGAACACCAGGACAAAGCGATTATAGTATCCTGTGGCACATCCTTACAGGTACTGCACCGTAATGGTATCGTTCCTGATTTTCATGCTGAAATTGAACAGAATCGCTCTACTTTTGATTGGGCCTGTCGTATTGGTGATTTTGAGTATCTTAAAAAAATCACTTTAATTTCTTGTAATGGTGTTCATCCTGATACATGTGATTTGTACAAAGATGTCTTTTTGGCTTTCAAAGAAGGAGAGTCATCCTCAGTATCTACGCTACAAGTCTTGCGCGAAGAAAACTATCAGGTTCTAAAGTTTGCATTTCCAACGGTTACTAATTTTGCATTAAATTTCTTTGTCAATATAGGAATGAAGCAGGTATATCTATTTGGCGTGGATTTGGGGTTTTCTGATAAAAATCATCATCATTCCATGCAGTCTGGTTATTATAAAGAAAATGGCGAGGAGATTTACAACTATTCGGAAAAAAGTAATGTTGCTATAGTTGTACCCGGTAACTTTAGAAGAAGTGTATTTACTAAGTACGAATTCAAAGTTTCTAGAATGTTATTGGAGCAGTCTTTGGCTGCTGAAAAAATAGAGTGTTACAACTGTTCGGATGGTGCCAAAATTAATGGGGCTATTCCCTTGCGGATTGAGGATGTTTTAGTTTCTTCTGAGCCTCTAGATAAACAAAACTGCATTCTTTCTATTAAAAGTGATTCATTTTTAAGTTTGAAGAGTCATTTATTTAAATATGAATATGAGACTAAGTTTTCTCATCAGGCTCTTCTTGATGAGTTGGCGGTATTTTCCAAACTATCAGATACTGAAGTACAAGAAATGGAGCAGGCTGAAGAATTAATAGAACATCAAAAAAGATTATTGTTTATATCTTATCAGCACGGTCGATCGCTACTCTTTTATTTCTTGTATGGAACCATGAATTATGTGAACTCAGTGTTGATTAAAATTCTTCACTCGGCGTGTGACGAACGTCGTTGTCTTGACGATTTTAATATGGCCAGGCGTTGGTGGAATAGTGCACTAGTCAACATTTGTGAGCGTTTAGAACTGAAGTCTATGCTACTTGATGTGTCTGCAAGTTTCGCTTACCATCGATATGATTTAAACGTTAGACTTACAAGTATTGGATTGAAATTAACTGTTGTAAGTAATTCCGAACGTTTTGTTTGCGTTGCAAAAAAATTGAACGAATCAAGGCGGCTTGGTCTTGATATTGATTTTTTTGAGTGCGATAGAGCGTTTTCTTTATTAAATGGAAACTCAAGCGAACTGGTGGTCGTATATTCTAACCCTTCTTTAGATAGACATATCGAGTACAGTGAGGTTTTTAGTTGGGATAAAAAATTTCATTATGTTGTATTTGTTAACGAAATGAAGCCAGCGTTAGATGTTTGCGAAATTCCAAATAATGTATCTCTAATCTACCTCCCTGGTTGTATTGACCATCCAGATGGTTTAATACAAGGTAATGAAGTATTCAGATTTACTATTTTTTGTAGCTACTTAAATTCATTTGATGACTTCAGATTAATCATCCCCAAGGCGGTTGTTAACAATGTTAAAGTAGCTAACTCTCATTTTGTAAGTATTCCAAAAGATACGTTCTATCTTTATGACTTCCAAGACTCTATATGTTTTAGTCTAAATGATCCTGAACGTGTGATGATGCAAGCCGCTTCTGGAAATCGAGGAGACTATATTGGCCGGGCTTTGTCACCTAGCATGTTGTTACTTAGAGAAGAAAGCGAAGAGAGTTATGTAGCATTAAAGCAGCAAACTCTGGTTTCATTCCCCTTCTTAAATAAGGAAGACCGTCTTTATGTTCAATAATAAGAATATATTGATTACAGGTGGTACAGGATCTTTTGGTCGAAAATTCATCGCGAATATTGTCAAACTTTATGAGCCTAAGCGACTGATTGTTTATTCCCGAGACGAACTCAAACAGTTCGAAATGCAACAGAAGTTTTATCATCCCTGTATGCGCTATTTTTTGGGAGATGTACGTGATAAGCATCGACTCAGAACAGCAATGCGAGATGTCGATTTTGTGATTCATGCTGCAGCGCTAAAACAGGTGCCAGCGGCCGAATATAACCCCATGGAATGTATTAAAACTAACATTATGGGCGCGCAAAATGTGATTGAAGCCGCCATTGAATCTGATGTGGCTAAAGTCATCGCACTGTCTACTGATAAGGCGGCAAACCCGGTGAATTTGTATGGTGCGACTAAACTGGCATCGGATAAATTGTTTGTCGCGGCTAATAATATCTCAGGTGCCAAAGGTACACGCTTTGCTGTTGTGCGTTACGGCAATGTCGTTGGATCGCGGGGCTCGGTAGTACCATTTTTTAAAGAATGCCTGGCCCAAGGTAAGCATAAGTTGCCTGTTACTCACGAAGACATGACTCGTTTTTGGATAACTCTGGATAATGGTGTTGAGTTTGTTATTAAGAACTTTCAACGTATGCAGGGCGGCGAAATATTTGTGCCTAAAATACCTTCGGTCAGAATTCTGGATCTGGTTGAAGCCATCAGCGGCAAGCGGGACTACGAAGTGGTAGGTATTCGTCCGGGGGAAAAAATTCATGAGGTGATGGTGCCTGAAGAAGTGGCCCATCATAGTTTGGAGTTTGATGATCACTTTGTGATTCGTCCGCCTATCACCTTTTTTGAGAGGAACATCAATTATCACAAGAATAAGTTAGGGGAAACAGGCTGGGAAGTAGCGGAAAGGTTTGAGTATCACTCTGGTACCAATCCGCATTTTCTAACGGTAAAAGAGCTCCGCGAGCTGAACGAGTCAGCACTATGATTCCTTACGGTAAACACCAGATTGACCAGGAAGATCTGGCAGCTGTTATTGATGTTTTGCAGAACCAGCTTTTAACTCAAGGTCAGCAGGTACCTGTCTTTGAATCTGCCCTGAAAAATTATTGCGGTGCAGCGCATGCCACTGCCGTTAACAGTGGCACTTCCGCTTTGCATATTGCATGCTTGGCGCTGAATGTGGCAGAGGGGGATCTAGTCTGGACGTCACCCAATTCCTTTGTCGCCTCAGCCAATTGTGCCCGGTATTGCGGTGCACAAATCGATTTTGTGGATATTGATCCCATTACACGCAACTTATCCGTTGAGGCTTTGGCACAAAAGCTTGAAAAGGCCAAACAAGCCAATCGATTGCCAAAGGCCATTATAATGGTGCATTTTGCCGGTATGAGTTGTGATATGCGTGCCATTCATGCGCTGACAGCGCCATTAGGTATTGCGTTAATCGAAGATGCCAGCCATGCCTTGGGGGGACGCTATTTGGACAAACCTGTAGGTGGTTGCCAGTTTTCTGATGTCTGCATACTGAGTTTTCATCCGGTGAAATCCATTACCACTGCTGAAGGCGGCGCAGTGCTGACCAATAGTGCCACCTTGGCAGAAAAATTGCGGCTGTTTGCCAGCCATGGAATTACCCGAGCGGCTGATTTGATGGACGTTGAGAGTGAAGGCCCCTGGTATTATCAGCAGATTGCGCTGGGTTACAATTACAGACTTAGTGACCTGCATGCAGCGCTAGGAGTTTCACAGCTTCGCAGATTAGACAGCTTTATCGCAAAGCGCCGTGAATTGGTGCAAATTTATCGCGAGAAACTGGCCGGATTACCCTTAGTATTGCCATTAACAAGCTCAGACAGTGCCTGGCATTTGTTTACAGTCGAACTTCGGCAACATGATAGGTCTGAGATATTCGCTCGGCTGCAAAAGGCCGGAATTGGTGTGAATGTTCACTATATTCCCATTCATTTACAGCCGTACTATCGCAAACTCGGATTTAGGCCTGGGGATTTTCCTTACGCTGAGGCTTATTATCAAAACGCGTTGACACTGCCTCTATATCCCGGGTTAAGTGTCGATAATCAACAGTATGTGATAGATACTCTTATCAGTATTTTGGGATAAAAATACTATTAACTTCAGAGGCGCTGAGATCACAGGAGGTCTAAGGTGGATAGTTAGGGATACCGAGGTCGCAGAGGTTTGAAGGGCGTAATCTATTCGGTGTAGAGTGGAATTCATTCGACCAACCAAGACGAAAATAAGCACGTGGTTAATAAAAAGGCCCTACATAAAAATTAGAAGAACTAAACGGGCTCAGAACGGCAAGGTTTTCAGGATCTATATTCTTACCTTCTCTGTGCCTTCTGTGCCTTCCGTGCCTCAGTGGTTATAAAGAGTCTTAAACTAAGAGTAGTCAATGCAAGCGATAGCCATTATACCTGCCCGCGGCGGCAGCAAACGTATCCCGAAAAAGAATATTAAAGCCTTTTGTGGTAAACCTTTGATTGCTTATTCCATAGAGGCAGCCAAGGCCAGTGGTTTATTTTCAAAGATAGTGGTTTCTACTGATTGCCCCGAAATAACTGCCATAGCCCGGCAATATGGTGCCGAGGTTCCCTTTATCCGACCACCTGAACTATCGGACGATTTCATCGGCACCACCCCCGTGGTGCGCCATGCTATTGACTATTTACAGAATCAGGGTATTCAGCCCGAATATGTGTGCTGTATCTATTCTACCGCGCCGCTGCTGCAGGCAATTTATCTGCAACAGGGATTGCACCAACTTCAGCAAAACCTGGATAAATGTTTTGCTTTTTCCGTAACCAGTTTTGCTTTTCCTATCCAACGGGCCATTCGGGTTTTAGCAGACGGCGGTGTTGAAGCGATAAATCCACAGTTGATTGGCCAGCGCTCGCAGGATCTCGAAGAAGCCTACCATGATGCGGGGCAATTTTACTGGGGCAGAACCCAGGCCTGGTTGGAAGGACAGCGTATGTTTGCACCGCACAGTCTACCCATTGTATTACCCCGCCACCTGGTCCAGGATATTGACACACCGGAAGACTGGCAACGCGCCGAATTATTGTTTAAAGCATATGTCACCACAGAGGCACAGAGAACACAGAATTAGAGCAACTATTACTTGGTTGTTTATGACACCCGACATTCTCCGTGCTCTTCGTGTCTCTGTGGTAAAGCCATAAATTTAGGGGATTACGTGACAAATAACGCGCCAAAAAAAATACTGTTAATCAGAATGTTGGGCTTAGGCGATGTAACTTGCATCGGGATCCCAGCGTTACGTTACTTTAAACAACGCTTCCCCGAAGCCCAGTTTAGCTTTCTGACCTTTGCAGCCGGTAAGGAAGTGATAAAACTGGCTGAGCCAGATGTTAATGTGTGGGGCTTGGATAAAGATGCATGGCCCGAACATATTATCCCCGCCATGGAAACCTTCTTAGGCCTGGCAGAGCAAATTATCGGTGAAGGGTACGATCAAATCTGGAACCTGGATACCTGGTTTATGCCTTGCTTTTTAAGCCGCTTTTTGAAAGACGCAGGTGAAAAGGTGATGGGAAATACCATGAGCATTTCCGTACAGACGCTGATTGATGAGTTTCAGTCACAGCAGCTAAAACCTGAATACGTGAACGATCCTGCTAGCTATATGCAAAGTAGTTTTTTTAGCATGGTGCGCTGGCATACACCCTGGTGGCAAGGGGGATTGGTGCCTGACTTCGGTTATCCGGAATTTTATCTGCGCAGTTGCTGTGGCTTTGATCAACTGGATATGGATATGTCGATTCAGGTGGCGGCCGACCAGGAATTAAAACGCATCGGCAAACAGCAGAAAGTCATAGCATTGGCGCCACAATCCCGCACACCAGAGCGAGCCTATCCTTTTGCTGATGAGCTGAAAGCTGAACTGGAAAAGCGGGGTTATCATGTCTGGACCGGGTTTGATGGCTCGGTGTCTTTGCGTCAAACCCTGATGCAGCTAAAAGCATCGGACTTACTGGTGACGGCGCCGTCTGCACCGCAGTGGTTGGCAACAGCGGTAGGCTGCCCCAGTCTGGTGATATGTGGTGATGTGGATCCTCGCACTCTGATGCCGGATTACGCCACCGATCCCCATGAAGGCCCTATACCCGCCTTACAGTTGGCAGAAAGTATTGATTCTATATTTAGCGAGCAGGCGCAATGAAGTCTATTCAGATCGGGCAAAGAACCATCGGCCCCGAGCAGCCGCCTTTTATTATTGCTGAGTTGTCTGGCAATCACAGTCAGAACTTGACCACCGCCATGAAGATGCTGGAAGCGGCAGCAAAGGCTGGCGCCCATGCCATCAAATTGCAAACCTATACTGCTGATAGTATGACCCTGGATGTGCAAAAACCGGGTTTTGTAATTGAAGAGCAGGATAGCTTGTGGCACGGCGAGAAACTGCATGCACTTTATCAACGCGCCGCCACACCCTATGAATGGCATGCGCAGCTATTCGCCAAAGCCAGGCAACTGGGAATGGAAGCTTTTAGTTCACCCTTCGATGAACAGGCAGTGGATTTTCTTGATAGTCTGGATGTGCCCTGCTTTAAAATTGCCTCTTTTGAGCTCACCGACATCCCGCTTATCCGCAAGGCCGCCAGTAAGGGTAAGCCACTGATTATATCCACCGGTATGGCCAGCTTGGCGGAAATTGAAGAGGCAGTCACTACAGCTAAAGCCGCGGGTTGCCAGGATATTATATTGCTTAAATGCACCAGCACTTATCCTGCCGAGGCGGCCAATACCAATCTGCTTACCATACCACATATGCGCGATGCCTTTGGCGTGCAAGTGGGGTTGTCTGACCATACTGGTGGCATTGGCGCGGCGGTGGCATCAGTTGCCCTTGGCGCAACGGTGATTGAGAAACACTTTGTACTGGATCGCAATGCCGGCGGTGTGGATGCCGCCTTTTCGCTTGAGCCACAGGAACTAGCTGCGCTGGTGATGGAATCAAAGCGTGCCTGGCAGGCAATGGGGCAGGTGGTGTATGGCGGCAGTCAGGCCGAAGAGAAGGCTAAGCAATACCGCCGTTCTATTTATGTCAGTGCAGATATCCAGGCTGGTGACATCCTGGGTAAACATAATCTGCGTATAGTGCGCCCGGCCTTTGGCCTTGCCCCTAAGCACTGGGACAGCGTACTGGGCAAAACCGCCAAAACAGCTCTCCCCAAAGGCACCCCCCTGTCTTGGGAATTTATAGAGTGATGAAAGAATAAAACCACAGAGACACAGAGGGCACAAAGAAATTGCTATAAATAAGTATCGCTAATCAGAACTTAGATAGTCTATGGATGGAAATGACTTAACTGGTAAGATTATTGGTGCTGCAATTGAAGTCCATAAGGCTCTTGGTCCCGGATTGTTGGAATCTGCCTATGAAGCTTGTCTGGAGGAGGAAATAAAAACGCTGGGGTTAAGTGTCAAACGTCAGTTAGAGCTGCCTTTACGGTATAGAGGTATTCAAGTAGCCGTTGGCTATCGTATTGATTTGTTGGTTGAAGATAGCGTTATTCTGGAGTTGAAAACCGTTGATGATATTCAACCTATCCATAAGGCGCAGTTACTGACGTACTTAAAGTTAATGAATCTCAGATACGGCTTATTATTAAACTTTAATGTCGAAAAGTTACACCACGGTATTTGTAGAATTTTAAATGGGTAGTTTTTTGGTAAAATTTTTCCCCTTCGTGCTCTCTGTGCCTCTGTGGTTTGATCATCTTTATGAATAGGGTTTTATTCAGGATGGATGGGCATAGCCAGATGGGCCTAGGCCATCTGATGCGTTGTCTGGCGCTGGCCCAACATCTGCAAGCAGAAGATATCGATGTAACCTTTGCTGTATTGCCCGGCACGGTGCCATTTTGCCGTGCCCGCCATGATTGGGTGGGCGCAGTATTAACCATTCCAGAAGGTTTGACCCAGCAGGATGAAATCGCCTGGCTAAATCAGCAGCCAGCCTTTCAGCAGGCCGATATAGTGGTGCTGGATGGCTATCAGTTTAATGAAATCTACCGACAAGCCCTTAAGCAAACAGGCTGTCAATTGGCCCTGTTTGATGACAACAATAATTCTGGAATGTTACATGCGGATCTGGTTATCAACGGCGCAGCGAATGCTGAACAATTAGGCTATAACCTTAGCGCCCCGGGTGCGAAATATTGCCTGGGCGAGAAGTTTCGGGTACTGCGCCGGGAGTTTACCTACGCGGAAACCAGTTGGGCTAAGCGTAATTCACTATTGATCACTATGGGCGGCAGCGACCCGGCCAATCTGACCTTACCTTTGCTAAAAGCTTTGGATAGTGCCGGGGCAGATATGCCCATCAGGGTGATTACCGGTGCTGCTTATCCCTGGTTAGGTCAGCTACAGGCATTTTGGGCTAAAACAAACTTGGTTGTGCAGCATATACAGGATTGTCAGCAGATGGCTGACGCTTATTGCCATGCGAAATTGGTGGTGTCAGCAGCCGGGGGAAGCCAATATGAGTTACAAGCCACTGCCAGTCCGGCCTTTTTGTTAGTAGTGGCAGACAATCAGGCCGAGGCAACATTTTACACTGCCGGGCAGCATTGGTGCAGAGCGGTTGATTGTCGGCAAAGGGTCGACTTTGTCGCGCTAACTCAGCAAGTCCTGGCATTGTGGCAGGATAAACAGGCCTTACAAAGTATGCATACCAAGGCTATGCATTTGGCCGATCTTGATGGTGCCAGCAGAATCATAACTACTATGATGCGATTGTAGCTTGCTTAAACCTTGGTTGTTGGGTAACTCAGCACCTTTACTGCACCTTGAGTTTCTCGCATATTGGACGATATAAGAGGCGGGAAGCCATTGTTGGGGCAGGTGAATACATTTGATTGATAAGCTTACATTCAGTTTTGCGCGGTATGGCGTCATGCTCAAACCTATTCAGCATACTCAGATAGAGATGGTGCGTCAGTGGCGCAATACGCCTCGTATTCGAAGCCTTATGCTGGACAGCAGTGAGATCTCAGCTGAGCAACAAGTAGCCTGGTTCGAGCGGGTATGGGCGTCAGAACAGCAACTGTATATGCTGATTTATTTTAAACAGAAGCCCATCGGCGTAACGTCGCTAACGGCGATTGACAAGGTAATAGGCTGTTGTGAGCCAGGCATGTATATTTATGATCAACAGTATCAGGGCAATATTATTCCGTTCTGTGCCGCATTTGCGCTGAATGATGTGGCCTTTGAACAGTTCGGTCTTACCCAGTTACGTGGTAAGATTTTCGAATCAAATCAGGCTTCTATGCGCTTTCACAAAGCTTGTGGTTACCAAGTGACCAACCAGCAGGAAGATCTGGTGTATTTAACCTTAAACCAAACTGATTATCAGATTGCGCGGGACAGAATGAAGCGTTTTATGCGCTTTGATTCTGCCCACTTAACAGAGGACTGAATCTTGTCAGAGAATGAACACAAGCTTCGTCAGGTGTTTGCTGAAGCCCTGGCCATTGATGTCGGACGGGTCAACGACGAACTGGCCTACAATCAAATTGAAGAATGGGATTCGACCGCCCATATGATTCTGATTGCCCAGTTGGAAGATTGTTTCGAAGTGATGCTTGATACCGACGATATTATTGATATGAGTTCCTTTGCCAAGGCGAGGCAGATTTTGGCCAAGTATGAGGTGATATTTGGCTGAGCTATTAGGCGGCAAAATCTGCCTGATTACCGGTGCCAACCGCGGCATAGGTGCAGCGACCGCCAGACTCTTCGCCGCGCAGGGGGCAGAACTGTGGTTGACGGCCCGCCAGCAGGGAAGCCTGGATAGCATCGCAGCCGATTGCCAGGCGTCAGGGGCGACGGTGCATTGTCTGTATTTTGATATTCAGGATGGAACGCAGGTCAGACAGGCGTTTGCGCAGGTGCAGAAAGTGTCCAAAGGCCTTGATGTATTGGTCAATAATGCGGGGATACTTCAGGATGCGTTACTGGGCATGGTCACACCGGAACAGATGCAAAGCGTTTATGCCAGCAATGTATTTGGTGCCCTATACAATAGCCAATACGCAGCCAGATTAATGGCTCGACGTGGTGGCGGTAGTATTATCAATCTCAGTTCCATTATCGGCAGCCGGGGTAACGCCGGACAGGCAGTATACGGCGGTAGCAAGGCGGCCGTTATTGGTATGACTCAATCTCTGGCCAAGGAGTTGGCTGCACAGCAAATTCGTGTAAATGCCATTGCTCCTGGTTTTATTGATACCGATATGGCCAGGCAACTTGATGATAAATTGTTTCAGCAACGTCTTGATTCTATTGCCATGGGCAGAATTGGGCAGCCCGCTGACATCGCTAATTGCGCGCTGTTTCTGGCTTCTGAATTGTCATCTTATATTACTGGCCAAGTGATTGGTGTTGATGGCGGTATGCTCATTTAGTCGGGAGGCATATGTTCTTTACAGAGCTAGCAACGTTCGGAGAGGCCCCGGCAGTGTGGGTGGGGCAGAAATGCCTGACGTATCAACAGCTCAATCTGCAGGTGGAACAGTTTTGCCAACAACTACCTGCAACCCGCAGTCTGATTTTCCTAAAGGCCAGTAACAACCTCACCAGCCTTATAGCTTATCTTGCAGCGCTTAAGGCCGGACACGCTCAAATGTTGCTGTCGGCAGATATTCATCCGCATTATTTGCACCAATTGTGCGAAGCTTACCAGCCTAATCTGCTTGTTAGCGACGGTCTGCCACAGGTAGTCAATCTGCAACCACCTGCTATGGCGACTGATTTGGCTTTGCTGCTGTCTACTTCGGGGTCAACTGGCTCGCCCAAACAGGTCGCCCTTTCTTATACCAATTTGCAGGCTAACGCCGAGTCAATTTGCGCGTATCTGCCGATTAAACCGACTGATCTCACTATTACCACCTTACCGTTTTTTTATTCCTATGGCTTGTCAGTTATTAACAGCCATATACTGGCAGGTGCAGGCATAGTGCTTAATGAGCATGGATTGGTAACACGTGAATTTTGGGATACCTTCAGGCATCACCAAGTAACGAGCTTTGCCGGCGTGCCGCATAGCTATGAAATGCTGCTAAGGCTTAGATTTACCAATATGGACTTACCTTCTTTACGTTATTTTACGCAGGCTGGTGGACGGTTATCTGTCGACAGAGTCCAACTATTGGCGGACTGGGCCAAGGAGCAGGGTAAGCAGTTTTACACTATGTATGGTCAAACCGAAGCCACCGCCCGTATGGCATTTAACGCCACTCCTGCCCAAAAGCCTGCTGCCATCGGCCGCACTATTCCTGGCGGAGAGTTTAAGTTGCTTGATCATCAGGGCATGCTGATCACTGCACCAGAGCTGGAAGGTGAACTGCATTACCGCGGTGACAATGTGATGCTGGGATATACGGAGTCTGTGAAGGACTTACGTCAGTTTTTGCCAGCGAAGTGGCTGGCTACTGGCGACTTGGCCTGTAAAGATAAAGACGGGGATTTTTTTATCAAGGGCAGGCTTAAGCGCATCATCAAACCTTTTGGTCAGCGCCTGAATCTTGATGAAGTGGAAGGCTTGCTAAAATCTATTGGGCTTGAGGCAAACGTCGTTGGTAACGATAATGCGCTGCAAGTTGCCTATAAAAATAATAACTCTGATATGGACTTACGCCTTTGGCTTAGCAAGCATTTGGGCTTGCACCCTTCTGCAATAACGTTACTTGAGACCAACGTATTACCGGCCCTGCCAAATGGCAAACCAGACTATCCCACTATCCAACGGCTGTTTGAGCATGACTGATTATGAAGCCTTACTTGAGCCATTCTGGCAATTATCCCCTTATGAGCTCAGTCAGGCTGATAAAGAGCGTGAGCTGCTACTGGTATTATCAGCGCTCGATCAACACCACCGGCAGCATTGCCCTGAATATGCGCGTATAGCCGGGCTTGGTTTTTGTGATGGGCCATACCCGTCGCTGAGCGACTTACCTTATCTGGCCGTGCGCCTGTTTAAACATATGCCACTGAAAAGTATTGCAGAGCAGGATGTGTATAAACTGCTGCAAAGCTCTGGCACCAGTGGCCAGGCGCCTTCCCGAATCTTTTTAGATCAAAGCACTTCTAAACGACAGTCCAGGGCCCTGGTAAAAATATTGCAGAACGTGCTTGGCAAGGCACGTTTGCCGATGCTGATTATCGATAGCCCTGCAGTTCTGAAAGACCGCAACCTGTTTTCTGCAAGGGGCGCCGGTATTCAAGGGCTGGCGTTTTTCGGGCGTGAACACACCTATGCCCTGGATGAACAGATGCAGCCTAATTGGCCGGTGATTGACGAGTTTGTGCAAAAACACGGTCGAGGGCCGGTGTTGCTATTCGGCTTTACCTTTATGGTGTGGTTGCACCTGTTAGAATCCCTTCATGAGGCTAATAAGACCCTGAATTTACCCCAAGGCGTGTTGCTGCATAGTGGTGGCTGGAAAAAGCTCGAAGCCCAAAAGGTGGATAATTCCCTCTTTAAACAGCGGGTTAAACAGTTAACTGGTGTGAGTCAGGTGGTCAATTTTTACGGCATGGCAGAGCAGGTGGGTTCGGTATTTGTCGAATGTAAGCAAGGCCATCTGCATGCGCCGTTGTTCGCCGATGTGTTAGTTCGCAACCCTTATGATTTAACCGTATCGCCAGTGGGCGAGTCAGGATTGCTGCAAGTGTTATCTGTGTTGCCCAGCAGCTACCCAGGTCATAGTTTGCTAACTGAAGACATGGGTACGATCCACGGTGTGGATGATTGCCCATGTGGCCGCAAGGGCAAATATTTTTCTGTGAGTGGCAGACTGCCCAAATCAGAGGTGCGTGGATGCAGTGATACCCACAGCGGAGCGCGTTTATGACAATACAGGTTTTAGCCGGTGCTAACGTAGAGGAGCTGGCCCTGCAATCGCCATTATCGGTATTTGACCCGCAGATAATGGCATTTTGTCAGGCCCTTTCGACCAGTTTACTGAAGCATCCGCAGGCCAAGCTTATCCCTGAGTTGGCGGCGCTGGGCTTCTGGTTACGCAAAGCCAATCTGTTGAAGATGAAGCAGGATTATCCTTCCCCTACATATCTGTTGCGTAAGCCTTTGGGGGTGGTGGTGCATTACACCCCAGCCAATGTCGACACCATGTTTGTATACAGCTGGATATGCGCGCTTTTAATGGGGAATAACAATCTTGTGCGTCTGGCCAGTCGGGAAGCACCTGCCAAGTCAGCACTGCTCAGTGTATTAAACCAGCTATTTGCCCAAGAGCAATTCCAGCCAATTGCAGTGCGTAATACCTTTGCCAACTATCCCAGAGACGCCGAAGAAGGCACGCAAGTCAGCTTGATGGCCGATGCCAGAATCATCTGGGGGGGAGATGAATCTGTGCAGGCTATCCGCCGTTTGCCCTGCAAGCCGCGTTGTCGGGATATCCCTTTTGCTGACCGGTATTCTGTGGCGCTGATAAACGGTGATGCCGTAAGTCAAAACAAAGTGGAAAAATTAGCCGAACTGCTTTGGCGCGATCTTCATCCTTACAGTCAAATGGCGTGCTCCTCACCTAAAGTCTTGTTCTGGTTGGGCGAACGCCAATGGCAAAGTGCTTTGTGGCAACAGATTGCAGTGTTGAACAAGGATACCCCCCCGGCAATACATCAGCGTATGGATCATTTAGTAACCGGCCAGTTGGCACAGGCATCAGAGCTCAGCCATACACACGTAACATTAGGTCAGTTATCGGTAGTCTGCATAGACAAGTGGGATAGCTCCCTGGTAAGTATGCACCCAGGGCAGGGGCTGCTCTATCTGATTCCGATAGCAACACTGGATAACATGCTCGCTCTGTTGTCAGACAAATGTCAGACCCTGAGTTATTGGGGACTGGATGCCAGCGAGCTTTTAAGGTTTTTGCCCGAACCGTCGATAACAGGGATAGATCGTGTTGTACCAATCGGTCAGGCGCTGGATTTTTCACCTGTCTGGGACGGATTTATGTTGTTTGAGCAGTTGAGTCGTGCCGTTGTGGTATCGTCCTAAGCGAATAGATATGTCCTCCTTCTAAATGAGCTGAAGTACCTATGGAAAAAGTAGTATATGTTGGTATGAGTGCCGACTTGGTCCATCCAGGACATCTGAATATTCTTAAACATGCTGCCAGTCTTGGCAAGGTGACAGTAGGCTTGCTAACTGATGCGGCTATTGCCAGCTATAAACGCGTGCCTTTTATGACATTTGAGCAGCGTAAAGCAGTGATTGAGAATATAAAAGGTGTTGAGGCTGTCATACCGCAAACTACCTTGGACTACGTACCCAATTTGCAGTCACTCAAGCCAGACTTTGTAGTGCATGGAGATGATTGGAAGGAAGGGGTGCAGAAGCAAACCCGCCAAAGGGTAATTGATTGCTTAACGCAATGGGGTGGAGAGTTGGTGGAAGTACCTTATACCCATGGTATTTCGTCCACTCAGTTACACAAAGCCATGAAGGAAATTGGCACCACACCACAGATTCGTCTCAAATCGCTGCGTAGAATGTTGGCGGCCAAGCCTCTATTGCGTTTTCTGGATATTCACAACGCCTTATCCGGCTTGATCATTGAAAACACCAGGGTGATGACCGAGTTGGGTCCGCGCGAGTTTGATGGCATGTGGGGCAGTAGCCTGACCGACTCAACGGCCAAGGGAAAGCCGGATATTGAGGCTGTGGATGTATCTTCGCGTATGAACACACTAAACGAAGTGCTGGAAGTGACTACCAAGCCTATCATTTATGACGGTGATACAGGTGGTAAAACCGAACACTTTGTTTTTACCGTTAAGACATTGGAGAGACTCGGTGTGTCGGCAGTGATAATTGAAGACAAAACCGGGCTTAAGAAGAATTCTCTGTTTGGCACAGAAGTAGCGCAAACACAGGATAGTATTGAGAATTTTTGTCAGAAGATTCAGGCCGGTAAGAATGCTCAGGCCACGGATGACTTTATGATTATTGCCCGAATTGAGAGCTTGATTTTGGGCCAGGGTATAGAGCATGCAATGCAAAGGGCTGCTGCATTTTTAGATGCAGGCGCTGATGGGATTATGATCCACAGCCGGGAAAAATCACCGGATGAAGTCTATGAGTTCTGCCGCCGCTACAACGCTCTGCCCAATCGCAAAACGCTGGTGGCTGTACCGTCCAGTTACAACAAAGTCTACGAGCACGAGTTACAGGAACAGGGTGTGAATATCGTTATCTATGCCAATCAACTATTACGCAGCGCTTACCCGGCCATGGTGAATACAGCCTCTTCAATACTGCAACACGGGCGGTCGGCTGAAGTAGACAGCCAAATGATGCCCATCAAGGAGATTCTCGAACTTATCCCTGGGGGCAAATAGTGATTGCGCCGTCTGAATTCTGTCAACTGTTAGATGAGCACGGCATGTCATCATTTTATGGTGTGCCTGACTCTTTACTGAAGTCTTTCTGTGCTTATGTCGACAGTTATTATCCATCTTCGCAGCATATTATTACCGCTAACGAGGGGAACGCTGTGGCCATGGCGGCAGGACATTATCTTGGTAGCGGTAAAGCCGCCGTGGTATACATGCAAAATTCCGGCTTAGGTAATGCTATTAATCCGTTGACGTCACTGGCCGATCCTCAGGTCTATGGCATTCCAATGTTACTTATCATTGGGTGGCGTGGTGAGCCAGGTGTAAAGGATGAACCTCAACATGTGAAGCAAGGCGCCATCAGTGAACAGCAGTTGAGCTTGATGGGCATTGATTATCTGGTCGTTGATGCTGATAGTGATTGGCGGCAGAAGTTACCAATATTGCTTACTGAGATGAAGACCCAAAGTAAGCCTGTAGCTATCCTGGTAAGAAAGAACGGTTTTGCTGATTTTAAAGGCTCAAATACTGCTGGATTAAGTATATTTGGTCGAGAGGCGGCGATTGAGTGTCTGGTTAGTTCACTGAGTGCGGATGCACTGATTGTCTCAACTACCGGGAAAACGTCTCGTGAGTTATTTGAAATTCGCCAGCGTCGCGGTGAAGGTAGTAGGGATTTTTTGACTGTCGGGGCGATGGGGCACACCTTAAGTATTGCGGCTGGGGTGGCATCGACCAATCCCAACAGGTTGACAGTCGCACTGGATGGTGATGGTTCTGCCTTAATGCATATGGGCTCTCTAGCGGTAATTGGCAGCAAAGGGCCTGGTAATTTATTGCATGTTTTACTTAACAACAGTTGCCACGAATCGGTTGGGGGGCAAGCGACAGTAGCAGACAAGGTCGATTGGCATACACTGTCAAAGGCTTGCGGCTATCGCCAATATTATTGCGTTGACAGCGAACAGGAATTGAAAAAGGCTTTAGATGAGGTATCCAAAAGTACAGGACCACAACTTTTGGAAATTCTTATTGCCAAAGGTTCTCGTGATGATTTGGGACGTCCAACCTCAAGTCCTCAACAAAACAAACTCAGTTTTATGCTCCAGGTAGGAAGTACCTGATGTATGGGGAAATACTGTTAAGCGAACCGCTGGTTGTTTTACAAACAGACAATGTACTTGAGACCTGTAAGGGACTTTTGGCGAACAAACAGGTGTTGTTAGTGACCAGCAACAGTTTCAGCAAAGCCGGTTGGCCCCGAACATTGCAAGAGCAGACGGGAATTGATATTTGTGCCGTTGTTGACAACATCCAGCCCAACCCACAGAGGAAGGATTTGGAATCACTGCATCAGCGTCTTAAAGGTGAGTCTGTCGAGTGTGTTTTGGCCTTAGGTGGTGGCAGCGTGCTGGACAGTGCTAAAGTGCTATCCAGGATGCTTACAGAGCAGTCCTTAAGTGAGAACTGGTTAGCTCCTGAATGCCTATGGGAGGGACCACCCATACCCGTGATAGCAATACCCACCACGGCCGGCACAGGTTCAGAAGTCACGCCATTTGCGACTGTTTGGGACAGTCAGGAACAGAAGAAATACTCATTAGGGCAAGTTCGGCCAACTACGGCTATTTTTGCACCGAGTCTGACTCTAAGTCTGAACAGAGAGCAAACCTTATATCCGGCCCTCGACGCCTTATCCCATGCATTGGAATCTTTGTGGAACAGACATCGTTCAGAATTAAGTGAATCCAGGGCACTTAAAGCTATTGCCCTCATATGCGATGCTCTGCCTAAGACGCTGGCTCAGCCGCACAACATTGAGGCCCGCACCGCTCTGCAGCAAGCGGCGATGTGGGCTGGGCTGGCCATTAGTGAAACCAAAACGGCCATAGCCCATGCGATTTCTTACCCGCTGACCTTAAGTTATGCGATGCCTCATGGGTTGGCATGCAGCTTTACCTTAAAGGCGATATTGGCCGAGCAACAGGCTTGCTTTAATGTTCCGACACAATATGTCGATAAAATAAAAGCGCTACTGGATAAGTTGCAGTTGAGTGTGGAAGTTGAGCGGTTCGTATCGCCGAGCAAACTTTTGGCCGAATTCAATACTGATTTAGACCCGACTCGTGCGGCGAACTATGCGGGAGACATCAGTCACCAGGCACTAAAACGGATCTTAGAACGCAGCCTGTATACCAGCAAGAGGTGCTAATGAAGATTCAAACATTATTATTCGGCGCAGGACAGGGTGCAGGTGTGTTTATTGACAATACCGCATCCGAGCGTGAATTTGTTGGGTTCCTGGATAATGACCAGAGAAAATTTGGCAAACAATTTTACGGAATTCGAGTGTATGCGCCAGCGGATGTCAAAAGCCTGCAATTTGACGAAATAGTTATTACAACCCAATGGGCTATAGATGTAAAAAATCAGTTGCTAAATGAACTGGATATTCCCGATAAAAAAATAATACTACCGCATAAAAATTTACTTAAAAAACCAACACCATTTGTTCAGAAAGAAACATTGGGTTTGGCTAGGCTAATTGTTTTAGAACTCAGTTCCCTAGCGCAAAAGTTAGATGTTCCAATGGTGGTGGATTTTGGCACACTGCTTGGATTAGTCAGAGATGATGATATCATTCCTTGGGATGATGATGTTGATTTTTCCGTACCATTGTCCTTTAAGAATGAGGCGGAAGAGTTATTGCTGAATTTTTTATCCTTGGAACTTGGTGGGGTAAATTGGCGGGTTGAAAGAATTATAGATAAAAACGAAAATGTTTCAGGTTTATTGCTTAAGTTTTCATGTCCAAGTCAATATCTAAACGAGTTTACAACATCTATCTGCTTTAGAGAAGTCCGAAATGGTCAGGCATTACATTTACCCAGCCTGGGAATGTGGTATGCACCTGAGAAACATTTTAAAGATATAGATAAAATTTTTTGGCGAGAGCAGATTATTCAAGTTCCGCTCGATTATGAAGACTATTTGACATTTCAGTATGGTGACTGGAAAACTCCCAAAAAAGATATGCAGTTAACTGACTATGCCAATTTGAATACGGTTTCCTTCCAAGAGGTTGAGCTGGCATCCCTTCAATCAGTCATTATACAGAAAGGCTGACTTGTGCTGACTGAATCCACTAAGTCTTTATTGAAAAAATTGAAGCCAGTCACTTTCGAACAGCTGGGAAAATATCGCTTTATGTTGTTCGGTAGTGGTGGATTCGCTAAAAGAATATATAAAGAGTATAAGAAATGTATTGTTGGTCTTATTGAGTACGAAAACGCTTTACTCAATGCCAAACCAAGTCACTTTGAATCTATTTGGTTTCTGCCTGAGCAGGCATCGGGTACAGTTTTGCTAGGGACAGGTAATGGGACTTTCCAGTTCAATCAATTGTGCGCTCTTTCTGAACAGGCTGCAGATAGAATAGATGAAATTCTTGTGGTTGACCCTTACCTGAGTCTGAGAGGTTTTCAGTTTAGTTCCCTCGATAAAAATATCCTGCTTTTCGAGCATGCAGATGGAGTTGTCAGGCACGGAAAACATTTGTCAAAATTAAAAAAATACTTTTCTAGACGGGGCTTTAATACGTTATCAATATGCCCACTTATGCTCCTGTACTATAGAGATTTTTTAAAGTGCGAAAATCTGTTGATATTTAATGGTCAGCGTAAACTCTATGATATTGTTTTTGACTCGTTTCCTAATAAAAAATTAACCTATATAGAATATGGTTTTTTTCCTCAGAGTGAATATTACTATTTTGATAAGAAGGGCGTGAACCATCGATGTTCGCTAATGAATGATAGCTTGGATTGGATAGACAAACATCATCTACTTGAACTTGAAAAAATAAAATCTTTCTTTTTAAAAGATTTTAAATCTGTTGCTCTTGACTATATACTAGTGCCATTGCAAGTTCCTGATGATGCCAACATCTTGAATTGCAGTAGATTCACTAATGGTATGCAGGAATTCATTGACTATATTGATAGCGAATACTCAGCGCGAGAAAGAGTGGTTTTTAAACCTCATCCTAAGGATCCCTATCAGCATCAGTATGATTATAGGGGCCGCGAAGTGTCGGAGTTACCTTTTCTGACTTTGCTGAAGCATGCCAAATCTGTTCACGGTATTACGTCAAGCACATTGTATGAAGCCGCGTTAGCCGGCGTTGACGTGATCTCTGAAGGAACATCAGTTTTAAACCAGCATATAGACCAGAAAGACAAGTTACTCGCTGCAATGGTAGAGCGTCAGATTCATGTTGAAAACAGCGACCCGCGCTATTGGTTAGATAAGTATAGTCATATCGATCTTACCATTTGTTAGAGATATACCGGTTGTTTAGTTTGATCTTGATTTAAAAGTTATTAGGTGAGCTCTAATGAGTAGAAAAATTCTAGGTGGTTCAATATACGTAGGTTGTGGGGATGATCGTAGAGAAGGATTCCTACATTGTGATACCAGGGCCATAGCTGGTGTGGATGTCGTTTGCGACGCTTGGGAATTATCTAAACATGCGCAAGATTTAAGTGAAGTCTACTCCCGCCATATGTTGGAGCATCTAACTTCGATGGAGGCCGATGCCGCATTAATTGATTGGCACAAAGCGCTTAAAATCGGAGGGAAAATTTATATTGTTGTTCCAGATATGGATTTTCACGCCAGGCAATGGCTTGATGCCGAATGGAATGAAGATACGTTAAGAGATAAAACATCCCAAGCTCGCCATAGTTTTGCTGGATTCTATGGTTGGCAACGAGAGTGTAACCCCAAAATGGCTGATTATAATAGGTCGTATTGGGATGTTCACAAGTCGGGTTATAACAGTAAGAGACTTAAGTTTTTGCTGGAAAGAGCAGGCTTTGTGAATGTTAAAACAGAAATAAAGAATCATGTCCACTTGGTCGCTACAGCAGAAAAGAGTATGAATAGAGGTGAGAGACAGATCTCAAATACCTATGCTAATATACGTAATGACCATAAAAATCGATATGAGTTTGCTGGTGTTCAGATCGGATATGCTCCTCACTTACATATATTAGATTTGGCATGCGGAATTGGTTATGGGACGTTGATGTTGTCAAAGATGTGTGGTGCAAATGTCACTGGGGTTGATATTGACAAAGGCGCTGTCGATTATGCTAATGAACATTACTGTGATAGCCATATTCAATACATTTGTGCTGATGCATTAAACGTTGAGCTGAATGATAAATTTGATGTGATAGTTTCGTTTGAGACTATAGAGCACGTACATTTTGATTTGGCTTTGTTGAAGAGATTTTACACATTTATGAAACCAGGTGGGCGATTGATTTGTTCTACGCCGAACCAAGATGTGATGCCTTTTGACCCAGATAAATACTCATTTCATGTCAAACACTACACCAAACGAGAAATCTCTCAGCTATTAGACTATGCAGGTTTCGAAAATATTCAGTTTTATACTCAGTACGACTCGGTAAATGGTGTAGTAAAAGAGGGGGATGATGGTTCCTTTTTTATCCTAACTGCAGAAAAAGGTGGAGTCTAGGTAATGCAAGATGACACGCCTATTGATGATTTAATAAAAGGAAAACGCTGTATTGTTGTTGCCCCATCAGGGTATTTGAAAGGGAGAGGTTGGCCGTCCAAACAATTTATCGAATCCTTTGATTTGGTAGTTAAAGCTTCTGATACTTGCGAGATATATGATGCGCATGGTGAACTTGGATCCCGATGTGATATTTGGTATGGACTACCACTCACAAACACATTTGAAGCAGATTTACAAGCACTCATTAATCAACAAGTTAAATTAATGGTGTTACAACCATGTATTGAAAGTTACAAGTTGATTTGGGATGAATGTATAGTTTGGTTGGATAATAAACTACGTACTGCTCCTTTACAGTATGATATTGCAGATGTTGAGCACTATAAAAGTATCGTGAAGAAGATAGGCTGTTTCCCTTATAGCGGTCTCTTTGCCATCAAAGACTTGCTACACAGAGGAGCCAGTGAAGTTTATGCTTATGGCCATGATTTTTTTCGTACAGGTTATTTTAAAGATTCCGAAATTTACGATGTGATTAATTCAGGCTGGCATCTACTTGAACCTCAGATGCAAGCAATGTGGCAGTTGCTTAAAGATGAGCCCAGATTTAATTGCGATTTAAATCTAAAAGAAATACTGCATAAGAAATATGCTAAGAATGAAGAGATAGTTCCTTTTAATGAATTTATTGTTGCAGAGCTTAAGCACTTTAGTAGATTGTCTCACTTTTCAAAGCCACTGATATTCAGAAGTTTTACTGCGGACAAGTTTCATCAGTTTTGCACCGCACTGGTTGAGCACGTTTCACCATCATCAATGACCATAGTCTGTCAGGAAAATTTTTCGCTTGGTCTCAATATGCAAGGTTGTAGCGTGCTGGAGGTCTCGACAGGACAGTTTTCAACATCCGAAATCCTGACGTTACTGGCCGGGGAGGTGGGAAAATTTGACAGTTGTTTCATTCCTTATAATGGACAGCAGCTGCATACATACTTAGATATTTTTGCTGTAGTTAAGGAACTTAAGATTAAGAACCCATACCTTGTGAGTACAAGGGGAGCTATGAAGCGAATTATTAATATTGAAGAAATCATTGACGAAGCCTCCAAATATAAGGAGCTGCGAAAAGAGTTTCGCTATCTACAAGACAAATATGACAGAAAAGAGGTGCTCTAGTGGCCGTTCCGTCTAATTATCCAACCTTTGCCTTTATCGGTTGTGGTCAAGTCGGTAGTCGTCACCTACAAGCATTGGCACTGTTGCAGGAGCCGGTGAATATCACGGTAGTTGACTCAGCAGAATCGGCGCTAACGAGGGCGATGGAGCGCTTTGGCGAAGTGGGGGGCGACGTTGAACGGCTTGAACTACTTACTGAACTACCCAGTAATCGCCATTATGATCTGGCAATTTTTGCATCTAACGCTGACATAAGATTTAGCTTGTTGAAAGGACTGGCTGCCTGTAATTCTGTGAAAAATATCTTGTTTGAGAAGGTACTTTTTCAGAAAGTAGAAGATTTACGTGAGGCTCAATCCATTCTGGAATTGAATGGCATTTCCGCATGGGTAAATTGTCCCAGACGTTTTATTGAAGGGTACCGGCAGATAAAGCATTGTATTGATACTGGCATGCCCATTACGGTCGAAGTCAGGGGAACGGATTTCGGATTGGCCAGCAACGCAATTCATTTTATCGACTTGTTTGCGTTTCTGGTAGGAACTGAATGGTTCGAAAGTTGGCAATATGATTTTGAAGAATCGGTCAGACCCGCGAGAAGGGCTGGCTGCTTTGAGGTGTTTGGGAAAATCTCAATTAACCATGGCCCTCATAAGTTTGTCATGGAATGTGTGCACCAAGATGATATTGAACGTATCGAAGTGTGTATTGCTAATGAAGTTAAGGTGTTCCGGATAAATGAAATTGAAGAGCGGATTCACTTCACGGACAAAGTGAGTGGTGAAGAACGACATGAGATTTTTCACATACCGCTGCAAAGCCAGGTGACTCAGCATCATGCCAAGAGCATTGTAACTAGCGGGCAATGTTTGCTGCCTACTTTTCGACAATCTGGCGTGTTACATGAGCGGATACTCTCAATGTTCCAGACATTCTTGGCTGCGCAAGGAGTGGACACCAGCCATGGTTGTCCAATCACATGATTAGGTGGAAAAAATGCTCTGGTTGATTGGTGCAGGCCCGATGGCCGTGGAGTACGGCCGTGTATTGAATGCGCTGGGGCGGTCGTTTATTTGCATTACAAGAAGTGAACGTTCGGCTCGGGCATTCGCCAAACAGATTCAGGCTCCTATTTATAGCGGAGGCCTGAAGGCATTTCTGGCTAAACAACCAGAAATGCCCGAAAAGGTGATCGTCGCCACAGGTATTGAGGTTTTGGCTGATTGTACTCTGGCGTTAATCGCTTATGGGGTGAAACAACTGTTGGTGGAAAAGCCTGCCGGGGTTGACCTGGCTACCATTGAAGGGCTGGAGCATGCGGCGGCCGGTCACTGTGCTCAAGTCTTTGTGGCCTACAATCGTCGATTTTATGAATCGGTACTTTATGCAGAGAAGCTGCTTAACGAGGACGGTGGTATCAAGTCTTTGGTATATGAGCTGACCGAATGGTCCCACTTGATCGCCGATCATCCCTTCGACAATAAGGTTAAGCACAATTGGTTTTTGGCCAATACAAGTCATGTAGTGGACTTGGCCTTCTATTTTGGCGGCCGTCCAACCTCTTGGTCCAGCTTCACTGCAGGCGCTGTAGACTGGCATCATCGCAGTGCTAATTTTGCCGGGGCAGGTTTGACACAAAAGGGAGCGTTGTTTAGTTATCATGGCAATTGGCAAGCTCCTGGACGTTGGAGTCTGGAGTTACTGACACAGAAACGTCGATTGATTTTCCGTCCTATGGAGCAATTGCAAGTACAGCTGCTGGGCTCGGTGGAGATAACACCGGTTGAAATGACCTATGCATACGACCAGCAGTTTAAACCGGGTGTCTACCTGCAGACAGCCAATTTCCTTGAGGGGCAGTTTGCACGGCATTGTGGCCTTGCAGAGCATGTCATAAATGCCCGGCTCTACTGCAAAATGGCAGATTATGAACAGTAGCGGCTCGACATTACTTAACGATATTACAGTGGTGATATTCACCTATGAGCGCCACTGTTTTTTAAAGAGAAAACTCGCATTTCTGTCAGAAACCGGTCTAAAAACACTGATCGCCGACGGCAGTAGCAGCAACTACGATGGCCCACTGCCGGACAACGTCCGGTATTTCCATCTCCCCGAGTTAAACGTTTATCAACGTCTGACGTTTCTGGCCAATCATGTGGATACGAAATACGTGTTGCCTTCGGCCGACGATGACTTTGTGTTTCTGCCTACCCTGGAACAAGGCGCATCCTTTTTAGAACAAAACCCGGATTTCAATTCGGTGCAAGGTAGCTGCTTCGTATTCCAGCAATATTTCTCAAAGTCCAGTGTGCAGTTCTTTGAAGTTGGCAGATATGCCAGGGAATTTTCACTGGTGGATGAGGATCCTGCGCTTCGTCTGAAGACACACTTTGGGAATTACATGCATAACTTTTATGCCTTACAAAGAAGCTGTGTCTGGCGCGAGTTTTATAAGGAATTTAATCCCTACCTGATGCCGCACAGTAGCTACTACCAATACAAACCGGCAATGGGGGAGTTTTGCCACAGTTTTGCATTAGTATCCTTTGGCAAGCATAAGGTATTGTCAGAACCTTGGATGTTACGCGAAAACATGCCCAAGTTTGATGTAGTGACAGTAGATTACGAAGAGGCTGTTGAAAATTTGGATAAGGATTATCTTGGGATACTTGCCGACTTTGTCGTTGCCCTGGAAACATATCGAGACCCGGCCTTCGATTGGAAGTCTCTTACCAAAGAGCGATTAAGGGATTTTATTAAGTTTGGTGCCGGGTTGGTGCCTAAAACCCCCAATATGGCCTTCGGCGACCTTGAGACATTGTTGGCCGAGCAACCATTCAGTCAGTCCATCATTTTGGCATTTCATGATTGCCATCAACTTATCACCTCCCATTCAGAGGCTGTGTATGCTTGGATGATTCAAAATTGTGATCCATTGGAAAGTCTATATGGTCGGGGGTGGCGAGAGGACATGAAACGTCGTTTTAAAATCTTGGTTGAGACAATGGATAACTATGTACTGTTTGGGGCTGGGGAGCATACTAAGGCTTTGCATGAAATCGGTGCGCTTGATGAAAGACTTGTTGCTATCGCAGATAACAATTCTAAAATTTGGGGTACAAACTTACTTGAAAAGCCTTGTATTCAACCAGATCGTTTACTTGCTTACTCTGCCAATGTCATCATTTCGTCAAAACAGCATATTGCCGAAATTCAAGCACAGCTAGCGACGTGTTTTGGTGCCCGTGTTAATGTTTATACGCTGTATTGAGCGTCGCTTCGTCAAATAGTGTTCGCGACTGTGTTCTCACGTTCGATTTGTCATACCGGATGGCTCAGGAGTTTGGGCGTGCAGCCGATAACAAGGTGTCGTGCATAGCGGTTAGACAAAAGCTTAAATGACCTGCTTGGATTTAGGCATGATTTTTTTGAAATTTTTCGTGATAGGGTGTCATGTCGTTAGATAACTTATCAAAGCAATTGCCTCCCCTGCTGGTATTAGCGGGTGGCTTGGGTACCAGATTGCAATCGATGGTCAATGAGGTACCAAAACCCCTGGCACCAGTCTGTGGCAAGCCATTTATGACCTATCTTATCGAGAACTGGATTGCACAAGGTGTGCGTTCTTTTATTTTTTTACTGCATCATAAAGCCGCTATTTTTGAACAATATATCGCATCAGCCGCGATGACTGAGCTGCTGAGTCATTGTTCTGTTACCTGTGTGCGTGAGCCCAAACTGCTTGGCACAGGGGGCGCTGTTGCGAATGCCATCCGTTTACTGAAATTGAACGGGGATGTGCTAATTACCAACGCTGATACCTGGTTGGACCGAGGGTTTGACCAATTTCCACAAGATGATCGCAACTATATTGGTGGCGTCAACATACAGGATGCAAGCCGCTTTGGTACCCTGGCCCTCATCGGAGAGCGAGTCACCGCATTTAGGGAAAAACAGGGGGGGCAAGTGTCGGGCTGGATAAATGCCGGAATCTACCGATTGAAAACGGAGACATTCCTGGGTAAGGGCGACGGTCAATTCTCCATTGAGCATGATGTTTTACCGCAGTTGGCTGCTCGGGGGGAGCTGTCCTGTGTGAAGTTGGACGGCGACTTTATTGATATCGGCGTTCCTCAAGATTATCTGCGTTTTTGCAATTGGATTGCACTAGAAAGGCTTTGTAAATTGTGAACTTAGCATTATTCCAAATTCGTGAAAACGCCACCATCCGCAATGCGTTGAAGCAGATCGACCTGAACAACTATGGTGTTATTTTTGTCACTGACATTACCAATGCGGTAATTGGTATCGCCACAGACGGCGATATCCGAAGAAGTTTGTTGCAGGGCAAAACCCTGGATTGTCAGGTCAGGGAGAGCGCAAACACTAACTTCGTCTGGGCAGATGATAATGCGAACAGAGAGTTTCTGCTCAAACAGCTGGATCACTGCATCAAGATCATCCCTATTCTGGATAGCGCCAAACATTTGATTGGTCTGGTATCCAGAGACAGCGTGCCACTACGTGACGAGTCACCCGTGTATGCCAGGGCCAGGGCACCGGTGCGGATCAGTTTTGGCGGGGGCGGCTCTGACCTGACCCACTTCTTTGCCAAATCGATGGGCGCAGTGATCAACAGCACCATAGGCATATACAGCCATGCAACATTGCGATTACGGGGCGATTCGAAGGTCTTTATTCATTCCCGGGATCTCAGGCAATCGGTTTGCTTCAACAATATTGAAGAAGCTAAAAACATTAATGGCAACTTTAGGTTAATTGCCGCTTTGCTCAAGGTCATCCAGCCTGAATTCGGTTTCGAATTGTATCTTTATTCTGATTATCGAATGAAATCTGGGTTGGGAGGCTCGGCTGTATTGTCGGCTGCCGTGCTTGGCTGTTTCAACCAGTTTCGTCAGGATCGTTGGGATTTGCATGAACTGGCGGAGTTGGCCTACCAGGCCGAACGCCTCTATCTGGGCGTTGCTGGCGGTTGGCAGGATCAATACGCCAGCGTGTTTGGAGGGTTCAATTTTATGGAATTCAAGATGGAGCAGAACATCGTTCACCCGTTGCGAATTCACCCTGACGTGTTGTGTGAACTGGAAGAAAACCTGCTGTTGTGTGACTCCAACCTGGAGCACGATTCTGGTGAAGTGCATGAAGATCAGCGCCGCCAAATGCAGAATGAGCATGTCAATGACAAGGTAAAGCAAAATGTTGAGTTGACCTACTGTATGCGCAACAACTTGCTACGGGGACGCTTGGACTGCTTTGGTCGGGATCTCGATACAGCCTGGCAGTTAAAACGTCAGTTCAGCAATAGAATCTCAAACAGTTACCTGGATCGTGTCTATGACGAAGCAAAAGCCCAGGGTGCGTTGGGTGGAAAATTGCTCGGTGCTGGTGGTGGTGGCTTTTTCTTATTTTACGTTCCGGCGTTTCGGCGATTAGAGTTAATGGATGCGTTGGAATCCCAGGGAAATAGAGTCCAGCAATTCAGATTCGAGGCGGACGGGCTGAGAGCCTGGACCGTGCGCGATAACAATTAGTAAGCAAAAGATTATGCAGTTAAATATTGGTAAATTCGAAATTGGTGCCAACCGCACCTTTGTTATCGCCGAGATTGGCAACAACCACAATGGCGATCTTGCCAGGGCCAAAGAACTGGTGGATCTGGCGGTTGAGATGGGAGTGGATTGTGTCAAATTTCAAATGCGTCATCTCGATCAACTTTATCGCAAAAGTTCTCTACAGCGCTCTGGCAATGACTTGGGCACTGAGTACATATTAGATCTGCTTTCGCGTTTTGAGTTATCGCTTGCCGAACATCGGCAATTGGCAGATTACTGCCTCAGCAAGCACATCCTTTATCTGTGTACTCCTTGGGATGCAAGTAGTGTGGAGATATTGGAATCCTTTGGTGTACCGGCTTATAAAGTGGCGTCGGCTGACCTGACTAATATTCCTTTATTGTCCAGGTTGGTAAAAACCGGCAAGCCACTGATCCTTTCCACGGGCATGAGTACTGAAGAAGAAGTGCGCATGACGGTGGATTTTCTTAATGCACATGGTGTGGCTTTTGTGTTGTTGCATTGCAACAGCACCTATCCGGCACCTCTGCATGACATTCAATTGCGTTGGATGGAAACGCTCAGAGCGTTGCATCCGCTGGTCGGTTACTCAGGGCATGAACGAGGCATCGCCGTATCCCTGGCCGCTGTGGCACTGGGTGCTAAAGTCATTGAGCGACATTTTACCTTGGACCGAACCATGGAAGGTCCAGATCATGCAGCAAGCCTGGAGCCCTCGGAGTTCAAAGCATTACTTACCGGTATCCGCGAAATAGAACAAAGTTTGGGCAGCAATCAGCACAGACAGTTGTCACAAGGCGAAATGATCAACAGGGAAAACTTGGGTAAAAGTCTGGTGGCCGCCAAGTCACTGAAAAGGGAACAGGTGCTGACGGAGACCGATATTATGGTACGCAGCCCCGGTCAGGGTCTGTCACCCCAGTGTTTTATGCAATTGGTGGGCAAAACCCTGCAACGTGACATGCAGGAGGAAGATTTCTTTTTTCCGTCGGATTTAAAGGAAATAGCCATTTCGCCAGGCCAATATCGGTTCAGTCGCCCTTGGGGGGTGCCGGTGCGCTACCATGATTTCAACCAATATCGCGCTTTGGTCAAACCTGACTTTTTTGAGTTTCATCTTTCCTATGCAGACATGGATCTGCCCATTGGCAACTACCTTTCGGGTACCTACGATATGGACTTTATCGTCCATGCACCTGAACTCTTCGCTAACAGCAGATTGATGGACTTGGCCTCACAGGACGAACAGTACCGGCGTTATTCGATTGCCGAAACGCAGCGGGTTATTGATATCACTCGTGCCCTCAAAAGCTATTTTCCCAGCACTGCACGTCCTATGATCGTTGCAAATATCGGCGGATTTACCATGGATGCGCCGATGAATGGCCAGGACAGAACCCGCTATTACGAGACCTTTGCCGACAGCTTGCAATACCTGGATCTTGACGGGGTGGAATTGATCCCGCAAACCATGGCGCCCTTTCCCTGGCATTTTGGCGGGCAGCGCTATCAGAATCTCTTTGTGGACGCCGATGAGTCTTTGCAATGGTGTGAGCGTTTGGGATTGCGCATGTGTTTCGATGTGTCTCATTCGCGACTGACTTGTAACCATTTCGGACAGGACTTTTATCAGTTTGCCCGCAAACTGGCCAAGGTGACAGCTCACCTGCATCTTGGCGATGCCAAAGGCGTCAATGGTGAAGGACTGCAGATTGGCGAGGGCGATCTGGATTTTGCCAGGTTGGCAGAAGTGCTCAGAGAAGGTTGTCCTCAGGCCCCTTTTATTCCAGAAATCTGGCAGGGGCATAAAAATAATGGGGAAGGTTTTTGGATTGCCTTGGAGCGCCTTAATGGCGTTCTGTGAGCACATCAGGTGTGATTGAGGGTACGCAGATGGACAAAGAAAATCTATTGGGAGTCATGCAGGGACGGCTGTTACCCAAATATCAGGGGCGCTACCAGGCGCATCCGCTGGGCTACTGGCAACAAGAATTTACCATCGCTGCACAGTTGGGGCTGGACTGTATCGAGTTTATCGTTGATCTCAACGATCTACAGGATAATCCCCTGATGAGTGCGCCGGGTAGGGACGAGATTCGGGTATTGACTTTACAGACGGGGGTTCAGGTTAAAACCTTTTGTGCCGATATCTTTATGCAGCAACCTTTGCATGATGAGAATAGCAATAAATCCGGGGCGAGCCTTATGGTACTGCAAAGCTTGTTGGTGGCTGCCAAGGAGTTACAGGTTTCAGATATCGTTATACCTTGCGTCGATCAATCCTCATTGGCGAGTGATAAGCAGATGGAACGTTTTGTTCAGGCCATTAAGCCGCTGTTGTCTGAATGCGAACATTATGGGGTCAACTTGTCTCTGGAAACAGATCTGGCTCCGGAACCTTTCGTCCGCTTACTGGACCGGCTCAGTTCCGCGCGTGTGACCGTTAACTACGATATCGGCAATAGTGCAGCCTTGGGTTATGACCCTAAGGTAGAACTGAGCCATTATGGTGACAGGATCAGCGATATCCATGTCAAGGACCGGGTACTGAATGGTGGTCCGGTAGTGCTGGGGCAGGGGGATGCCGATTTTGAACGCTTTTTTGATGCGTTGGCCGCTTATCGTTATAAAGGTCCGTTTATCATGCAAGCTTATCGAGATGAACAAGGGGTGGACATTTTTAAGCAACAGCTAGATTGGGTGAGACCCTATTTGAGGAGTCATGGTGAGTAATGTGATCTGTATTATTCCTGCCCGTTCAGGATCCAAGTCAGTCGCAGACAAGAATATCGCCCCTTTGGGTGGTTTTCCTATAATGGCTTACAGCATTGCAGCAGCTAAGCTCTGCCAGCAAGTCGATCGAGTCATGATTTCCACCGACTCTCGTCGTTACGCCGATATCGCGCAGAAATTTGGCGCAGAGGTACCGTTCTTGCGCCCTGAAAATCTGTCTACTGACACGTCGACGGACCGCGACTTTCTGCTGCATGCCATGCAGTGGCTACAAACCAACGAGGGACACTGCCCAGAATACTGGCTGCACTTGCGTCCAACTACGCCTTTGCGGGAAAGTCACTTATTGGGGCTGGCGATCGAGCAGATCCAAATGAATGAACAGGCCACCTCACTGCGTTCGGGACATAAGTCACCGGAGTCGCCGTTGAAATGGTTCACCCGCGATAGCGACGGATGTTTTCGTGGGCTGGGTGACGATGATGGCAGGGAGAGATACAACCTGCCCAAAGAACATTTCCCCCAGGTTTATATTCCCGACGGCTACGTGGATGTGGTCAAGGCGTCCCATATTCTGAATCATCCTACTATTCATGGGGACAGTATGATGGGTTTTGTATCTCCGGTCTGTACCGAGGTCGATTCGCCGCAGGAACTGGATTACATAAGATATCAACTCGAGGTCAACGGCAGCGAGTTACTCGATTATTTGCAGCAACATTTTTCCGAACTTAAGGGGTGCTATTAATGGCTGGCGGTTGTTTTTCCCATGTCCCTGTAGATGTCAAAAAGATTGAGAGTCGCTATCGTCGTATTGTCACGCCCATCCCTGTGCCACAAAGTGTTCCGTTATTGGAGGAGATGTATCGCCTGGAATCCCGTTCCATGCATGGACAACTACCTATCTTGTGGGACAAGGCCGAAGATTTCCAGGTACATGATGCCTGGGGCAATACCTGGATCGATTTTACCAGCACGATTTTTGTCGCTAATGCTGGTCACGGCAACAGGCGTATCTTGCAAGGGCTGCAAGAGGTTTTGGATAAGCCTCTATTGCATACTTATACCTACGCCAATAAGCCACGTTTAGATTATTTGCGCTATCTCATCGCTAATACACCAGCCCAGTTCGAAAAGGCGTTTATGCTGTCTGCCGGCACCGAAGCAACGGAAGTGGCGTTAAAGTTAATGCGTTTGCAGGGTGAAAAAGCTGGCAAGAAACGAGGGGGGATTGTCTGTTTTCAAGGTGCCTTTCATGGCCGTACTTTGGGGGCACAGATGATGACAGGCAATGATGGCGCTAAGGCGTGGATTGGCTATCAGGATCCGAATATTCATCATTTGCCCTTCCCATATCCGTGGGACGACAAGGTGAAGGCAGACCCCCGAACCTTTTTCCGTCAGCAACTTGAGAGTTTGCTTGAAAAACACCAGTTGGATGCGGGTAAAGATATCTGCGGCTTTATGCTGGAAACCTTTCAGGGCTGGGGCGCGGTATTTTATCCAAAAGAGTTTGTCCAGGAGTTGGTGGCCTTTGCCAAAGCGCATCAGATTTTAGTGGCCTTCGATGAGATGCAGGCCGGATTCGGCCGCACGGGGGAACTGTTTGGTTATATGCACTACGAGGTTGAGCCGGACCTGCTATGCCTGGGCAAAGGAGCGAGCTCAGGTTTACCTTTAGCGTTGGTAATGGGGTCGGCAAAGATTATGGATCTGCCTGATGTGGGCTCAATGAGTTCCACTCACTCGGCCAACCCTTTGTGTTGTGCTGCAGGGCTGGCGAATCTGCAGGCTATGTTGGAAGACGGCCTGATAGACAACTCCCGGCGGTTGGGGCAGTTGTTCCACGAGCAATTGAATGCATTGAAGGATAAATATCCTCAGCAGCTTCGTATGGTTTGTGGCAAAGGTTTATTGGCAGCCCTGATTTTTCAGGATGAAGCTGGACGTCCTTTGAGCAAGCTTTGTGATTTGATCAGCGAAAAAGCCATGCAGAATGGATTATTAGTGGTGCATACCGGTCGTGAATCCATCAAGTTGGCACCGCCTCTGAGTATTCATCAGGAGGCCCTACTCGAGGGCATTTCGGTGTTGGACGAATGCATTAGCTCGGCTTTGGAAGAATGTCATGATTATTGATGTGCGCCACACTGGTATAGTGGTATCGGATTTGCCCCGAGCCGTTGCTTTTTATAGTGCTCTGGGTTTTGTCGAGTTTTCCAGAGATGTTGAAACCGGTGCCTTTATTGAACAGGTGACCGGCATTGATGGCGTGAGATTGGAATGGGTTAAACTGAAGGCTCAAGACGGCTACCTTCTGGAGCTGTTACAGTACCACTCCCATCCTGACACACCGTCCACCCGAACAGCCCCTTCCAATCAATTGGGCTGTTCCCATCTGGCCTATTCGGTTGCTGATATTGTGCTGGCCTGTCAAAAAATCATCGAAGCGGGTGGATCCTGTGTGAATCCACCTGCCATTTCCCCGAATGGCAAAGCGAAAGTGGCTTATTGCCATGATCCTGAAGGCGTACTGATGGAGGTAGTTCAACCCTTATGACCACAAAAAGGAAACTTGATTGTTGTTTATGCCAGCATAACAGTGCCACGGTGCACTACCAAGGGGTGATTCGGGATGGGGACTTTGGCAGATGGACGCAGGCTGAACAACAGGTGGTTCGCTGTGACGGTTGCGGTCTGGTCAGATTATCCGACAATCCCAACAGCCCCGACTACTACCAGTCTGAGGAGTATCGCCAGGCATACAATGGCAGTGCTGTCCATCAGGACTACATCCGTATGCATGACGGCGAACAACCGCCTCGTCTTGAACATGTTGGTATTGGTCATTTTCGTGACAAGCAGGTACTGGATTTCGGGGCTGGCGGCGGTGCCTTTTTGGACCATATAAAAGGTGTGGCTAAGCAGACCTATGCGATTGAGCCTTTTATTGGTTACCACCAAGCTCTGAGCGCTCGTGGTCATCAGGTTTTTAGTGACGCCCACATAGCCAAAGGCCAGGTTGCAGAGCAGATAGATACCCTGGTGTCATTCGGTGTTATTGAGCATGTCGACGACCCCTTACAGTTCTTATGCGATGCCTATGACTTATTAAGGCCTGGCGGTAAGATGTTTCTGGAAACTGACAATCTCAATGACGTTCTGCTGCAATTGGGGATACCGGCATTCGAGCCTTTCTTCTACCGCACAGCCCATCTTTGGTATTTCGACCAGGCTAGTTTGGTCAGGCTGGCGCAAAAGGCGGGCTTTGCTGATATCAAAGTCTCTTTCCGGCATAATTTTGACCTGTCCAACGCCCTGATGTGGGCAAGAGATGGTAAGCCGACCGGCAACGCTAAGCTGCCTCTGCTCGATGAGCGGATCAACAGTGCATGGCAGGATTTTGTGATTGGGGCCGGCCTGGCGGACTTGATCTGTGTGCAGATGGTAAAAGGGTAGCAAAATCTTGGAATTGGGACTTGAAGGTAAAAGAGTGGTGGTGACCGGTGCCAGTAGAGGGATCGGAGCCGCTATTGCTGAGCGCTTTTTGGCAGAAGGCGCACATGTTTGTCTGGTTGCCAGACACCAACCTGATCTGGGTGCTCTGCGCCTATTGTTACAAGAGCGCTATGCTCATCGGGTAGTAGCTCAGTCTTGTGATTGTACACAGCCGCAACAATTAGACGAGCTCCGGGCATATCTGATGGATACTTGGGGAGGCGTGGATATCCTGGTGGCTAATGTGGGCGACGGTAGAAGTGTTGCTGACCCCATTCCAACCCCGCAGCAATGGCAACAGACTTGGCAAAGCAATTTTGAGAGTGCTTTACAGACCGCACGCACTTTTATTTCAGATCTGCAGCATAGCAAGGGAGTCTTGTTGTTTGTGTCATCTATCGCTGGCAAAGAGGCCTTTGGCGCACCGGTGGACTATTCGACCGCAAAGGCGGCTCTGATGGCCCTGGCCAAAAATATGTCGGCAAAGCTGGCAAAGCAGGTTCGTGTGAATGTGATCGCACCTGGCAATGTGTATTTCCCAGGGGGAAGCTGGGATGAAAAACTGCAAAAAGAGCCGGAGCGTATCCAGCGCCTGATTGAAACATCCGTGCCCATGGGGCGTTTTGCTACACCAGAGGAGATTGCCGCGCCGGCGGTTTTCTTATGTTCTGATCTGGCTTCCTTTATCACGGGGTCTACCCTAGTGGTGGATGGTGGTCAGACTGTGGGAGTGGGATAAATGGCGTCAGACTTAGACCGGCTTTTCAGACTCGACAATCGCGTAGTGATCATCACCGGCGCGATGGGGTTGTTGGGGCAACGGCATGCGCGTGCAGTGGCCGCATATGGGGGCATACCTGTGCTGTTGGACCTCCAGAAACAACCTTTACAGAAGTTTGCCCAGCGTTTGGCGCAGGAATTTGCCATCGATGTGGGCGCATATAGTGTCGATATCACCGATGAAATACAGATAGCCGCAAATTGCCATGCACTGCTGGAGCGTTACGGCAAGATTGATGCTCTGGTCAACAATGCTGCCAATAATCCGAAAATGGAGCAGGGCAGTGACAAGAGCTTTTCCAGATTGGAATATTTCTCTGCGCAGATATGGCAGCAAGACATCGCCGTCGGGCTGACCGGAGCTTTCCTATGTGCTAAACATTATGGCTTTGCCATGACCGAGAATCCTGCGGGGGGAAGCATTGTGAATGTTGCCTCCGATTTGGGCCTCATTGCACCAGACCAGAGGCTGTATTCGCAAGCCGATATGCCCATTGAACAACGACCGGTCAAGCCTGTTACCTATTCAGTGGTTAAGACTGGTCTTATAGGCCTTACCCGCTACCTAGCCACCTATTGGGCTGAAAATGGGGTGAGAGCCAATGCTATTTGTCCGGGAGGGGTCGAGAATGGTCAGCCTCAGGATTTTATAGAGCGGTTGTCTTCCAGGATCCCAATGAACCGTATGGCGCGGGTGGATGAGTACCAAGGAACGCTGGTATGGATGCTGAGTGATGCTTCCAGTTATTTAAACGGGGCCGTGGTTGCCGTGGACGGCGGCAGAACAGCTTGGTGATGATTATGGATACGACAACTTCCAATTCGCGCCATGTTAATTTAAGCGCCTACGAAGGGGTGGAAGCCCTTGAAAACTTTACACCTGAACGTTTTGCCGACTATTGTCGCGATAAGTTGCTGTCTAGTGATAAGTTTGTCGAATTTATCCGACAGCACTGCGCGCACGACCCGGACTGGCAAGGCAAGGTGGCCGAAATAGGATCGGGCAACAGCAAGTTACTGTACAATTTGGAAAAGCAGGGACTGCTGAAGGAAGGGCTGGGGATTGAAATCAGTCGAAGCCGTCACGAGTTTGCCAATAAATTTGCAGAGCATATCGGTAGTCAGCGGGTCACAAACCTCAACGAGGATGTATTTAATCTTCCCACACTAACTGGGTACGACTTGGTAATTGGCGTCGATATAGTGTTGCAATTGATATCCCCATTATTTGATAAGGCCGAAGATCGTTTGCTGGACTGGGTGCATAGCTCACTTCGCCCAGGTGGCCGGGTGTTGTTCGAATTGTGGGATTTTGAATATTTTAAAGCCTTGTTGGCACAGTCCGATAATGCGTTGAGGTTATGGGAGGAATTTCCTGCCAGTGATCCTTTCGAATACTGCCTCGCTACGCTCTCCTTCGATGATAACAAAGACATTGTCTGGGATAAAAGATTCATTAGGCGCAGTTGTGGGCAGCGTTCCGAATTCTCCAATATCTTGCGACCCTACTCACCAGAAGGAATAACCAAGATATTAGCCCAAGCCGGTTTTGTTAATCCATTGGTTATCGACTGCTCAAAGGAGGGGCCGGACGGGGCTCAGGGCGAGTTCCTGGTGTTGGCACAAAAGGCATTGTAGTGATGCAGGAAGGTAACCTAGTCATTATCCTAATAAGGCAGTGAGGCCAGTTGGCTAAAGTAAAAATGTAATCAGTCGATACTTAGTAATAGCAGTGGGTTGGGCAGAATATGAAAGCAGTAATCCTGGCAGGTGGGCTGGGAACAAGGATAAGTGAAGAGTCGCACCTAAAGCCAAAACCTATGATTGAGATAGGTAACAAACCTATCCTTTGGCACATCATGAAGATTTATTCTTCCTATGGAATCAATGATTTCATTATCTGCTGTGGTTACAAAGGGTATGTCATCAAAGAGTACTTCGCGAATTATTTCCTGCACACCTCTGATGTCACCTTCGATTTGGGTCAAAACTCAATGCAGGTGCATTCTAATCATGCTGAACCCTGGCGAGTGACTTTGGTAGATACTGGTGAAACGACTCAAACAGGTGGAAGAATAAAGCGAGTCGCGCAATATTTGGATGATACTTTTTGCTTGACCTATGGCGATGGTGTTGCCGATGTTGATTTAAACAAGTTGATTGATTTCCATCACTCCAATGCGGGACTTGCAACCGTGACTGCTGTTATGCCGCCTGCACGATGGGGAGATCTCACGCTGTCTGGTGACAACCGAATAGAGATGTTTAATGAAAAACCTGTCAATGATGGTCGTTGGATTAACGGGGGGTTCTTCGTATTGTCTAAGAAGGTTCTAGATTTCATTCAGGATGACTCCAGTGTTTGGGAGAGAGAACCAATGGAAGCCCTCGCTGCAGGAAAAAAGATATTTGCCTATCAGCATAAAGGTTTTTGGCAGGCCATGGATACGCTCAGAGAAAAGAACTTGCTTGAGGAGTTGTGGGCTTCCGGCAAAGCGCCTTGGAAATTATGGGACTAATATTAAAAAGAAATAATATCCTTGCGTGCAATAGATAACGATTTAATTAGAGTGGTGAAGAGTATTTTATGAAACTGGATAAAATTGAAGTTGATTTCAAAAATGGTTTGGTTAATTACGAAGTCAATAGTGAAAAATATTCTGCCACAGTCAACAGCAATGAAGGCTTCAATGCTATTGCTTCCGCCATGTTGAGAACCGGCTGGGACAATAAGTATGTATATAGTTTTACTTGGCTTGGTCGCCCTATTATTCAACTGCCAGATGATATGATTCGTATACAAGAAGTTATCTATAAAGTAAAACCAGATGTTATTGTTGAAACTGGTGTTGCTCATGGTGGTTCTTTGATTTACTACGCTTCCATATTAAAAGCTATGGGCAAGGGACGGGTCATAGGAATAGATATTGAAATTAGACCACACAATCGTGTTGCGATTGAAGAGCACAGGATGTTTGATGCCATCACCTTGATTGAAGGTGATTCAGCGGCGGAGCAAACCATTGAACAGGTGAAAGCTCAGATAAAAGAAAGTGAAAAGGTAGTAGTTTTTTTGGATGCAAGACACACCAAGGAACATGTTCTGAAAGAGCTCGAAGCTTATTCGGAGCTAGTGTCCCCTGACTCCTATATCGTCGCTATGGATGGCATTATGAGAGATCTAGAAGGAGCCCCGCGAGCTGACGACGACTGGTCATGGAACAATCCGTGCGAAGCTGCCTTAGAATTTACCGAAAAGAATAGTAACTTCAAACTGGAAGAGCCCGGCATTCCTTTTAATGAAGGTAACATTAGCGATCGGGTACTCACTTATTGGCCATCGGCTTATATCAGGCGAGTTATCTGATAATAGTAGTGCCGACCTATTTTACACAGGAGATAGCCATGCCCAGCGTATATTTTTCTGAAGACGACATGTGTACAACGCAAAAACTTCAGGTAGCAAGAGTGCAAAAATGGTTTTTAGTTAATGGTTGGGATGTTGTGAAAGACCCGGCCGATGCAGATATGCCTATTTGTCTTACATGTAATGGTTGGAAATTGCTTACTGAAAACTCTTTCAACCGAATTAACCGCTTGCAAAAAGCAGGGGTGGCCGAAAAATTGGTTGTTTTGGGCTGCATTAATGACGCTCATCCTGAGAAAGTGGCAAAAGTCCATTCAGGTAAGACAATATCCAATGCAAAGCTGGATGAACAAATCGATTCTTTGATTCCTGATGCAAAAATTAAATATGCAGATGTGCCACATTGTTCTGAATTCAGAACCAAAGAAGACTATCGTGTTTACGATATAAGTAAGCAGTTTGTTAATATTGCTAATGGTTGTTCCTTTAATTGCTCTTTCTGCCATCATAAACCTGGCCTAGGTGAGAGAAGAAGTCGCACTAATGAAGACGTTCTGGCGCAGATCAAAAGGTTGGTTAAGTTGAATGTCAGAAAAGTAGTTTTAACGGGTATGGAAACCTCCTTTTATGGTATGGAGCACGGCACTAATTTTGCGGAGTTGTTGGATGCCGTTTTAAAAGTTGACGATTCGTTTGAGGTACATATTGCCCAATTTCAACCTCAGGGCATTCATAAAATGTTTGATACATTGTTACCGCTAGTGCAATCCAAGCGCATCACTGATTTCCAATTGCCCATTCAAACAACGAGTTCCCGTCTCTTGAAAATGATGAAGAGGACAGACAGAACGTCGGACGTTGCCAGCTTTATCGAAAAGATGAGAGAAAAGAATAATCGTGCCATTTTACGGACGGATCTGATCGTCGGCTGGCCTACGGAAACAATGCAGGAATTGGACGATTCTCTGGCGTTTGCAGTGAAGTACTTTGATGAAATAGCTGTTTATGCGATCGAGCTGGATCCTGACTTACCGGCCTGGAAATACCATGAACAGGAGTACAGTGCTGAAGAAAGAAATCGACGCGTCAGGTATGCGCGTGATTACATTGAAAAGCATGGGAAGATGGCGCATTGCGGCCAGCAAGATGATGCCACTATGCAAGAGGTCGAAGCCAAAAGGCAGCAGATGCGTATGGCTCGTGGCGTTGCGTAATGAGCATTAAAGAATGAATATCATGAACAACATTCTCATTACCGGTAACCAAGGGTATATAGGACCTGCGTTAGTTGCCATTCTCAAAGAGCAATATCCATCGAGCACTGTCACGGGGCTGGATACCGGTTTTTTCGAGAGCAGGCCGACAATACAAAGAGCCTATCCCCAAATATTACCAGATTACCAGATGGTCGGAGATGTGCGCCAGTTAGATGCCTCCGTACTCAGCGGCTTTGATGCTGTTATCCATCTCGCTGCCATTTCAAATGATCCTATGGGGGAGACATTTTCTGATGTAACCAAACAGATCAACTTGGAAGCTTCGAAAGATTTAGCCCGGCGGGCGAAGATGTCTGGCGTAAAGCGTTTTGTATTTGCTTCCAGTTGCAGTGTTTATGGTGCATCTGATGACAATGCTTTCGTCAATGAAGAATCGCCTCTTGTGCCTGTTACAACCTATGCGAAAAGCAAGGTGTTGATGGAGAAGTATCTCTCCTCATTAGCCAGTCCCGATTTTCAAGTTGTTTGTCTCAGGTTTGCCACTGCTTGCGGCGCCAGTTCACGCTTACGTCTTGATTTGGTGTTGAATGATTTTGTGTACACGGCTCTCACAAGCAACAAGATAAAGATCCTTTCAGATGGCTCTCCCTGGCGTCCTCTGATTGATACTCAGGACATGTCTAGGGCATTGATTTGGGCATGCTACAAGTATTCTGATTCAGCCCTGCCTTTTTTAGCAGTAAATGTTGGTCGTAACGATAACAATTTTAGGATTTCTGAATTGGCAGAATGTGTTGCCTCGCAGCTCCCGCGAACGCAAATTGTGCTCAATAAAGATGCTTCGCCTGACAAGCGTTCTTACAAAGTCGATTTTAACCGATTCAAGCAATTGGCCGGAGCTGATGTACCTCAGATGTGTATCACGCAATCAATTTCGCAACTAATTGACTGTATCGAGCCCATGCTCAGTCAGGGAGGGGGGACACAAATGAATGACTATAAACGCTTACATATTCTCAAAGGGCTAATAGAAGCCAAACATCTTGACAGTTGCTTGTACTGGAATAGGAGCCCGGCTGTATGAGCCAGTGCCGAGCTTGTGGAGGAGAACTGGCTTATATGATGGCAAATCTTGGAGTAACGCCTTTGGCCAACTCATATCTCCAAGAAGACAGATTGGATAAGGAATCTGCCTATCCCTTGGAAGTTAAGGTGTGTGGTGAGTGCTATCTTGCACAGGTGACCACTGCCGTAGATCCAAAGATTATCTTCTCTCAATATGACTACTTGTCATCTTATTCCTCTAGTTGGCTTCAACATGCTAAGCAATATTCGTTAGCTGCAGTTGAAAGTCTTGGATTGGGAAAAGACAGTTTAGTAGTAGAAATTGCTAGTAATGACGGATATCTGTTAGGTAATTTTGTAGAGAGGGACATTCCTGTTGTGGGGATTGAACCTGCGAGCAATATTGCTGAGTTGGCTAATTCTAAGGGGATCCGCACAGAGTGCATTTTCTTTGGAGAGACGTCGGCTAAGCAATTGCTCAACAAATATGGTAAGGCCGATCTGATGGTTGCTAATAATGTGTTGGCGCATGTGCCCGATATTTGTGACCTTATTGCAGGAATGTCCTTAATGTTGTCTGACGATGGATTGTTGAACATTGAGTTCCCGCACCTACTCAGCCTGTTACAGCATAACCAATTCGACACAATCTACCACGAGCACTATTCTTATCTGTCGTTGACCACAGTAGATACTCTTTTCCATCGATTTGGATTACGTGTCCATCATGTGGAGGCGCTGAGCACACATGGCGGGTCTTTGCGAGTCCATGCCAGTAAAATTAAGCGTGATAGGGTGGTCTCTAACGCCGTCTTAGAAACAAAAGAAGCCGAGCGCACTTATGGTTTGATGGATGCCAATGCTTATGTCCATTTTCACCATACAATCAAGAAAATACAGTCTCAACTGGTGCAATTTATTGTTGAGGCTAAAAGGTCTGGTCATAGCCTGGCAGCTTATGGTGCGGCAGCAAAAGGAAATACATTGCTCAATTATTGTGGGTTGAGCAAGGATGACATCGATTTTGTCGTAGACCTTAATCCATTGAAACAAGGTAAATTTCTACCTGGCAGCCATATTCCAATTTTGCCACCAGAGGCACTGGCAGAGCATAAACCCGCCTTTATTCTGATTCTGCCGTGGAACTTGAAACAAGAGATTACGGAGCAACTTGCTTATTGCAGAGATTGGGGGGCAAAGTTCCTCGTGGCTGTTCCAGAACTCACCCTACTCTAGGATACGTATGACTGAATATCATCATGACCTTCAAGCTGAAGCAGAAGCTTTCAATGAGCGAATATCTGAACGAACCAAAGCCGGATTTGTTCCTGATCTCAGGCGTGCACAGCGCTGTGAATATTTCTATAAAAGTTTTTGGCGCGACCCTAAGTTTATGGATTTATATGTTGGCGAGATGTACCGCAATTATTCGCGGATGATTACCGCCTTTGCTGGCAGTAAAAAGCGGATTCTTGATGTCGGTTGCGGTCCTGGATATTTCGCTCTAGAACTTGCCAGGGAAGGGCATGAGGTTACTGGAATTGATATTGCTGCAACAGCAATAGCAGAAGCTGAACGCGTTGCGGAAGAAAATCCTTATGTGGAGCATTTTGGTTCACTTAACTACGATGTTTGTTCAATTGAAGACCTAAGTGAGGAAGATAAACAGTTTGATGTCATCCTATTTTCCGGCGTGTTACACCACTTGGAAGATATAAATTTGGCCTTGAACAAGGCCAAAAAGCTGTTAAGTCCAAATGGTATTATTCTCGGTCATGAGCCCTGCCATGAAAAATGGCAAGACAAAGATGCTGCAGTTGTTGGCGTCATACGTTGTTTGCTGGCTGCTACAGGTCACTGGTATGAGAAAATTGGTGATGTTTTATCTGACACCAGCGAATCTGCATGGCCACAGTTAGCGAGTGATATTAAGGAAGAATATGTTGAAGAAAGGGACAAATCAGAAGCAGGCCAGTCGCCCCATGACAATACTTTTACGGGAGAAGCAATATTGTCTTGTGTGCAAAAGCACTTTCGGTTGTTGGAATACAAGCCCTCCAGTTCTTTCATTTATAGGGTCTTAGGTGGCATCAGAGGTGATTTACATAAGGAGCATCAAATTGCGGAATTGCTAGCTGCGTTTGACAAGTATGCCGTGGAGAGCCAAATCCTCAATCCTAATTACTTCTATTTCTGTGCCAGAACAGTATGAATGTGCAGTATCTGAAAATCGATGGAGCAGCGTTGATAAATTTAGAGCGGCATTGTGATGGTAGGGGTTATTTCCGACGAAACTATTGTGCATTGTGGATGAAAGAGCATGGTTTTTCCGCACTGCCTCTTCAAATAAGCGAGTCTTTTAATACACACCAATTCACGTTGCGAGGTATGCATTTACAATCTGCTCCTCACGAAGAAGTTAAGCTTGTAAGCTGTATTAAAGGTAAGCTTTTTGATGTGATAATTGATTTGAGACCATTGAGTAAAAGCTACTTGCAGAGTTACTGGGTTGAGTTATCAGAGTTTGACGATCTCTGTTTATATGTCCCAAAAGGTGTTGCTCATGGTTTTATGACTTTGGTCGATAATACTATTATAGAATACAAAATATTTGAGGGGACCTACTCCCCTGAGCATGCTAGAGGTATCAGTTGGAATGACCCTGTTCTCGATAAGATCCCTTGGCCTGCAGCCCCCCAAGTGATTTCCGAGCGTGATAGCAGCTATCCTTTTCTGAGTCTATGTGAGTAATAAAGATGGATGTATTAATATTTGGTACAGGTCGTGCTGGTCAAGAGGCATATAAAACCCTAACCAGTAGCGGAAGGTACAACATCGTGGGATTTTCCGATAACAACTCAGAAAAATGGGGAGACAAATTTTTCTCTCTGGATATCATAGCTCCAGCGGACATAGGTAAGCATATTAGTTTTGACATTGTTTTAATTGCAAGCGAATGGTTTCCTGATATTAGACAGCAGCTGTTGATAGAAAATATATGTAAGGATGAAGAGATATTTGAATTCACTATCAATACCAGCGTTGATATTAGCAAGATTAACTCGGTCTACAATCAAGATAACTTAAAAACAGTCGCAAATCATGACTTCATGCATGATGCTCTCTTTCAGGCCGCCTATGCAAGAGGGTTAAAAGCGCTTCATCATAGAAATAGTTCAAAACATATAGAGTACTTTGTCGACTGGCGTGCGCATACCCTGATTTGGGCAGCAAAGCAAGCTCTCGCCACAAAGGGGGACTTCGTCGAATGCGGAGTGAACTACGGATTTTTTAGTTCAGTATTGATGGAGTATTTAGATTGGGATATACATGACAGAAAATTTTATCTCTGTGACACATTTTCGGGCTTAGACGAAAATTTACTTTTAGACGAAGAAAGAACTTCAGGTGCCGCTGAATCAAGTGATAAAGCTAAATTGAAAGGAGCTTATGTGTCCAATGTTGAAAGTGTAAAAGAAAACTTTTCTCAATGGAGAAATGTTGCTTTTATTATTGGAAGCGTGCCCGACTCACTTTCGCAGATAAAAGCTGGGAGAGTCGCATTTCTACACATTGACATGAATTGTGCGAAGCCTGAAGTTGAGGCGTTAAGGTATTTTTGGAATTTACTTTCACCGGGTGCTATTGTGCTGCTTGATGATTATGGTTTTCCTGGGCATGAGATGCAGAAAAGAGAAATGGATAAGTTGTCGACAGAGTATGGATTTAATATTCTCAGTCTTCCTACCGGTCAAGGATTAATCGTTATTAATTAGTTTCCATTCCAAGGGGGGGGTATGTTTAAATCTCAGCTTGATTTGACTTTTAAAAATGTGACTATTAAGAAGGGGGCTGTTTTAACTGAAGATCAAATAAAGTTTTACAATGATAAAGGGTATGTGAAGCCTATTAGAATATATGATGAAATTGAGATGGAGGAAATAAATTCTTATATTGAAAGTTTATTGAGTGCGTCAGCTAAAATAGGTAGATATGGACTCAATTGTTATCACTCCAAGTTGCAAGGTGTGTGGGATATAGCTACAAATAGCCGAATTTTAGACTGTGTGGAGGATATATTAGGCGAAGATATTATATGCTGGGCTTCAGCTGTTGTGTGTAAAAACGCTCATTCGTCGAAAGTTATTCCGTGGCATCAAGATGCTGTTATATGGAATTTGACACCTGCACGAACTGTGAATGTATGGTTAGCTCTAGATGATGCTGATGTAGAAAATGGTGCAATGCAGTGGATCCCCGGAAGTCATAAAAAAGGCCCAGTGAAAATCGATTCTGAGTTTTCAAGTAATGAAATAGATATCAACTTGTTAGAGACTAATTTACCTCAAATAAACAGCTTGAAGGCGGGAGAGTGCTCGATTCATGCAGATATGTTAGTACATGGCTCCCCAGCCAATTTAAGCTCGAGAAGACGTTGTGCTATAGTTTTTAGATATTGTAGCCCAGATGTTAGAAGTATTGATGAAAAATGGGCCGAAGAAATTGAGTCCATTATTTGTAGAGGACAAGATGAAAGTGGCTACTGGCGTCATCATCCAAGGCCTCTCAATAATGATCTTGCAAAAGTAAGCGAATCTGCATTGTCTTCTGTAAGGAGGCAGTAATTCTATCTACCCATCTAAATGATTGTTATAAAATTCATGTAAGCTACATGCTCAACCAGCATAGTATGTAGTACAAATTGAAGGTTATTTGGGAGCTCGTTTTGGACTTGATTTTTATAAGATGAATGACTTCAGCATATACAATGTATAACAAAGTATAACTCTCCATACTATTGCGACAGCGCATTGCTTACTTTCCAGCCAACCCTCTGCTATTCTTAGGGCTGAGGTTTGAGGGGGGCTTATGTTAGAGATTAACAGTACCAAATCCAATGCGTCTTTACTGCAACAAGTGCAGCAGAAGCAGAATTCGCTGTTTGAAAAGCTGGCTTCCGGTAAGCGGGTGAACAGTGCGGCTGATGATGCGGCGGCCCAGCAGATTATTGATCGTTTGACGTCGCAAACATCCGGTGTGCGTCAGGCCTATAACAATGCCTATGACGGTGTGTCCTTGGCCCAGGTGGCTGAAGGCGGGTTGTCTGGCATTAGCAATGATGTTAACCGTATTCGCGAACTGTCTGTGCAGGCCGGTAGTGGCATTTTGACCGATGCGGACCGTAAGGCACTGCAAAAAGAAGTGTCGCAATTACAAGACAATATTAAGCAGACCATCGACCAGACCGAATTTGCCGGCAAGCCGCTGCTTTCTGGTGAAGGCAATGTAGATTTTCTGGTGGGTGCCAATTCAGGGCAGTCCATCAGTGTTGGCACCAAAGATATTGCCGGTGGTTTGAGTGATGTGCTGAATATTGATATCAGCACCGCCAAAGGTGCCTCTGATGCCTTAGAAGTTGCCGACAGTGCCGTAGAGTATGTTGGTTCTGCCCGGGCTGACCTGGGGGCCACCCAGAATCAGTTTGAAAGTGCCGCACGTAATCTGGCTAATACCGAAGTGAATGTACAGGCGGCCAGAAGCCGTTTGCAGGATCTGGATTATGCACAGGGCTCAGCGGACAAAGCGGCCAATGATATATTGGGGCAGGCATCCATTGCCGTACAGGCCCAGGCTAACCAGCAGAAAGGGCAGGTGCTGGCGCTGCTTGGTTAAACTTTGCATTTTGAAATATGATAACGCCGCACTTGTTGCGGCGTTATTGTTTGTTTTCCTATTTCTTCACAATGCCGGCCAGTTTGCCGTTGTCCAACACCAGCAAAGAGGTAATGCGGTTTTTTTCCATCAGAGCAAAAGCTTCGGCCATCTTAGCATTAATATCGATGCTCTTGGGATTGAGCGTCATCATCTGTGCGGCAGTTAAATCGAACACGTCTTTTTTATACCGGGTAAAACCGCGGCGAATATCACCGTCTGTGATAATGCCATAGCCCTTGTCTGCCTCGACAATAGCTATGCCTTGCTGACCACCGCTAATGGCATCGACGATGTCGGCAAAGCTGGCGCTGGTTTTAACTAACGGCAGATGATCTTTAATCATTTCATCCTGCACGCGCGCCAGCAGGCGTCGGCCCAGACTGCCGCCGGGATGAAAGCGGGCAAATTCTTCGGGCTTAAAATCCCGAGCTTTCATCAACGTCACCGCCAGGGCATCGCCCATGGCCAGGGTGGCTGTGGTGGAGGCGGTGGGGGCCAGTTGTAATGGACAGGCTTCTTTTTCTACCCCGACATTTAATATGGCATTGGCGGCCCGGCCCAGACTGGATGTGGTGTCCCCGGTCATACCAATCAGAAAGTTACCATTTTCTTTTAAAAACGACAGCAGTTTGACCACTTCTTCTGTTTCACCGGAATTGGAAATAGCGACAAAAATATCTTCCTTGGCAATCATTCCCAAATCGCCATGGTAGGCTTCGCCCGGATGCATAAAAAAACTGGGGGTGCCGGTACTGGCGAGCGTTGCGGCTATTTTTCTGCCAATCTGCCCAGATTTGCCCATGCCGCAGACCACCACCCGCCCTTTCGTGCTGAGTATGCTTTCTACCGCCAGGCTGAATTGACTATCCAGTTTGTCTGACAGTTGGCTGATAGCCTGGGCTTCGATGTCAAAAACGTCTTTGGCAATATCTAGGTAATTCAATGGAACACTTCCTGAACAGGCTTGGCCTTGGCTATTTGGGGTATTTTGACCGATACAACGGGGATTTGTCGAATCTGTTGGTGGTTTTGGGATTGGGGGGCGTCGTTTCAGATGAAATTTTGTCTTACACGTCCTTGTGTAAGACCCTTCGGGCCGCCATTAGACTGCTGGCGTCAAATTTCATTCCAGATGATTTTTTGCAACCAACATCCTTGTCGGTTGCCCTTCGGGCCGCCATTAAACTGCTGGCGTCAAATTTCATTCCAGATGAAATTTTGCAACCAACATCCTTGTCGGTTGCCCTTCGGGCCATCATTAAACTGCTGATGTCAAAAATCGCTCCTGGCGATTTTTTGCTGTTACCGTCCCTGGTAACAGCCCTACGGGCCGCCATTAAACGACTGGCGTCAAAAATCGTTCCAGACGATTTTTTGTGCGGTTCTTAAGCGCTTGATCACAAACCTGAATCTCTCAGGTTGCGATTGACCGGGTAATGGTTAAAATCCAAGGGTAGAATGTCGGATACAAAGATATCAATCAGTTATCCGTTTCTTTATCGAGGGCTGAATGCCATTTCAGTCAGGTTTAATGTCACGCGTGGGTTGTCCGCAACTTTGAGGTCGCTAAGGTATGAGTAAAATTCTGATTATCAGTGGGCTGGAGGCTCGCCGGATAAGTCTTCAGACGGTACTCACCTTTATGGGCGAACACTGCGATTGCGTTGCGCCTGACCAGGCCTTTGACTATCTGGCTAAGCAGGGCCCCTATGCCTGTGTGTTGCTGGATGCCGATAGCGGCGAACTTAACGATAAACTGTTACAACTGCATCCGGCTCAGCCTTTTATTATGGTGGGGGCCGATGGTATGGAACATCAGGGCAACCTGGTGGGCGTATTACCAGAGCCGGTAACCTATCCCCAACTGACCCAGATGTTACATCGCTGTCAGGAATACCTGCAACGCCGTCCCAGCCAGGGTGGCGCGGTACAAAACAAAACAAAACTGTTTCGCAGCCTGATAGGTAAAAGCAGCGGCGTGCAGTTGGTGCGCCATATGATTGAGCAGGTGGCACCAACCGATGCCAATGTGCTGGTACTGGGGGAGTCTGGCACCGGTAAAGAGGTGGTGGCGCGCAATGTACATTACTTGTCTAATCGTCGCGAAGGGCCGTTTATTCCGGTCAATTGTGGTGCCATTCCTGGTGAACTGCTGGAAAGTGAGCTGTTCGGGCATGAAAAAGGGGCATTCACTGGCGCGGTGAATTCAAGAAAAGGCCGGTTTGAACTGGCCGAAGGTGGCACGTTATTTCTGGATGAAATTGGCGATATGCCGCTGCAAATGCAGGTTAAGCTGCTGCGGGTGCTGCAGGAACGCAGTTACGAGCGAGTTGGTGGCACTAAGCCCATTCAATGTGATGTGCGGGTGATTGCTGCCACACACCGCGATCTGGAAAATATGATCACCGACGGCAAATTCCGTGAAGATTTGTACTACCGGTTAAATGTGTTTCCTATCGAAAGCCCGCCATTGCGTGAGCGTAAAGAAGATATTCCGCTGTTGTTGCAGGAACTGGTGTCCCGTGCCCTGAGTGAATCCGGGCGCAGCATCAAGTTTACCGAAGGTGCGTTGAAATCCCTGATGGAGCATCACTGGGCCGGTAACGTTCGTGAATTGTCGAATCTGGTGGAACGCCTGCTGATCCTTTACCCGGATAAGGTGGTGGATGTCAGTGATTTACCGCATAAATACCAGCACCATCAGGCCGATGATTATCAGCCTGAGTATCCGGAAGAATTGCTGGAACGCGAAGCCATTAATGCCTTGTTTGGTGATTTTACCGAAGAAGATGACGAACCCGATGATACCGGCTTCAGTCAAGCAGAAGACCTGGAAGCCGGCGGGCAGTCCCAAGCTCTGCCAGAACAGGGATTAAACCTGAAAGAATACCTGGCTGAGCTGGAGGTTAGTTTAATTACCCAGGCACTGGAACAGCAGGAATGGGTGGTGGCCCGGGCCGCCGAAGTGTTGGGTATGCGCCGTACCACATTAGTTGAAAAAATGCGCAAGTACGGTATGAGCAAAGGCGACGAATAGCCCCACGCCTCATTATGCTGCCCTATCAACCACTGGCTTTTTTCTGAGCCAGTTCTGGATTGTACTGTGTCTTGCATCTGACCGGTTGGTAATTGTAACCAGCAAGGTTAAGCTGACAGTTCCTTAACGCAAATTGAGATGCACACTATGCCACGTATTCTGGCTTTTTCCGGCAGCAGCCGTAAGGATTCATTTAATCAGAGGCTGGTAAGCATTGCCGCTGATGCCGCCAGGCAGGCCGGTGCCGAGGTCTCGCTGATTAATCTTGGCGATTATCCTATGCCAATCTATAACCAGGATTTACAGGATGAGCAGGGGCTGCCCGAATCTGCGGTGGCCTTTAAGCAACTGTTAATTGAGCATGACGGGCTGCTGATTGCGTCACCTGAATACAACAGTGCTTTTAGCCCGCTACTTAAAAATGCCATTGATTGGGCGTCCAGAGCCACTGAACCTGGTGAGGCGCCGCTTGTGGCCTATCGAGGTAAAACGGCGGCCATTATGTCTTGTGCGCCAGGTGCGTTGGGGGGCTTACGCGGCCTGGTATTTTTAAGAATGCTGTTACAAAACATTGGCGTGATGGTGCTGCCGGGGCAGCGAGCCATTGGCCAGGCGGGCTCTGCATTCACCGAACAGGGGCAGTTAAAAGACGCTGAGCAGCAACAGGCTATCAGCAAATTGGCTGTAGAGCTGGTGGACACCCTGAATAAGCTAAGCCGTTAAGGAGCCGTTTATGCAAGATGAGGCCTTGATTCACGCACTGCTGCTGGATGGCAAAGGCGGTGCGTCGGTATTGGATTGGCAAGGAGTGAAAAACTGGCAGCCGCAGGACGGGGTGTTGTGGGTGCATCTGGATTACAGCCAGCCGCAAAGTATTGAGTGGCTGGAGCAGGGGGCTGACCTTAATCCCGTGGTCACCGATGCATTACTTACCGGTGAAACGCGTCCCAGAGCCATTCGTATCGACAACGGTTTGTTGCTGGCCTTGCGTGGCGTCAACTTAAACCCCGGTGCCGATCCCGACGATATGGTATCGATACGGCTGTGGGTTGAGCCAGGGCGCATCATCAGCACCAGAAAACGTCGTTTGCTCTCTGTCACCGATGTTGCCAATGAATTAAAAGCCGGGCAGGGCCCGGCTCGCACCGATGAAGTACTGGCCAGTTTATTGTCCAGACTGGTGGCGAGAATGTCTGATACGGTGGATTATTTCGAAGATCAGGTGGCTGAATTCGAAGAGCAGGCACTGGAGCAGCAAAATGCCCAGATGCGCGCCGAACTTGGTCGGGTGCGGCGGCAGATTATCTCTCTAAGGCGCTATTTGGCGCCGCAACGTGAAGCCATCTCTCAGTTGTTGTCTGACCGTATCGATTGGTTTAGCCGCGATGTACGATTAAGTTTTCAGGAAACCCTGGACAGCTTAATGCGCCATGTGGAAGACCTGGATGCGGTGCGTGAAAGGGCTGCCGTTACTCAGGAAGAAATAGGTAATCATCTGGCCGAGCAGATGAACAGTCGCATGTATGTGTTGTCTATTGTGGCCGCGTTCTTCTTACCCTTGGGTTTTCTGACCGGGTTGCTTGGCATTAATGTCGGGGGCATTCCTGGTGCCGAGAACCCATTGGGCTTTGGAGTGTTTATTGCCCTGTTGGTGTTGGTTTGTGGATTGCAGATTGTGTGGTTCAGGCGCAAAGGCTGGCTGTAAACTCAAATTTTATACAATTTAACCGAGAGCTATTGAGTTTTTAGCCAGTTGCTCCATATTGAAGTTATGAGCATTCTTCGGTACCGCCACGTGCGTCAAGCTGTATACCGGCCTCGTTACTTTAGTCTTTTTACAACGGCGTTGTGTTTGCTGGTTTGTTGGCTGGGTAACAGTGCAAGTGTTACCCGTTCCGTCGGCGACTCTTCTGTGCTCACTGTCACGCAATATGCTGACGCACAGCTGTTGCAAACGGATCTGGACAGAGACGACTCCAGTCTGGTCGGCTCAGTATCGAACGTCAGCGCTCTAACCCAGTCCTACTTATTCGTTCCTGCATCCCCCCAAGCCATATACAACGCCAGTATTGGGCTGCCACAGCCGCGGGCCCCACCTCTGGCAAGCTGAACCATAAAAAATTTACCCCGTATCGCCTATACTTAAACCTCGGTTTCTTAGCGAGCGGGCGACGTTCAGTTTGTTGGAGAATCCAAAATGACAGATAAAATATTGAAAACTCAGGCTTTAGGCCAGGTTACCCAGTTTTGCTCTACCGAAAGCGTTGAGCCGTTAAACCTTGATAGTGCTGCCGTTAAAGTAGTAACAGATTTTACCCGCCGTAGTCCCCAACTGATAGATAAGGACGTATCTGTTGACCAGGCGCTGTTTATGATGAAAAAGGGCCATGTTAAGGCCAAGTTGGTAGTGGACGCCGATGAGCAGTTTCTCGGTATCGTCAGCTTTGCTGACTTAAGCAGTCGTAAAATACTGATGATCGCCAATCAGCGGCAGCAGGACAGAAATGAGCTGACGGTGGAAGATGTGATGGTGCCACGCCGGGAGTTGCAAGGTATCAGCTATGCGCAACTGAAAAATGCCACTATCGGCGATCTGGTCAATACGCTGCGTAGTTTGGGTGAGCAGCATATATTGTTGGTGGATGAACTGGGGCATTTACGCGGCCTGATCTCGTCCAGTGATATTGCCAGGGCCTTGCACATACCGCTGGATATCAGCCTTAAAGCCAATAGTTTCAGAGATATTTTCAATGTCCTGCACGAGCATACTGAGCTGGTCTGACAACCTGTGATTCTGTGGATGGCAGGCTGCTGGCCTGCCAATATTCCAACTTTTGTCAGGCCGCTGGGCCTGTCATTCCTTTGCGTAATCCGCTAAAATCCGCCTCCTTTGTAAGCAAGATTTGATAGCTGATTTATGTTTGAAATCAATCCGGTAAAAAACGCCTTGGCGGATGTCCGGGAGCGCTCCAATGCGCTCAGGGGGTATCTTTGACTTCGATAGCAAGCAAGAACGCTTAGAAGAAGTCAATCGCGAACTAGAAAGTCCCGATGTTTGGAATGAGCCAGAACGGGCCCAAGGGCTGGGTAAGGAAAAAGTTGCCCTGGAGAAAGTAGTCGACACTATCGTCGCCCTGGAAAAAGGTGCCGAAGATGTAGAAGGCCTGCTGGAACTGGCGGTTGAGGCCGAAGACCAGGAGACTTTTGACGAAGCAGAAGCGGAGCTGGCGCAATTGATGGCCAAGCTTGAAGATCTGGAATTTCGTCGTATGTTCTCTGGTCCTAACGACGCCAATGACTGCTATCTGGATATTCAATCCGGTTCCGGTGGCACAGAAGCGCAGGACTGGGCCAATATCATGCTACGCATGTATTTGCGTTGGGGTGAAGAGCACGGCTTTAAAACCGAGCTGATTGAAGTTTCTGAAGGCGAAGTGGCGGGCATTAAGAGCGCCACCATCCGTTTTCAGGGCGAGTATGCCTTTGGCTGGTTGCGGACCGAAACCGGTGTACACCGCCTGGTGCGTAAATCGCCGTTTGACTCGGGGAACCGTCGTCACACTTCCTTTGCCTCGGCTTTCGTTTACCCGGAAATTGATGACGATATTGAGATTGAAATCAATCCGTCTGATTTACGCATCGATACCTACCGTGCCTCTGGCGCGGGAGGGCAGCACGTAAACCGGACCGACTCGGCCGTACGTATTACCCACATACCCAGTGGTATTGTGGTGCAGTGTCAGAATGACCGTTCACAGCATAAAAACAAAGATCAGGCCTTTAAACAGTTGAAAGCCAAGCTGTATGAAATGGAACTGATGAAGCAAAACGAACAGAAACAAGCCATGGAAGACGGCAAGTCGGATATTGGCTGGGGCAGCCAGATTCGTTCCTATGTGCTGGATGACTCCCGTATCAAGGACCTGCGTACCGGGGTAGAAACCCGCAATACCCAGGCCGTACTGGACGGTGGGTTGGACAGATTTATACAGGCCAGCCTTAAGTCCGGCCTGTAAACGCAATCAGTAATCAGGAATACACAGCAGATGACAGACATTCAACAAGATGAGAATAAATTGATTGCGGAGCGCCGTGGCAAATTGGCCGAGATCCGCAGCAATTGTCCGGCCAATGGTCACCCCAATGAGTTCCGCCGTGAGCACTATAGTCAGGATTTGCAGGATGTCTTTGGTGATAAAGACAAAGAAGAGCTGGTTAGCCTGAATACACAGGTGAGTGTGGCGGGTCGTATACTGGCCAAGCGCGGCCCCTTCCTGCTGCTGCAGGACATGAAAGGCCGCATTCAGGCCTATGCCAGTAAAGAAACACAGCAGGATATTAAACAGCGTTACGGCACCTTGGATATCGGCGATATCATCGGCGTCAGTGGTGCACTGCATAAATCCGGCAAGGGTGATCTGTATGTGGATATGGCCGAGTATCAGTTGCTGACCAAGTCGCTGCGTCCGCTGCCTGAAAAGTTCCACGGCCTGGCTGACCAGGAAACCAAGTACCGCCAGCGCTATGTTGATTTGATTATGAGTCAGCAGACCCGTGACACCTTCAAAGTGCGCAGTAAGATTATCAACGGCATCCGTAAGTTCTTGTCTGAACGCGATTTTATGGAAGTGGAAACGCCGATGTTGCAGGTGATCCCAGGTGGTGCATCGGCCAAGCCTTTTGTGACACACCATAATGCACTGGATATCGATATGTATCTGCGTATCGCCCCGGAGCTTTATCTGAAGCGTTTGGTGGTGGGCGGCTTTGAGCGGGTGTTTGAAATCAACCGCAACTTCCGCAACGAAGGCTTGTCTACCCGCCATAATCCTGAGTTCACCATGATTGAGTTCTACCAGGCGTATGCGGATTATCATGATTTGATGGACCTGACCGAAGATATGCTGCGTACTTTGGCGCAGGATGTATTAGGCACCACGGAAGTCATTAATACCATCCGTGATGCAGATGGTAATGTACTGAACGAAAAGCGCTATGACTTTGCCCAGCCCTTCACCCGTCTGAGCATGGGCGATGCCATTTTGAAATACTGGCCAGAAGCCGATGAGGCCGCCATTCGCGATCCGCAGAACAATATGGATAGCCTCAAAGCAATGGCCAAGAAGCTGCATATAAAAGAGCCGGAAGTGGACGGTATTTGGGGCCCAGGCAAGTACCTGTGCGAAATTTTCGAAGCGACAGCCGAAGAGCAGTTGGATCAGCCGACCTTTATCACTGAGTATCCGTGGGAAGTGTCACCGCTGGCGCGTCGTAACGATAAAAACCCCTTTATTACCGATCGCTTCGAATTCTTCGTTGGCGGCCGTGAGCTGGCTAATGGTTTCTCTGAGCTCAACGATGCCGAAGATCAGGCTGCCCGTTTCCGCAAACAGGTAGAAGAGAAAGAAGCCGGTGATGATGAAGCCATGCATTACGATGATGACTATATTCGTGCGCTGGAATACGGCTTACCGCCAACAGCAGGTGAGGGTATTGGCATCGACCGCCTGGTGATGCTGTTTACCGACAGTCCCACCATCAAAGACGTGATCCTGTTCCCGCATATGCGCCCGCAGGCTGAATCTTAATAAATAAAAACGCCTCTCTCGCAGAGACGCAGTGAACACGGAGTGGTAGAAGTACCGCTCCGTTTTTTGTTTTGGCGTGACTAAACTTTGCGATACCAGTGAAGCCATTCTAGGACATTAATTTTGCATCTGACCGAAAATCAATTGGGAAGCCGAATTATTCACCATGCAATAGCTTTACATAAAGAGGTTGGTCCTGGACTGTTCGAATCGGTCTACGAGGTCGTGTTGGCTGATGCATTGGCTAAAGAAGGGTATAAGGTGGAACGTCAATCGGTCGTTCCCATTGTTATTCGCGGGATCCAATTCGACGAAGGATTCAGAGTGGATTTGATAGTGGAAGACAAGGTTTTACTGGAGTTAAAATCTGTCAGTGACATACACAATCAGCATAAAAAACAGCTGCTGACCTACCTGAAGTTAACAGGAATAAAGCTTGGGTACGTATTGAATTTTGGCGCAGCAACGATGAGAGAGGGCATTGTTAGGATTGTCAATGGACTAGTTTCCTGATTCATCTCTCAGCGATTTCTGCGCCTCTGCGAGAACAGAATTTAATTAGTGTTCGTGGCCGCAGCCGCCTTCGCCGTGCACATGGCCATGGGCCAGTTCCTGTTCGGTGGCGTCACGTACCTCAAGTACCTCTACATCAAATTTCAGGGTCACACCTGACAGCGGATGGTTACCATCTACCACCACCTCGTCATCAGTGATATCAATAATCATCACCGACTGTTCACCGTCATCTGTGGTGGCGCGAAACTGCATACCCACTTCCACGTCCATGCCTTCAAACATAGACTTGGGAACCAGTTGGATCAGTTCGTCGTGACGCTCGCCATAGGCGTTGGCAGGTTCTACTTCGGTAACAAACTTATCACCGGCTTGTTTGTCCAGCAGAGCGTCTTCCAGCCCCTGGATCAGAAAATGCTGACCATGCAAAAAACTCATGGGCTTGCCGTCACGGGAAGAGTCAATCTGCACATCTTCTGTGGTACTGACGGTGTAGTGCATGGTTACAACTTTGTTTGGGGCAATTTTCATGGATAGATAGCCTTAATTTTCAAGTGAATAGGGAAGAGGTAACACCTCGAACAGCACGTCAGGTTGTTGCTTGCTGCGTAGTAAGGTACCAGTTTGCGTATCGTTAGGTAATACAGCCAGCAGCCAAGTCTCTTCGCTTAACGTCGCACAGCTTAACACAGTGCCGCTGCGGCGCCAGTTTTCCTCAAGCTGTACTTCCAATGCATCGCCAGGCGTCATATCGGTCGCATGCCTGGCATGAAGAATGTAGGCTGCCCGTTTGTTTTTACCCAGGTAACGGGTACGTGCCACGGTTTCCTGACCCATATAGCAGCCTTTGGTAAAACTTATGGCATCCAGGGCCTGCATATTCACCATCTGTGGCACAAACTCGGCACTGGTTTGTGCATTAAGTTTTGGCAGACCGGCCTGAATATCCAGCACCTGCCAGAGATTTTCCGTATAAAGGTGCTCTGACAGCGTCTCAACGATCTGGGTAGACAGTGGTTCATGCAAACCCACTATATAGCGAATGTCCGGGCTGTCTTGTCTTATGATCACGGATCTGTCGGTGCAACTGATGCCAAGATGGGTTTGCGGTAACTGACAACCCTGCTTTGTCAGCCAGGCTTCTGGATTTGGCCCGGCAATACCAAACCAGGTTAAATCGGTTTTGGTTAATGCGACTTTGGAAAATACCGCATATTTTTTCAGCTCCGGCAGCGATTTCTCTATTGCTTCACTGTCGCTCAACATAAAAATCTCTTCGCCCTGGCTAAACACCTGATACAAAGCCCAGGCCTTCCCTTTGGCATCACAATGGCAGGCGTACATGGCTTTATCTGCGGTTAAGCGCTCAAGATCCTGGGTTAACTGGCCTTGCAGATATTTCAGTCTGTCTTCACCGCTGGCCTGAAGCAGGGAAATCTGGCTAAGGGGGATGACAAAATTTGTCGGTAAGCTTGTGCTATTGGCAATAGATTGAATTGAAGGCATGAAAAGTCAGCAATTGTCAGCAATGCCGGGATCATGGGGGTAAAGCTTAGGTTAAACAAGATCAGTTTGGTGAATTGAGTTAATATGCAGGCAACCCACAAAGTTGTTAAAGAGAGGGCAGGATGTTTACGATGCAAAGAGTCAACCGGATCCGCTGGGCATGTCGCCGTGGCATGCTGGAGTTGGACGTACTGTTTCAACCTTTTTTTGATGAGGCGTTCAGTGAATTGACCGATGACGACAAGGAAACCTTTGAGCGGTTACTGACTTGTGATGACCCGGATCTGTTTGCCTGGGTAATGGGCCATCAGCAATGTGATGATCCTATGCTGGCCGCTATGGTCGGGACCATAGTTAATCGTGTCAAAGTATAGGATTGAGCTAGGTCATTCAGAATTACAACAGCGATGTCTGGCCGGCTTGTACGGCCTGTTGATCGCCTCTGTGTGGTGCTGGCAAGCGCAGGTTTTGCCCTGGCAATGGTGTTGGCAAACACTGGTTACATTGTTTTTATTATATTTGCTGTACCGTCGCTTGAAACAACCTCAGCAAGTTCGTATTTTCAGTCTGTCCGAGCAAGGAGACTGGCAATGGCTGGATGAACAACCATCCGGCTTAATGCAGATTTCATCCTCAAGCCGGGTTACGGCCTGGTTAGTGTTTATCTCATTGCATGATGCATTTGATAAGCATCAGCGCCAATACCTCTGTGTGTTTCGCGATGCCGTATCAGTCGCCGACTATCGTCGTTTATGTCGTATAATCAGCCAAGGCGTTCACCCCGATTTGGAGGGCAACAGATGAATATCAGACAATTTACCCCGGAATCTTTGCCCAAAGTACCCGCCATGTTACTTCGGGCAGCGGTTAAATCTGGTCAGCAGGCTCCTGCGCCGCAGCTCCCTGAATTGGTATTGCGCTGTGAAGGATTAAAAGCCGATTCCGATAAACTCGACGAGTATCATGAACTGTTGGCCTGGGATAAAGAACAGGTGCATCCGTGCTGGCTGCATTGTCTGGCTTTACCACTTCACCTCGGCTTATTGCTGGATAAAGGTTTTCCTTTCAAAGTCATGGGGCTGGTGCATATGGAGAATCATATCACCCAGTACCGACCCGTTAGCCGCCATGAGAAGTTGTCTATTAGTTGTCGCTTCGATAAGTTGCGCCGCCACCGGCTTGGCTGGCAGTTTTCGCTGCTGACGGATATTCAGGTGGGCGAGGAGATGGTTTGGCAGGGGCGCAGTGTCAGTCTTGTAAGACAGGGGGATTTGCCGAAAAGAAGCCTAGCTTCCAGCTCAGCCAATTTACCTGCAGGACAACTCTGGCATCTGGATGCCAGTTTGGGTCGTCAGTATGCCAAGGTATCGGGTGATTATAACCCCATCCACTTGTATCCCTGGTCGGCGCGTTTCTTTGGCTTTAAATCGCAAATTATTCATGGCATGTGGAGTAAGGCGCGCTGTATTACCGCGTTGGCACCATTGCTTGGAGAGGCTTACAGCCTGAGTGTCAGTTTTCGCAAACCGGTATTTTTACCTTGTGAAGTCAGTTTTCATTCTGAAGAGGGTGAGAATGGTGGCAGCTTCACCTTGGGATCTGCCGATGGTCAGGATTTACATTTGAGTGGAAAATATCAGGTTGTAGTGGCCCCACATTAAACTGGTCAACCGATGTGAAGCGGAGATAAATTCTCCGCTTCGTTCCATCAATAAAGCCTTATCTAGCTGGCTTGATAACGCTCAGGAATAAGGACAGATGGTTGAGGGTTGTCCTGCAGATCGGGGTAGTCCAGATTGTAATGCAGTCCGCGGCTTTCCTTGCGTAACATAGCGCATCGCACAATCAGCTCAGAAACGGTCACCAGATTACGAAGCTCCAGCAAATTGTTGCCTACTCTGAAATTACTGTAGTACTCGTCAATTTCCTGCTTAAGCAATTCTATCCTGCGCATAGCCCGTTCGAGGCGTTTATTGGTGCGTACTATGCCTACGTAATCCCACATAAACAGACGAAGCTCATGCCAGTTATGCTGAATTACCACTTCTTCATCAGAATTACTCACCTGGCTTTCATCCCAGGGTGCAATGTCTTCGTATATATCTTGCTGCTGCAGTCTGGCCTGAATATGTCGGGCTGCGGCTCTGGCAAATACCACACATTCCAGCAGGGAGTTGCTGGCCATGCGATTGGCGCCATGTAAACCGGTATAGGCCACTTCACCGATGGCATAAAGATTTTCAACATCGGTTCGCGCATCGAAGTCTGTCATTACGCCGCCGCAGCTGTAGTGAGCGGCAGGTACCACCGGAATCGGCTCACGGGTAATATCTATGCCCAGAGAGCGACATTTGCGATAAATAGTAGGGAAGTGCTTTATAACAAAGTCGGCAGGCTTGTGACGAATGTCCAGGTACATACAGTCAGCACCCAAACGCTTCATTTCAAAGTCGATAGCACGAGCCACCACATCACGCGGGGCGAGTTCCGCCAGTTCATGAAACTTATGCATAAAGCGGGTGCCGTCGGCATGGGTCAGGTAAGCCCCTTCACCACGTAAGGCCTCGGTAATAAGAAAATTACGCGCCTGGGGGTGATACAAGCAGGTGGGATGGAACTGATTAAATTCCATATTGGCTACCCGGCATCCGGCCCGCCAGGCCATGGCAATACCATCACCACTGGACACATCCGGGTTGGAGGTGTATTGGTACACTTTACTGGCACCACCAGTGGCCAGGGCCACAAAGCGACTTCGAATCACTTCCACCTGTTCCAGATTGCGGTTCCAGGTATAAGCTCCCAGCACTCTGTTGGTGTTTAGCCGGCTTTTGATCAAATCAACCGCATTGTACCGCTCAAACAACTGAATATTGGGGTGCTGACGCACAGCATCTATCAGGGTGGTTTGCACTGCCTTACCGGTCGCATCGGCGGCATGCAGGATGCGTCTGTGACTGTGCCCGCCCTCGCGGGTCAGGTGGTAGCGCGCTTCCCCTTGTTCATCCGTTTCCTGATCAAAAGGAACGCCAAAATTGATCAACCACTGCATGGCCTGCTTGGCGTTACCCGCGGTAAATTCCACCGCAGCACGCTCACACAGCCCGGCACCAGCCACCATGGTATCTTCCACATGGGAATCTATTGAGTCGGTTTCGTCAAATACCGCGGCAATGCCACCTTGTGCATACATGGTTGAACCTTCACCAACAACACTCTTACTCAGGACAATGATTCGACACTGCTGAGCCATTTTTAACGCCAAACTCAGGCCTGCTGCGCCGCTGCCTATGATTAAAAGATCACATTGATGTTCAACCGCTTGATGCATGAGGTAAACTGTTCAGGTTTCATTGAGTTTGGGCATGATACTATATCTTGCGGGTTTGGTATGAATTCCTGTATCGGGCCAATTTTTGCTGGGGACTTGTCGACTTGATTGGCATGCGGTTGGTTACGTGTCAGCCGCACGTTGTTCATGTTGGATGCAAGTTTAAAAAATAATTTCGAACTTTTTTTCAGACCTCGTGTCTATTTAGGTGCTTGCAAGAGCCAATGCATCAGAAAAGCGGTTCAAGAGGGGATGTGGCTCGGATGAGCGAGCAATTTACAGATCAACAATTGGTTGAGAAAGTACAGCAGGGCGACAAAAACGCGTTTAATTTTTTGGTCATTAAGTACCAACATAAGGTCGCCCACTTGGTATCCCGATATGTTAAGAACACTGGTGATGTAGCTGATGTAACTCAGGAAGCTTTTATCAAAGCATACCGGGCATTGCCCAGTTTCCGTGGTGAAAGTGCTTTTTATACCTGGTTATATCGAATAGCCGTTAACAGTGCGAAGAATTATCTGGTGGCTCAAGGTAGGAAGCCGCCAGCCAATGATGTGGACGCAGAGGAAGCAGATTTTTACGACGGCAGCGATGCGCTTAAAGAGAATAGTTCTCCTGAGCGTACGCTGATGTCGGAACAGATGGAAAAGTTGTTGTTTGACACAGTCGACAAGCTGCCCGAAGATTTACGTATGGCAATTACCCTACGTGAGCTGGAAGGGCTAAGCTATGAAGAGATCGCTACCGTTATGGATTGCCCTGTGGGTACAGTACGGTCACGTATCTTCAGGGCGAGGGAAGCGATTGATAAGGTCATTCAGCCCCTGTTACAGAAATAGCCGACACGTGAAAGTGCCCGCGTTAATCAGGAACTTTGTTTAATGAAGCAGCAGAAACTGGAAAACCTCTCGGCCCTGGTAGACGGTGAACAATCCCTGCAGGGGTTCGAACTGGATATGCAGGCCGAACAGGAACTGGTCGAAAAATGGCGCAACTATCACCTTATTCGTGACGGATTGCGTAAAGAACTGCCTCCTCAACTGGACTTCGATATCAGCAGCAAGGTTGCTGCGGCGCTGGATAATGAGCCGACAATACTGGCACCAAAGAAAAAACGTATCCAGGATTTACCTGTGATTGGTCATGTTATTCCGCTGGTTCGCCAGGGGGGGCAATTCGCGATTGCAGCCTCTGTCGCCGTGGCTATGATTCTCGGAGTGCAGCAGCTCAACCAGACACAGCCTGATCAACCCTTTAATTCGGCACCAGCTCTGGCGGTGCCGGGTATGCAACAAGGTGGATTGTCACCGGTGAGTCTGGAGCAAACCAGGCCGTTACCGCAAACTGATGCACTGGAACAGAAACGCAGAATCAATGCCTATCTTAGTGATCATGAACGGCAGATGCGTTTAAAAGCCAATCAGTTTGATAAAGTTGATGAGCAAAATACCCAGCCCGAGGCGCAGCAAAACTAATATGCGGCGCTGGTGGTATGCCCTTCTAATTTGCATTTCTTTTTCCGCTGCTTCGCAATCTGATGACAGCGCTCAGGCTTGGTTGGACAAGATGGCCTCGGCGCTTAAGCAGCTTAATTACCAAATTTCTTTTGTATTGATTCAGGCCAATGGCGGATTCGAACCCTATCTATGGCGGCATGCCGTAATGGAGGGGATTGAGGTGGAGCACCTGAGCCTGCAAAATGGGCCAGGACGGGAAATTGTCCGCATTGGTGACCACGTCAGCTATTTTGAGCCTAATGTCCCTGCCTATGCCATTCGCTCGGCCAATATTAATGGTCCGTTACCCGTTACCTTGTTTCGCCAGCCAGAATTGCTACAAAACGCGTATGATTTTGTTATGGTTGGACGCAGTCGGGTATCTGGCCGCTCAGCACAGCAAATCCGTATTGTTAGTAAAGACAAGAGCCGATACGGCTTTAACCTGTGGTTAGACCAGGACAGCGGTCTTATCCTTAAACTGGATATGATGAACCTGCAAGGCGAGCCACTGGAACAGGTTCAGGTAACCTCATTGCATGTTACGCCAGAGCCTGACGAGTATTTTTCCCGTATTGAAGCTGCCAAAATGCCGCAAGCTGTACATTTGCCTGATTTAGATTCAACAACCGCGAAATGGCAAGTGAACTGGTTACCCGTCGGTATGGTGGAAGTACGTCGTGACATGCACCGACTGCCTCTGACCGGCCAGATGGTTGACTATGTGATGCTCAGTGATGGGTTGGTGAATGTGTCATTGTATCTGCAAGTGGTTGATCCAGGTTCTTCGGAAAATGGTTGGTTAAAATACGGTGCCAACACCTTGCTTTCCCTGCAAAAAGGTCCGGTAGAGATTACCGTTGTGGGTAAATTACCTCCGCAGACTGCCAGTGCTATTGCCAACTCAGTACAAATTGTCGGAAACGAACCATGATCGAAGAATTGGGTGTTATTAAGAAAGTCGATCAGGATCATATCTGGGTGGAAACACAGATCAAAACCACCTGCGGTGGTTGTGTCGCCAATCAGGATTGTGGAACCGGTGCTATCGCTAAAACCTTATCACCGAAAAGCCAATTGTTGATATTCCGCTGTACCAAACCGGCTAATGTCGGCCAGAAAGTCAAGCTGGGCATTCCTGAAGATGATTTACTCAGTGCCTCAGCCTTAATGTATATGTTGCCGTTGTTGGTGCTGATTGCTTCAGCGTTAGCTGCCGAATCATTGCTGCCAATGTTAGGCGTGTATCATGAACTCTGGACAGTTGTGTTTACTGCAGGTGTCACAGCGCTAAGTTTTTTGCAGATTCGCCGACATCTTCAGGGCAGCAAAGGGCGAAAATACCAACCCAAGCTACTTGAATTGGTGCCCTTGCGGGGCACAGGAATTGATATCAGGGAAGTCACCGATAACTAGTTGTGATTTATTCTTGCACCTTCATCACTACAACAAGATCGCAAAGCGCGAAAGAAAACGGTAAAATCGCCGCCTTACATAATTAGTCCAGCTTTCAGATCTTAAGTAGGAATGTCAGACATCAACATGCAGCTCAAGCATATCCGTAATTTCAGTATTATCGCCCACATCGACCATGGTAAATCCACATTGTCAGATCGCCTGATTCAGCATTGCGGAGGCCTGACCGACCGGGAAATGGCTGCGCAGGTTCTGGATTCCATGGATCTGGAACGTGAACGTGGCATTACCATCAAAGCTCAGAGCGTTACGCTCAATTACAAAGCGAATGACGGTGAAACCTACCAGTTAAACTTTATTGATACCCCAGGACACGTGGATTTCTCTTATGAAGTGTCGCGTTCACTGGCTGCCTGTGAAGGTGCATTGCTGGTGGTGGATGCCGGTCAGGGGGTGGAAGCGCAGACACTGGCTAATTGCTATACCGCAATTGAGATGGATCTGGAAGTGGTGCCAATTCTGAACAAGATTGACCTGCCGCAGGCCGAACCTGATCGCGTCGCCGCCGAGATTGAAGATATTGTCGGCATCGATGCCATGAATGCGGTGCGCTGCTCAGCCAAAACCGGTATCGGCATTGATGAAGTACTGGAAGTGATTGTTAAGCAAATTCCACCACCGCAAGGTAACAGCGAAGGACCTTTGCAAGCGCTGATTGTGGACTCCTGGTTTGATAACTACCAGGGCGTCGTGTCATTGGTAAGAGTGATGCACGGTGAACTGAAAGCCGGTGACAAGATTAAAATCATGTCCAATGGCCAGGTTCATCAGGTGGATAAAATCGGTATTTTCACCCCTAAAGCTACCGATACCGGTGTATTACGCACCGGTGAGGTTGGCTTTATTATTGCCGGTATCAAAGAGATCCATGGTGCGCCGGTCGGCGATACTATCACTCTGGCGAAGCAACCTGCGGAAAAAGCCCTGCCTGGTTTTAAGAAAGTGAAACCTCAGGTTTATGCCGGTATGTTTCCTATCAGCTCAGATGATTACGAAGATTTCCGTGATGCTTTGTCTAAGTTGAGTCTGAATGATGCTTCCCTGTTCTTTGAACCAGAAAACTCCAGTGCACTGGGTTTTGGCTTTAGGATCGGTTTCCTCGGCATGTTGCATATGGAGATTGTGCAGGAACGCCTGGAGCGCGAATATGATCTGGATCTGATCACCACAGCGCCTACCGTGGTTTATGAGGTACTGACGACTAAAGGTCAGACCGTACAGGTGGACAACCCATCTAAGTTGCCGCCGGTAAACGATATTGAAGAGATTCGTGAACCTATAGTGGAAGCCAATATTCTGGTGCCCAAGGATTACCTGGGTAATGTGATTACTCTGTGTATTGAGAAACGTGGGGTACAAACCCATATGACCTATCACGGTAATCAGGTGGCGGTGACCTATGAACTGCCAATGGCCGAAGTGGTCATGGATTTCTTTGACCGTTTGAAGTCTACCAGCCGTGGCTTTGCTTCACTCGATTATAACTTTAAGCGTTTCCAGACCGCCGATATGGTGCGTTTGGATATATTAGTTAACGGCGAGCGGGTGGATGCGCTGGCTGTTATCACGCACAGAGAAAATGCCCAATACCGTGGCCGGGATCTGGTAGAGAAATTGCGTGAACTGATCCCCAGACAGATGTTTGACATTGCCATTCAGGCGGCTATCGGTAACCATGTGATAGCGCGCAGTACCGTTAAACAGTTGCGTAAGAACGTTATCGCCAAGTGTTATGGCGGTGACGTAAGTCGGAAGAAGAAACTTCTGCAGAAGCAGAAAGAAGGTAAAAAACGGATGAAGCAGGTAGGGAATGTGGAGCTGCCGCAGGATGCCTTCCTGGCCGTACTGAAAGTAGGAAAGTAAATGGCAAATTATTTCTCGATAGGCCTGGTACTGGTTACCCTGGCATCTGGCCTAATCTGGCTGGCGGACGCTCTGCTTTGGGCACCTAAGCGCAAGGAAAAAATGGCGCTGGCCAGAGCCAGCAATCAAGCCAATCTGGACGATGAGACCTTGCAAAAAATTGCACCAGAGCCTTATCTGGTGGATACAGCCAAGCAGATCTTCCCGGTCATTGCCTTTGTGCTGGTATTGCGTTCGTTTTTGTATGAACCCTTTCAGATCCCTTCAGGTTCGATGATGCCAACCTTGTTGGTGGGGGACTTTATTCTGGTGGAGAAGTTCACTTACGGTCTGAAAGATCCGGTCGCGAGAAATAAATTTATTGAGGTGGGTGAACCTGCTCGTGGCGATGTGGTGGTGTTCAAATATCCTGAAGATCCCAACACCGATTTTATCAAGCGAGTCGTGGGGTTGCCGGGTGATACCGTGGTGTATCGAAATAAGCAGGTATTTATCAAACCCGCCTGTGATGTAACGGTAACTCCGCAATGCCCCGGTATGAAGCCAGTTGAACTGACCTTTGAGCAGCGTGGTGAATTTTTCCAGGATCTGGTGCCTCTTGAGCGTTTTACCGAACAACTTGGTGAAGTGAGCCATCAGATTTTGCGTAATCCGGCCGTTCCCCCTCATGCACAGATGTATTACAAGCAACCTGGTACCGCAGCCGACGAATTTCTGGTGCCAGAAGGCCAATATCTGGTACTGGGGGATAATCGCGATAACAGTCGTGACAGCCGCTACTGGGGGTTTGTGCCAGACGATAATTTAGTCGGTAAAGCCGTGGCGATTTGGATCAGTTTTGAATTTGACCGTGAACCCAGTAGTTGGGTGCCTGGTTGGATCCCAACTGGTGTGCGTTTTTCCAGAATTGGTGGTATCCACTAGATGCTGGATCCTTATAAAGGCCTGCACAAAAAGTTAGGCTATCAGTTTAAGGATATTGGCTCACTGGAACTGGCGTTAACGCACAGAAGTGCCGCCAAACAGCACAATGAACGCCTGGAATATCTTGGTGACTCGGTGCTGGGCATGGTGATTGCCAGGGCCCTTTATCTGCGTTTCCCCGAGCAGCCAGAAGGCAAGCTGACCCGAATGCGGGCTACTTTGGTGAAAGGCGATACACTGGCCGAACTGGCGCGGGAATTTGAACTGGGTGACTTGCTCAAATTAGGGCCGGGAGAATTGAAGAGTGGTGGTTATCGCCGTGATTCTATTTTGTCGGACGCCATGGAAGCCCTTATTGGCGCCATTTTTCTCGAAGCGGGCTTAGATACCGTAGATAAACTGATACTGAACTGGTATGCCAGTCGTATTGAGCAACTGGACCCCAATGTACATCCCAAAGATCATAAAACCCGTTTGCAGGAATATTTGCAGGGCCGGAAGTTACCCTTACCTGACTACGAAGTGGTGGATGTGAAGGGCAAGTCCCATGACCAAACCTTTGTGGTGGAATGCCGGGTGGCCGAACTGACAGATGCGGTGCGGGCTAAGGGCAACAGTCGTCGCCGTGCTGAACAACAGGCCGCAAAAATGGTACTGGAGAAACTGAACCATGCAAGCTGAATCTACAACCTACTGCGGCATGGTGGCCATTGTGGGTCGGCCCAATGTGGGTAAATCCACTTTGCTGAATAAACTGCTGGGGCAGAAAGTCAGTATTACCTCGCGAAAACCACAAACCACCCGTCACCGTATTCTGGGGATTGATACCGAAGGTGAATACCAGGCGATATATGTGGATACGCCAGGGCTACACAGAGAAGAAAAGCGTGCCATCAACAAACTGATGAACCGTGCAGCCTCAAGTTCGTTAGGTGAGGTGGGGTTGGTGTTGTTTGTGGTGGAAGGCACCCGCTGGACCGAAGACGATCAAATGGTATTGAGTAAGATCCAGGATTCCGGTCTTGAATGCTGGGTGTTGGTGAATAAGATCGACCAGATTAAAGACAGGGATGCCTTGTTGCCACATCTGCAATGGTTATCCAGCCAGCATGGCTTTAAACAGGTTATACCCGTCTCTGCCAAACAAGGCAGTAATCTGGAGCGCCTGCGGGAACTGGTGCAACAAAGCTTGCCCGAGTCTGAGTTTTATTTTCCTGAAGACTACGTGACCGATCGTTCGTCACGTTTTATGGCGGCGGAAATTATTCGCGAAAAGCTGATGCGTTTTACCGGCGATGAATTGCCCTATTCGGTGACGGTGGAAATAGAACAGTTTAAGTTGTCTGACAAAGGCGTCTACCAGATAAACGGTCTGATTCTGGTGGAGCGGGACAGTCAGAAAGCCATGGTCATTGGCAAGGGCGGCCAACGTCTTAAGACCATTGGTCAGGAAGCCAGACAGGACATGGAACGCTTGTTTGACAATAAAGTGTTTCTGGAACTTTGGGTGAAAGTGAAATCCGGATGGGCAGATGATGAAAGGGCGCTGCGCAGTCTGGGGTATGGAGACAACGACTAACGCCACCGGCTAACAGTGCAAAGAGGCTTTGAACTGCCTCTTTCACGACTGCACTGTCCCCGCTTTTGGAGAGAGATTATGTTGGATAAACTTGCTGACATTCGCCGGGAGTACAGTCGCGGGGGATTGGACCGTCAGGATTTGCATGACGACCCCATAGTACAGTTTGACGCCTGGTTGAAAGACATTATTGATACCGGGCTACCTGATCCGACCGCAATGACAGTCGCGACCGTTGATGCCAATGGGCAACCTTCACAGCGTATTGTGTTGCTTAAAGATGTCAGCCCTGATGGCTTTGTGTTTTACACCAACCTGGGCAGTCGTAAGGCTGAAGAGCTTAAACAAAACCCGCGTATTTCCCTGCATTTTCCCTGGCATATCATTGAACGCCAGGTAAAAGTCTGTGGCGTGGTGGAGTCGCTATCCAGCCTGGAAGTCAGCAAATACTTTCTGTCCCGCCCCCGAGAGAGCCAACTTGCGGCCTGGGCCTCACAGCAAAGCCGCCCAATATCGACCCGGCAGTTGCTGATGAGTAAATTTGCTGAGGTAAAAGACAAATTTGCCAAAGGGCAAGTGCCGTTGCCCAGCTTTTGGGGTGGGTACAGAGTTATTCCACATGAAATCGAGTTTTGGCAGGGGGGCGAGCACCGATTGCACGACAGGTTTGTGTATCGTCGTCAGCCCGACAACACTTGGCAGATAGAACGTTTAATGCCTTAAGGCGCTAACGTGATTGACAGCCATTGCCATCTGGATTTCAGCGATTTTGATCATGACCGGCAGGTGCAGATTGCACAGGCAAGGCAGCATGGCGTTACAGATATCGTTATCCCAGGTGTCAGCGCTGCGCAATGGCCAAAGCTGATTACCTTATGTCAGGCTAATTCCCACCTGCATTTCGCCCTGGGCCTGCATCCTTATTTTCTGGCCGACTTTCAATCTGAACACCTTGAGCAACTGGACGGCCTGTTGCAGGAATATGCAGGGCAGGTGGTGGCCGTCGGCGAAATAGGTATTGACCTGGCCATCGACGCCGACGCAGGGCTACAGGAACAGGTGTTTATGGCGCAGTTAAAATTGGCCGAGAAGCACCAACTGCCGGTGATTATTCACCACCGTAAGTCTCACCATCTGATTCTGCATTGCCTTAAAACGGTGCGCTTTACGCAGGGCGGTGTGATACATGCCTATTCCGGCTCAAAGCAGCAAGCCCAGGCTTATATTGGGCAGGGGTTCAAACTAGGGGTTGGCGGCACTATCACTTATCCCAGAGCGCGTAAAACCCGCCAAGCCATAAGTCAGGTGCCACTTGAAGCTTTGCTGCTGGAAACCGACAGCCCGGATATGCCCATGAGCGGGCGTCAGGGGGCTAGAAACAGCCCAGTATATCTAAGCCAGGTACTTGACAGCTTGGTTGCCCTTCGCCAAGAGTCCCGTCAACAACTGGAAAGGCAAACCGAGCAGAACACCCGCCAGTTATTTAAACTCAATAGGTCTTGATGCTGAAGATGGCGCTGTCACCAGTTTACGGTAACGAACCTTATAAAAAGCACGGGTCACCAGTACACCAATCGCAAAGGCAAGCAATAACAGCGCGTATGTTTGCTGGCGGCGGTGATCCTGAACCTGAGTCTGGAAATGCATGATGGCCTGGCGGTCCATAATAAGGCGAATGTAGCCCAGTAGTTTATCGTCCTGAAACACTTCTTTGACGTACAGCATGGGTTGATTTGATACCTGAGTTTTGAACATATCAACCAGGTCCAGACTCTGTCCGGCTTCGTACATTAACTCACCATATTCATTATGCAAGGTGGCATTTAACACGTGGTTGTCTTCCACCAACTGCTGCAAGGTGCGCTGTACGGCGTTAATATCCTGATCCTGCATCAGGCTGGCGGCCAGTTTTGCGCTATGGGAAACCAGGCTGTTACCTAACTGATCCGCCTGGGCGCTTAAAATTTGCTGATCCTGCTCAACGCTGGATAGCCAGATATTAATACCAACAGCCGCAGCCACCACCGCCAATCCCAGATTGGCCAGACGTTTGTAGATGGAATAGGTGCTGGGTAACCCCCATTCCAGATGAAATAAATGCTTGGTATTCATATGCCGCTACAATAGGGGAACGGTGGTTAATTGCAAGTACATAGTAAGGTTATTCACCCTATAACCCCGTTAGCCTGTAAGTCAGTCATGTCCTGTTCGTTCAGCCCCAGTTCCTGATGAAGAACGGCCTTGGTATCCTGCCCGAGCAAAGGGGGCGGATGGCGGTAAGTCACCTTTGAAGCACTGAACTGGATTGGATTACCAACAAAAGGCAGATGGCTTCCATCAGGTAAGTCGAACTGACGCCTAAGTTGGCGGTGCTGTACTTGCGGGTTGGCAAAAGTCTGCGCCAGATTGTTAATAGGGCCACAGGGAATGGTGGCGGCTTCCAGCTCTGTCAGCCAGCTCTGACTGGACTTTGTGAGCATGATGGATTGAATGGCTGCAACCAAGTCTTCCCGGTGCGCTACCCGTAATGCGTTAGTTTGGTAACTCGGGTTGTTTTGCAACGATTCGCAGCCAGCCAGGGTGCAGAAGCGGGCAAACTGCTGGTCATTGCCGATGGCCACAATAATATGTCCGTCGGATGTGGCAAAGCATTGATAAGGAACAATATTAGGATGGCTGTTGCCCTGTCTTTGCGGTGACTGACCCGAAACCAGATAATTCATCGCCTGGTTAGCCAGACTGGCCACCTGTACATCCAGCAAACTCAGATCAATGTGTTGCCCGGCACCTGTGCTGTGGCGATACAGTAACGCGGCCTGAATGGCGTTACAGGCATATAAACCGGTCAGAATGTCTGCTACCGCAACGCCGGTTTTTGTTGGCTGGCCGTCGGGCTCTCCGGTGAGACTCATCAGCCCGCCCATGGCCTGCACCATAAAATCATAACCGGGCCTGGATGCCAAAGGGCCGCTTTGTCCAAAACCAGTAATAGAGCAGTAAATAAGTCGCGGATTAAGTGATTTCAGGCTGGCGTAATCCAGACCATACTTGGCTAATCCGCCGACCTTAAAATTTTCCACCAGTACATCTGCCTTTGCTGCTAATTGGCGAATAATGTCCTGGCCCTGAGGCTGGCCGAAGTCTACTGCTACCGATTGCTTATTGCGGTTGGCAGCACAAAAGTACGCGGCATTTTGCTCAAAGTTATCCACAAAGGGCGGTCCCCAATTGCGGGTATCATCACCTTTACCTGGCGGCTCAATTTTGATCACCTGGGCCCCAAAATCGGCCAGCATCTGTGTCGCCCAAGGGCCTGCCAGTATGCGGCTGAGATCCAGTACCTTAATACCACTCAGCGCACCGGCTTGAGATTGCTGCATTGGGCCTCCTTTTCATTGCTTTGGGTCGCTATGCTACAACGGTGTGACGTATTTGCTAACTGCTTTTGCCGTTCCTGGCTATTGAATTGTCAGAGTAAGCCTGCAAGAATCCTGGGTCTTATTTCGCCAGTCCTGTCAAGGTAGCCGTAGTGACCGAATTACAACTGACTTCGGAGCAGCTTTGCTCCAGCGCCTTCTTACAAGATCTGTTTGCCATCCCTGACCTGCAGTTGTTTCATCTGGCCAGTAGCAGAGTTTGTACTAACCTGAGCGAAGCCCAGTTAGGCGGGATAAGTTGTTCTTTATCTGGTGCGGCTGGCTCTGTGACCGCACCTGATTGGCAATCTGCTGAGTTGGTGGTTCGTGCACAAGCCCTGACCCTGGAAAAATTGCTGGCCGTGCAGGATGCAATGCAATCCTGGTTGCACATTGGTGCGATACAAAAACGTTTGGTGGACGATTGTGTGCATGAGCCAGCCGCTGCATTGTCGGTGCGGGTTTGTCCACAAGGGCTTCCCCAGGGAGTACTGCAGCAACTGGCATTAAGTCTGCAAATTGAAATGAATCTGCTAGCTAGTGCGCCGACCCTGACTAAGCCGGGCTTGTTGGTGATGGATATGGACAGCACGGTTATTCAGATGGAGTGTATTGATGAGATTGCGTTGCTGGCTGGGGTTGGTGAACAGGTAGCAGAAGTCACTGAGCTGGCGATGCAGGGCAAGCTGGATTTCGCTCAAAGCCTGACCGAAAGGGTTGGGTGTTTGGCTGGCGCCGATGCGCAGATATTGCGTCAGGTCAGAGACCGGCTGCCATTAATGCCGGGACTGGAGCGTTTGGTGCGAGTACTTAAGAGCAAGGGCTGGAAGATAGCCATTGCATCAGGCGGCTTTACCTTCTTTGCCGATTACCTGCAACATCGATTGGGCTTGGATGCTGCTGTTTCAAATCAACTGGAAGTCGTTGATGGCAAACTGACTGGTAAAGTTCAAGGCGGTATAGTCGATGCCAGGGTCAAGGCACAGACTCTGACAGACCTGGCCAGGCAGTTTGGTATTGCCCCGGAGCAAACCATTGCAATGGGAGACGGTGCTAACGATCTGGTGATGATGGACGCTGCGGGCCTTGGCGTGGCTTATAAGGCTAAACCCTTGGTGCTGGAAAAGGCCGATGCGGCAATTCGCTTTGGTGGCCTGGACGAATTACTGTATTTGTTAAGGTAGGGTGATGGCAAAGGATCTTCAGCATAAATCCCTGTATCTGGATGGTGGCGACCACCAGTTGCACCTTTGCCATATCAGTCAGGTTGGTAAAGAGCCCGGCCCTGGCATATTAATGGTGCATGGCTCTATCGAGAATGGCCGCATTTTTTATAATGAAAAGGGGCGGGGGCTGGGGAGTTTTCTGGCCAGACAAGGTTTTGATGTCTATGTACTGGACCTGCGTGGCCGGGGCTTAAGCACACCGTCCATCGCCAGAGGGGCGGAGCATAGCCAATGGCATTACATTAATGAAGATCTGCCAAGGGCGATGGAACTGGTCAGCCATCGTCATCAGGGCAAATTCAGTGTGGTGGCCCACTCCTGGGGCGGGGTGTTGATGATGGCCTGCCTATTGCGTCATCCGCAATGGATTGAACAAATTGAACGCCAGGTGTTTTTTGGCAGCAAGCGTAGCGTCAAAGTGCATAACCCAGAGCGTTGGTTGAAAGTAGACTTGGTCTGGGGGCTGGTTTCGCCGCTGGTATCCGGTTGGTATGGCTATTTGCCGGCCAAGAAAATGGGGCTGGGCGCAGACAATGAAACCTTTGCTAACTGGCGTGATGTGACCAAATGGGTGAAACAGCGTCGCTGGCAAGATCCAACGGACGGTTTTGATTATCAGGCGGCTGCCAAAAGCCTGCAGCTACCTGTAACCTGGTTTATTACCGGCGTGAAGGACCATGCACTTGGTCATGTCAAAGATATGCAGCGTTTTATGGCCGAGCTGGGCATGGCTGATGCTCCCCAGTCATTGCTTGGCATAGCCAATGGTAACAAACTGGATTATGACCATATCAATATCCTGACTCATCCCAGTTGCCAGAATGATCATTTTACTCAGGTAGCCGGTTGGCTGTTGGGCGGGCAAGGCTAGTTTGTTTCATTCCTGAAAAACGCTGCTATTATGAAAAAAACGCCAAGATATTCAGGTTATTAGGAGCTGTATCCTACATTGGATAGTAGGGTGTATTGTTGGTCACAACAAGCAGGGTGCCCTATGCTGTTTCAAGTCGTTCACACCATTGGCTCGTCAGTGTATTTTGTGTTTTTTATCCTGTTTTTATGGATGAGCCGGATTCCCAGAACCAATTCAGGTGCCATATGGTGGGCTGCCGCTATTGGCTGTGCTCTATTGGCACGCCTGGTGTTGCTGGTGACACAAAGTGTTGACAGCCTCTGGTTGCCGTTGGCTTTGTATGCGTTCTTCAATATGTTGGAGAAGTTGCTGTTATATACCGGGTTGCTACGTTTTCTCAATCTATCCAGCTCAACAGCCTGGTTTTGGTATGGATTTATTCTGATTGAGGCTTTGATGCTAGTCAGTTGGGGGGCCGACTGGTCAATTTGGCTATTCCGTATCAGCTTTGCAGCGTTCAATGTGACTGTGCTGTTGAATATGACCTGGCGCATATATCAGTATAAGTCACCGCCCGCTAAGTCACTGCTGCGTATCTGTGCTCTGATTTGTCTGCTTTTGGCGATCCACTGGGCCAGCGTGTATCCGGTCATCTATCATTTCCGCGAATGGAGTGTGCAGGGCTTTTTGCTTGGTACCCTATTAGTGTTGGGACTTTATCTGTCGCTGCTGGCTGCTTTGTTGCAGAGTTTCCAGAGAAGGTTACTGGATGCCGAAGAGCGGGCCTTGAACCTGGCATATCACGATCCGCTTACTGGTCTGCGTAATAAGCTCTATGTCAATCACTTGTTTGAACATGCCGTGACCTTAGCAAATCGGCCACATCAGTTAATGGCTGTGTTCTACATAGATCTGGATGACTTTAAACCCATTAACGACAATGCGGGCCATAAGGTTGGCGATCTGGTATTAAAGGAAATGGCCAAGCGTCTGAAGTCCAGTTTGCGCAGCACGGACATCTGTGCCCGAATTGGTGGTGATGAATTTGTCGTGATAGCGACTCAACTTGATAATGCTGAACAGGCGCATGGCATTGCCGACAAGATATTGGCTCAATTACTCCTGCCGGTTAAAATCAAAGCGCACAGGTACAATCTGGGTGCCAGTATCGGCATAAGTCTCTACCCACAGTGCAGCATCAAGCTTAATGAATTGATTGAACAAGCCGATTGGGCTATGTATCAGGTTAAGCGCGAAGGAAAAAGCGGCTATAGAATATTTACGGGTAACCAAGGGGATTCTCAACCCACTTCAAGTTGATGTTATCGTTGATTTTTACTACAGAGGGCTGGCGGGTTTATTTGAATTTGATAGACTTCAAGGCCATCAACGAGGAGATATGTATGAAAAAAAGAAGCGCCATTGGGTATGAACATGAACGAGGAACTATTCAGGACAATGCCCTAAAAGCATTGGTCACCAGTAAGCTGTTCAGCACGCGGGTGGTGAAAGCGAAAAAGGGCAAAGGATCCTATTCCAGAAAAGGGCGTAATTCGAAAGATTACGCCCTTATTTTTTGGTTTAACAAGGTGCTGATGTTAAACCTCATGGCCTGAACTGTTTGCTTCAATATGGTGGCTGTTAAAGCCATATCGGTACATCACTTCCGTTGTTATATCCAGTAAATCCACCGTTGCCGCCACATTCCACAATTGTTCTTCCAGCATTTTTGCCTTATGCACGGCATAGCCATTCACGTAGGTAAGCTCCGAATGAAGTAAACTGATATCCGGTCGGCCGGTTTTGGTTATAAAAAGCTTCAGGGCAAAAAAACGTCCTTTCCCCATCGCCTGGCTGATAAATTCACGGCGCAACGCATCATTGCTGAACTGCATAGCGAGTTTGACCTGAATGGCTTGCTGTATATTGGCTTGTTTGGGGTTGAAGGCAACAAAGAGTTCAAATGCACTGGGAACATTGTGGGTACGCATACCCTTTAAACTGTGTTCAATGAAGTTACGGCTTTCCATGCGAGCTGCGTAAAGTACATAGAGATTACGATGTTGTTCGTCACTTCGGTAAGTTAAAAGCGGTGCCAGACTATGTTCAACGGGTACGCGAGCCAGGCTGTCGGGTAACAACTGTATTCCGTCTTTACGAATAAAGGCCGCCAGATTAAGGATATTCGCGGCATAGATATTTCGCAAAGCTTCACCAATGCCAGCCATTTCCTGTTGTTCATGTACAGGTTTAAGACTGCGCCGGTTGTTTTTTATCAGTTCCTGAAAGAAGGCTTTGGCGTGCTGTTCGCGGCTGCTGTCACCTAACATCAGGTGCACTATATTACGGTCTGCACTGACATGTACCACGTCGTAATAAATGCCGCTGAGCTGATGCTTTTGAGTGAGTTTCTGCAATTTGGGCAAACTGATTTCCAGTTGAACGCCTGCATCCAGGGGAAACTGATGCTGCAATTCAATACGCAAACCACTGGCAGAGAAATCCTCACTGACACCGCTAAGGTTTAGATCCTGATGCACCAACTGCACAGGGGTTCGAAGCAGAAAACGGGTTTCACGACGCAACTCCTGGTATTTAAAACGGAAAGGTAAAATAGCGGCAGGTGCGCGGTTGCGCGGATGGCAGAACAGCTGGAGTTTGGTCAGCAATTGTTTTTGCAGTTTACGTTTCTGATATGCCTGTGTGGCCCATTCACTGCTAATGTCTGTTATCAAGGCGATATGGCGCAGATTTTTCAATCTGGACATCAGCCGCGGTGGCGGTGGCTGGTTTTGCCGCCTTACCATTTCGCTGACTGAGTCGGGCAGAGAGAGTGGCAAATGGCATTGCTCGGGGTGCATTTCACTGAGCTGCAACTTAAACACCCGCCAGCTGATTTTGCGCGAACCGTAGGCCAGAAAAGCCCCCTTCAATTCAGGGTTGGCATCCAGCTCTTCCATGCTGGCAGAATAAAAATAACAACGCCCCTGCGTAACATGGGAAAACGCAAACAGGACCATCTCGCGCTGATTTGCCTCACGTGCAAGTAACTGTTGCAAACGTTGGCGACCAAACAGGTAACCAAGTCTCAGGTGATTATCTTCGTCCTGCCAGTAACGAAATATTTCCCTGTTGCAGTCATTAAACAGCAGATACTGAGGCTCTAGCTCGTCTCCGTGCTGGGCAATGTATACCGGCACTGAGGTAATATTGGGAATGTAGTATTGCTCGTAGCCTTTGGCGACAATAGCGTCAATAGTATTGTCCATATTGACCTTGTAGCGGCGCTTGTTACCCTGGATGAAACGCTCAAGGAATTGATCAAACGCTTTTTGTTCCTGATCAAAGAGACGCTTCAACGCCAGGCGCTGTTCTTCCCGGCTGTGATCTATGTCGGTTACCAGGTAATGCACGCCTTCGCCACGACTCAGTCCATAGTCCAGTTCCAGGCCGCGAAAATGTACGGTTATTTTTTCGCCGGGTTTAAACATGTAGCGTTTATGCGCTTTAACCTTTAAACCACTAACCGAGATATCAATACTGGTCGCATGCACGGATTCCTTAAGTTCGGTAAAAAGCTCTACCGGCACGACAAAATTCATGCGCTCTTCACGGCGTTGATGCACACCTGCAAAGTCGATTAATGGCGCCACATAACGACTTTCCAAAGGCAGGCTCTGCTGAGTATCGGCCTCACCACTGAGCATTTCGCCTTCGGCCAGCTGTTTGCTGTGCATAACCCTGAAATTATTCTCGGTGTTACAAACAGCTTCATACACTCCCAGGGTGTAAGCGCCGAAGCAACGTACCTGACGCTCAAAAACTTCCTGGGCAATGTCATCCAGATAATGGGTGATACCGTCGAATTCGTACGGCAAGCATTCACCATCTACTGAGCCGCGAAGGTCGATAATACGCTGACAAGGCTTAGCCTGGCGTTTTAGTTCCATCTTCAGTAGGAAACGTTTAGGGCGGGGCACGTTTGCCGCCACCTGGGACAGGATCTGGTTAAAAGCCGGTTCCTTGACCACAGGTTTCAGCTGTTCGATAAGTTCCTGGTATTGTTCGATTCCTGCTGCCATTGCCCTTTATCAAGCTCGTCTGTTATACCTATATTATCGGTAGTAAAGGAATTTTCTTGCGCTGGCAAGTCATATCGCATTAAAACTTCCTGCGTAACATCCAGTACTTCAACTAAACAAATCACATTCCACAGGCGATCCTCCAGGATCCTGGCCTTATGGGTGGCATAAACACTGACATACTTCAGCTCCGCGTCAAAACTGCTGGTGTCTGGGCGTCCCAGTTTATGCAGTATTAACCTGAAAGCGCGAAGCTTACCTTGCTCATGAGTCATATGTATAAAGCGGTTTGTAAGGTCCGTGTTGTCCAATTGGCCTTGGAAAATAGCATTAGCCACCATGCCGGGCTTGTTACGATCCATAGCAAGGTACAACTCCAGCGAGGCGGGTTCGGTAGCATTGCTGAGCTGTTTTAATCGTTCGTTAAAGTAGCGCCCAGCCTGGCGACAGAACAGCAAGGATAAATCTGCCAGCTCTGGTTCGGCTTGATAAAACAAGGCGCGCATAAAATCATGGGTCTGGCTGGGACGGACACTGGCGTCAGGAATGAAGCTGGCGCCTTGACGACTGAAAAACAAGCTGGGGTTAGGGATGTTTGCATTGGCGATACGCCGCAGGGCTTCACCTAGGTCAAGCGAGTCCTGAGTTTCAGGATCCTTGGGAAGTTTTCGCCTGTTGCGGTCAAGTAATTCGGTGAAAAAACGCGCTGCATCCTGACCCGGAGAACTGTCGCAATTTTGCAACTGTAATCTGACAATCTGTTCCTGCCAGGCCCGGACTTGATAGGGGATGTCTTTAAGCTTATATCGGCTGGTCAATGATTGCAGTTTGGGGAAACTAAGCAACAGTTCACTTTGTTCTGGTACTGGTCTTGACAGTCGCAGTTTAATGCCCTGGCTGGATACGTCTTCAGTTGCCGCCATCAGGGTCGTCCCGGCTATTTTAAGTTGCACGGGCGTTTCCAGTTTAAATCTGTTTTCACTGCGCTGGCTGCGGTATTGAAAGCTCACGCCTAAAACCTGTGCTGCATCAGCAAGTCCAGCATGAGCTGATTTTTGCAGAACCCGCAGGGCCACAGTACTACCTTTGGGTTGTCTGTATAGCTTGCTGGCATGTTCATTGGTAATGTCATGCATCCACAGTATATGACTGATGCCGCGCATTCGGGCCAACAGCCTGGCTGGAGTGGGGCGGTTTAGTTTCCGAACTGTTTCGCTCAGGGAGTCAGGGAGTGTCGTAGGAACATAGGCTTGTTCAGGACTGGCTTGTGTCATTTGTATTAAGTGCACGCGCCAGCTCTCCTGACGCGCGCCAAAGCCGAAAAACGCCTGGCGCAAAGCTGTGTCAGCCGACAGTTCTGTCGCACTAGCCGAATACCAATGTGTCTTTCCTTGTCGCTCGACTTGAAAACTATACAAGGTGTCTTTTATTTCCCCAGCGTCACAACGTTGCCATTGATGTATACGGTTTTTGCTCAGAACCTTATTCAATTGACCTGCGTTATCTTGCTGCCAATACTGCCAAATACAGCTGTTTGCGTCGTTAAGCAATGCATATCTGGCCTGCAGTGAGCCTTGTTCTGTTTGACAAATAAAGACCGGCAAGCCCACCATATTGGTGAGCAGATACTGTTCAAATCCCCGGGCCAGGATAGCCTGTAGAGTATTCTCAAGGTTGACTTTGTAGCGGCGCTTGTTACCGCGAATAAAGTTTTGCAGAAATTCATCAAATTTTGGAGTGGCAGGCGCGCTAAGGCGGCGCAAACAAAGGTATTGTGCGTCGTTACGCTGCTCAATGCGCACGACCTGGTATGCCACACCAGACTTATCCAGCAGGTATTCCTGCTCAAGCCCGAGGAAACGAATATTTAGATGTTGCCCTAGTGTGAAGGTGGCGGAAGCAGGTGTCTTGATTTGCATTCCACCAACAGAAATGTCAACACTGCTGGCCTGAATACGTTGGTGCTGTTGTACGGCTATTTCCAGACTAACAACAAAATTCATCCGTTCTTCGCTACGGGTATTGTATCCACGAAAGCACAGAATATCGGCCAGGTAGCGCTGGCCTGACGTTACTGCTTCAGGTGCGGCTTTGACAGGAGCAGCGTTTTTACTCGCGACTTTGCTGTTTATGGCTTCAAATACCCCGATAGTGTAACAACCATATACCCCCAGCAACCGCTGGAATTCGGCAATTGCAACGGCCGAGATAAAGTGATCGATACCATCATGGTTAAAGACACGGCACTCGCCACGTTCTCTCAGATCAAGAACGCGCTTGCAGGGCGTACTCAATCTTTTCAATTCCATTTTTAGCAAAAAGATTTCTGATTTCGGCGCCTGTGGCAGCAGTTTCACCAGCAACTTATCTAAATGTGGGGACGTTACATGAGGAACGAGCTTTTCGATAAAGTTGGGTTCCAGTCCTTGAGGGTACTGCATGATGATGTTTTATTTAGTAGTTAATGGGCCTACAATCCTGATGTTTATCTGTTCTTCCTGAAAGCGTGAAAACCATATAGATACTCATTACTTCTGTCTATTTTTTTTCCAACTATTTGTTGCAGAGTTTGTTCTTCACTCCGATTTATGAACAAAGCTGGTATGCTTAGCGCCATCATTGGATCTTATTCGTTTGGCGATGGCAAAAAGAAAAACAGCCTTTGTTTGCAGTGACTGCGGTGCAGAATTCCCGCGCTGGCAGGGCCAGTGCAATGATTGTGGTGCCTGGAACACCATTTCGGAATTTGTTGTCTCACCGGCTAAAAGCGGTGTCGACAACCGCCGACATGGTTATGCCGGGCAAACATCGGCGCAGGTGCAGACCCTTAACAATATAGACTTACAGGCACTGCCGCGTTTCTCTTCCGGTTTTAAAGAACTGGATAGGGTGTTAGGCGGGGGAGTGGTGCCAGGTTCAGCCATTTTGATTGGCGGCTCACCTGGTGCAGGTAAAAGTACCTTGTTATTGCAAACCATGTGTAATCTAGCCAAACAGCGCGAAGCACTGTATGTCACTGGTGAGGAGTCACTGCAACAAGTGGCACTTCGGGCGCACCGGCTGGGTTTACCTACCGATAAATTGAAATTGCTGGCAGAGACCAGTATTGAAACAATCTGTGATGTGGCGTTGACACATAAGCCACAACTGATGGTTATCGACTCCATTCAGGTTATGCATGTGGCTGATGTGCAATCGGCACCGGGCAGTGTATCTCAGGTCAGGGAAAGCGCAGCTTATTTAACCCGTTTTGCCAAGCAGCAGCATATCGCCATGTTGATGGTGGGGCACGTAACCAAGGATGGCAGCCTGGCTGGCCCTAAAGTGTTGGAACATTGCATAGACTGTTCAATGATGTTGGAAGGGGATGGCGATAGCCGTTTTCGTACCTTGCGAGGGCAGAAAAATCGTTTTGGCGCAGTTAACGAGCTAGGGGTTTTTGCCATGACGGATAAGGGCTTACGTGAAGTCAGCAATCCGTCGGCGATATTTTTAAGCCGTGAAGAAGAGGCATCGCCGGGGTCATTGGTGATGGTGATTTGGGAAGGCACACGACCTCTGCTGGTTGAGATTCAGGCGCTGGTGGACTATTCACAAATGGCTAATCCACGTCGCCTGGCGGTGGGACTCGACCAAAATCGCCTGGGTATGTTGCTGGCGGTTCTGCATCGTCACGGCAATATCCAAATGAACGACCAGGATGTGTTTGTGAATGTGGTGGGTGGGGTTAAGGTCAATGAAACCAGCGCCGATCTGGCATTGTTGATGGCGATGATTTCCAGTTTCCGTAATCAGGCCCTGCCACGCGAATTGATCGTGTTTGGGGAAGTGGGACTGGCGGGGGAAATTCGCCCTGTACCCAATGGCGCTGAACGCTTGGCTGAAGCCGCCAAACACGGCTTTACCCGGGCTATTGTGCCGGTAGCCAATATGCCTAAACAGCCAATTCAAGGCATGCAGGTGACCGGGGTAAAACGCTTGGCTGAGGCCCTTGAAGCACTTTAATGGTCTCCCTCATCTGGTGACGCGAGCGCCTCCAGCTCGCGTTTTAATAAAGAGTCATCGCCCACATTCAATTCGATAAGACGACGCAGATTAGAGGCACTATCGATATCAATCATATTGATTTTGATACCCACCTGGTTGTCATCTGCGTGCATAATCTGGCCATCCAGCATAATGCTACTAGCCATGCCCGGCAAACTTACCACCAACAGTACAGATTCTTTCTGATCGGCACTAAAGTCGTGCGGGCAGGTTATCAACACCCCTTTTAGGGAAATATCTACCAAGCCGCATTGCCATTTACGCTGCCCCTGACGCAGTTCACAAGGCGCGGAAAAAACAATGCGGGTAAATTTTCGACGGTTTTCTGTTGTCATCGTATTAGGCCTGACCATATTGGTATAAGCATAGTCACAGATACACATAAAATACATATTCAATCTAAAGCTAATTGTATGATTCATAGTGGAAAAACCAAGCCTGCAAGCGAAATTTGCTGATAACTCAGTACTGGCAGTATCTGGCGGATGGTCTGGGGCAAAAATAGCAGTGTGGTTTAATAACAAAAAACAGCAGGTCTGGCCTGCTGTTTTCTACTGGAATGCTGCAGCCTCCTGCTGCAGGTAGTCGAACCATTTACTTACTGATTTTCTTGTACTTCAGTCTGTGTGGTTCGACTACGTCCTTACCAAAGTTTTCTTTGAGCCAGGCTTCGTAGTCGGTGTAGTTGCCTTCGTAGAAGTTCACCTGACCTTCGTCGCGGTAATCGAGAATGTGGGTGGCCACCCTGTCCAGGAACCAGCGGTCGTGCGAGATAACCATGGCGCAGCCTGGGAATTCCAGCAATGCGTTTTCCAATGCGCGCAGTGTTTCCACATCCAAATCGTTGGTTGGTTCGTCAAGCAGTAGCACGTTGCCACCGGCTTTTAACAGCTCTGCCAGGTGCAATCGGTTGCGTTCACCACCAGACAGATCCTTAACAAATTTCTGCTGGTCGTTGCCTTTAAAGTTAAAGCGACTGACATAAGCACGGCTGTTAATTTCAAAGCTGCCGATACGCAGAATATCCTGGCCGTTAGACACTTGTTGCCAAACGGTTTTGTCACCATCCAAGTGGTCGCGGAACTGTTCAACGCTGGTCAGCTTGACAGTATCACCCACCACAATTTCACCACTATCAGGTTGTTCAATACCGCTTAGCATACGGAACAACGTGGATTTACCGGCACCATTGGGACCAATAATGCCAACGATGGCACCCTTGGGCATAGTAAAGCTTAAATCGTCGATCAGTACCCGGTCGCCATAGGATTTACGCAGGTTTTTAACCTCAATCACTTTGTCGCCCAGACGCTCGCCGGGTGGGATAAAGAGTTCGTTGGTTTCATTACGTTTCTGATAATCGCCGCTGGACAGCTCTTCAAAACGCGCCATACGTGCTTTGCTCTTGGCCTGACGCCCTTTGGCATTGCTGCGTACCCATTCCAGTTCCTGTTTGATGGAGCGCTGGCGGGCTTGCTCGCTTTTCTCTTCCTGTTCCAGACGTTTGTCTTTTTGCTCAAGCCAGGACGAGTAATTGCCTTCCCAAGGAATGCCGTGACCGCGGTCAAGCTCCAGGATCCATCCGGCCACGTTATCCAGGAAGTAACGGTCGTGGGTAATTGCGACCACTGTGCCTTCATAGTCGTGCAGGAAGCGCTCTAACCAGGCCACAGATTCTGCATCCAGGTGGTTGGTGGGTTCGTCCAGCAACAGCATATCGGGTTTTTCAAGCAGTAATCGGCACAGTGCCACACGGCGACGTTCACCACCAGACAGCTTACTGACATCGGCATCCCAGGGCGGCAAACGCAATGCATCGGCGGCACGTTCCAGGGCATGGTCCAGATTGTGCCCGTCTTTAGCCTGAATAATGGCTTCCAGTTCCCCTTGCTCCTTGGCCAGCGCATCAAAATCCGCGTTTTCTTCTGCATAAGCCGCATAGACTTCATCCAAACGCTTCAGCGCATACACCACATCTGCGACAGCCTCTTCGATATTGCCCCGTACATCTTTGCTTTCATCCAGGCGAGGTTCCTGCGGCAGATAGCCAATCTTAATGCCTGGCTGAGGGCGGGCTTCACCTTCAATGTCTGTGTCAATGCCGGCCATAATGCGTAGCAGTGTGGATTTACCGGCCCCGTTTAAACCCAAGACACCAATTTTGGCGCCAGGGAAGAAGCTGAGTGAGATATTTTTAAGAATTTCGCGCTTGGGCGGCACGATTTTGCCAACCCTGTGCATGGTGTAAACGTATTGAGACATGAAGTTCCAAGCTTTGCTGGTTTGAGATGACGGATATTCTAAACCAGATATCCATATGGTTAAAAGGCGCTGACCGGACGCTTTATAACAGTAAATTTTCGCTTATGGCGATTCGGTGGCAGGCAATGAGCGCTTACCTATGTACATCCGGGGTAAAATGACTAGAATATGGCCTCTTTTTCGCAGACCGAGCCGGCCAACGACGGCCCCCATTCCCTGAGGAGAAACGATGCTTTCACGCGCCATGAATATCCAAGATTTCGACCCTGAACTGTATCAGGCCATTCAGAATGAGACTCAGCGTCAGGAGCATCATATTGAGCTCATCGCCTCAGAAAACTATTGCAGCCCCAGGGTACTGGAAGCACAGGGCTCTCAACTGACCAACAAATACGCTGAAGGCTACCCGCATAAGCGTTATTACGGTGGTTGTGAATATGTGGATGTGGCCGAAGATCTGGCCATTGAGCGTGCCAAGCAACTGTTTGGCGCTGATTATGCCAACGTACAGCCTCATTCCGGCTCTCAGGCCAACAGTGCAGTATTTATGGCGCTGCTGGATGCCAATGACACTGTGCTGGGTATGAGCCTGGCTCACGGTGGTCACCTGACCCATGGCGCTAAGGTGAGCTTTTCCGGCAAAACATACAATGCGGTTCAGTATGGTCTGAACGAAGAAACCGGTGAAGTGGATTATGCCCAGGTTGAAGCGCTGGCCCTTGAGCATAAGCCGCGTATGATTATTGCTGGTTTTTCAGCTTATTCCGGCATTATGGACTGGTCGCGTTTCCGCGCTATTGCCGATAAGGTTGGTGCATACCTGCTGGTGGATATGGCGCACGTTGCCGGTTTAGTCGCGGCGGGCTTATATCCTAACCCACTGCCGCATGCCCATGTGGTGACCACCACCACGCATAAGACCCTGGCGGGTCCTCGTGGCGGTCTGATTTTGTCGTCCTGTGGTGACGAAGATATCTATAAAAAGCTCAACAGCTCGGTATTCCCGGGTAATCAGGGTGGCCCTTTGTGTCACGTTATCGCTGCTAAGGCCGTGGCCTTTAAAGAAGCGCTGCAGCCTGAATTTAAGGCGTATCAGCAACAAGTGATTGTGAATGCCAAGGCCATGGTTGCGGTGATGCAGGCGCGCGGTTACAAAGTGGTATCCAATGGTACTGAAAACCACCTGTTCCTGCTTGACTTGATTGACAAAGATATCACTGGTAAAGATGCGGACGCGGCACTGGGACGCGCCAATATCACGGTTAACAAGAACTCGGTACCCAATGATCCCCGTTCTCCCTTTGTTACCAGTGGTTTACGTATTGGTACACCGGCTATTACCCGTCGGGGCTTCAAAGAAGAGCAAGCTAAGCAGGTAGCGACCTGGATCTGTGATGTGCTGGACAATATGGGCGATGAGTCTGTGATTGAGCGCATCAAAGGCGAAGTGGTCAGCCTGTGCGAAACCTTCCCGGTTTATGCCTGATACATACTACAGGCAGACAAAAACGCAGCCTTGAGCTGCGTTTTTTTATTGCCGCTTTAGGCTACTGTTTCTATATATAAACTCGCTTACCCAAATTTTAATAGTGTCGAATCTGTTGATGGAACAACCAAGATGCATGGCTTGACCATTTTATCTCTTCTGTTATTGGATGGTGTGATATTGCCATCACAATTAACCTTAGCCACACAAAGCCCCTCAGCACTGCAATATGTGTTGAGTGAAGAGCAGGACAAGCGCGCGGTTAATACCATTGGTTGCATTATGAACAAGCTGGATATTGATCTCGAACTGTTGATGTTGCCATGGGCAAGAGCCAAACGTGAATTAAACGAAGGTAAGGTCGATGGCGTGTTTCTCACCTCGCCCGATGAAATCGCGGGGGGAATCAGCTCTTCACCTATCCTGCTTGAAAAATGGTTTCTATTTCAGCGCAAATCAGTTGTGGAGCAAGGGGCCAGGGACAGGCTTGGCGTGGTCAGGGGATCAGATATTGAGAACTGGCTATTAGACAATCAACTCTTGCCATTGATAAAAGCACGAGACACTGCACAGTTGGTTCAGCAATTTGAAGCGGGACGCATCGACTACTTTGTTGCAGACGATAGCCAGGTTCGCTTTCTTTTTAAAGCACCGGTTGGTCATCGTGAATTTCTGCGTTATGTTCCTAAAACCTTGACGTTTTCTGCCGCTGTTGTACAGCGTTTTCCTGACTTGCAGGAACAGTTTAACGCTACTATTGATAAATGCGATCCTCAGGTTCGAGCGCTATCTGATAGTGAACGTCAGCAGGTAAAGGACTTTATTACTGAACACCTTTTGCATCGTTTTAATGGCACGTTGCAGCCGATGATAGAACAGTGGCTACTAAGGGTTAAGGAGGCAAGCCCGGACATGCTGGAAAAGCTCGAAGCGCAATGGCAGGCAGAGTTACAAGGGACATCGGGGGCACTGATCAAACAGATAGTGCATAACGGGTTGGCGCAAAAGCTAAGAGACATTCAGCAAGAACTGAGTGTTATTGCTGAGCTTATGCTGACTCAGCAAAATGGCGAGTTAATTGCTGCATCAGTGGTGACCTCAGACTACTGGCAAGGCGATGAACTGAAGGTTCAGGCGCTGAGTTATCAGCCTCTGTATATCAGTTCATTGCACTATGATGCCTCAACACGCCAGTTTCTCACCCATGTCAGTCTGGCGTTATCCGCAAATGGGCAAAGGTACATTCTGATTGTTGGCGTGCGCCTAGAGCAACTGCTCAAACAAGGGGCACTCAGACTTTAAACCGCCCTACATTGTCATTCAGGCCCTTGGCCATACTGCCAATATCATCAGATACTTGTTTGGTGTCACCGACAATGCTGACACTCTGTTGCGACAAACCATGCAGGGCACTGATGCTGCGATTAATCTCATCCACCACCTGGCTTTGTTGTTCCGTGGCGGTGGCAATTTGATAAATCATATCATTGGTTTGATTGACCGCCCCCTCTACATCGGTGAGCGAGTGGCGGATTTTTTCTGACATCTGCACAACACCCTCAACCTGGTCGGTCCCACTATTAATTGCGTTAACCGCTTCAGTAACGCCACTCTGTAAACCCTCAATCATACGCTGGATATCTTCAGTTGATTGTTGGGTGCGGCTTGCTAGGGTTCGCACCTCATCGGCCACCACGGCAAATCCGCGCCCTTGTTCGCCCGCTCTGGCGGCCTCTATCGCTGCATTTAAAGCCAGCAGGTTAGTCTGCTCGGCAATACCCCTTATCACATCTAACACTTGCGCGATGCTTTTTGATTCATCGGCCAATTTTGTGATCACAGTACTGGCATGGCTGACTGCGCCGGAAAGTTTATTGATACTAGTGACGGATTCGCCCACTATGGCGGTTGAGTGAGTGGTTTTGTCTTTGGCTTCCCTTGTGCTGCTAAGTGCACTTTGTGCGTTGTTGGCTACCTCGTGTACGGCATGACTGAGTTGATTGACGGCGGTTGCGATTTGATCGAGATTTGAACCTTGCTCCCCGGCAATCTCTTTACCCTGTCTGGCAGAGTCATTGAGGCGGGTGACGGTTTTATCCAGGCGGTCTGCATCCATTTTGATCATTTTGATCAGCTCCTGCAGCTTCGCCATCAGGCCATTAAAGGTGCCAGCCAAGAGAGACAGTTCGTCTTTGCCTGAGCTATTCAGACGACCTCTTAAATCGCCTTCACCTTCACTGATGGTGGCTATCATACGGTTTAACTCGTTGACCCTGTTGGTAACTAATCTGGGACCCAGCACGATGCTGAGTCCGCTAGCCAATACAACCAGTAAAATAACCATCAGCAGAACATTGCGCTGCCGATCACCAGCCGCTTTGGCTTCCGCCGTTGTTCTGTCTGCAAGCTCTTTGACCATGGCGCCTGTCAAATCATAATGATTACGCAGTCTGGAAAAATCCGTCATAACCTTGGTACTGTTATAGGTTGCTGCCTCGGCTGTTTGCCCTGCGTCTGCCATAGCAAACACTTGTTTGGCAGCGTTGTGCCAGGTTTCATAATCCCGGTCAAAGTCTCTGATAGCTCTGGTGACATCCGGATAATCCGCCACCAAAGCGCGTACCTGATTCATGCGATCGAGGGCTTGCTGGGCATTTTCGTCAAACTCGTCACGCTCTTTTTGAAAATTCGCCAGACCCAGGTACTTCTTGGTGACATAGTTTTGTGAGGCAGTAAGCGCCTGGTACAGATCACGATCCGCATTTAAACCAATGTCTATCGCATTCATAAAGGTACTGGACAACAGATGGGCATCGGCAGACAGTCGTTTTCCGTTATTCATACTGAGAATACTGACGACGATCACCAGTACGCTAATGAGTAGCAGTGGCAGAGAAAACTTGGTACGAATAGTCAGATTATTCAACTCGATCATACAACGGCTTCCTTTGTGTCGGATACATCCTAAATTGTGTTAGACCAGGGGCAGCAAGGACCACTTTGTTAGAATAACCATAGCTCAAGTAGGTGAAGGTTAATAAAAATATCGAATGCTGCCTGACTTGTTGGGACAGGGGACATCAGCTGCACAAGATAACTCTTTGCAAGCCATGATTTTGTCAACTATAGGTAGGAGCTGTTTATGGTTACACCATTGAAAACAGCAGCTATGGGATTCACAACAGGGACATCGATTATGAAAAAATACCTGCTTCCTTTCTTACTTTGCTTGGTTGCCAATCCGGTTTCGGCAGAACTTAGTCAACAGGGAGAGTTTTACGCAAAGCTAAATGTTAACGGTCAATTAGCTGATGAGGGCGAGGACAGCTTCAGCGAAATTCGCAGCAATAATTCCTGGATAGGCGTAAAGGGCGATATCCGCCTGCAAGAAGCATTGTCAGTGGTTTACCGACTTGAATGGAAAGTCGATATTACCGGGGAAAAGGGCGTTGATAACCTGACGGAGCGTCCACAGTACGTGGGATTGCGAGGGCGTTTTGGCGAATTGACGCTGGGACGTAATTTTACAGCTCTGTGGATGGCACAGGGAAAAATAGATTTATACAACCACTATGAAGGTGATATTGCCGCCATTTGGAAAGGGGAAAATCGTCTGTCTGATGTGGCAACCTACACCTCACCAACATGGCATGGTTTTCATGCCGTGCTGACTTATCAGGCTGAGAAGTCCTCTGCAGGGGATGATGCTATTTCAGCAGGACTGTTTTATGGTGACGCTAACCTAAAGTCTTCCGCCTGGTTTGTCGCACTGGCACAGGACTTTGATGTGGCGGGCTTTGATGTCACTCGCGCCTCAGTTCAACATAAACTGGGCGCTGGCAAGCTAGGCATTATGTTGCAACGACAGGACCCCTCTGCTGGTGGTGACGCCCGTAATGGTGCTCTGGCCAGTTACAGTCATCGCTGGGGGGAATGGGAATGGCGCGCTCAGTTACAGAGTATGGAAGATGACAGAACCTACAACCTGGGATTCGATTACCATCTGGGTAAGCAAACTAAGGTCTATGCCTGGGCTGCTCATATTGAACAGGATGACAATCCTGATCGGCGCTATCTGGCCCTGGGCTTTGAACATAAGTTAAGTATTGATTTTTAATATCCGCATTATCTGGGTTGAAAAAGCAGGGTAAAGCCCTTGCTCTGTAAGTCTTCCACTCTGATATGCAATTGCTGACCGTCTAGCCGGTAATGCAGGCGCTGAGGGAAGTCGTGACCTGCGTTGACAAAAGTGGCACTATTCTCAGTGCAATATTGTAATGCGAAGGCAACGGGCAGCGCATTTTCACTGACCTTGGCCAGATAAAAGATTTGACCTTGCATCACCAGCAGACGCAAATCTTCACTGCTTTGTCCTTTGCTACTGTTGCTGCCTGCGTGCCCCTCAAAACTGTTGTCACTGACTTTTTGCCAGTTTTCCCACAAGGTTTTGTCGCCTTTTTGCATCTGCCACTGCCCCAACAACCAGGATAATGCGCCTAAGTTGTCACAGGTTGCTGCCGCTGAGGGATAAGCTATGGCAAGCAAAGCTGACATTAATAGTATTCTCATGATGCCTGGGCCTCTATGACTGTTATCCGAAGCGTTTTTTTGATAGCTTAGCGGCGGCTGCCAGGCTCTACAACTGTGAGAGCTTGTCGGTGGCAGAATTTTCCTTCCTGGAGTGACCATGTATTGTCCCTTTTGTTCTGAACAGGAAACCAAGGTAATTGATTCCCGACTGGTGGCCGATGGCCATCAGATCCGTCGTCGTCGTGAATGCCTTAAATGCCACGAACGATTTACCACATTCGAAACCGCCGAGCTGGTGATGCCCAAGGTCGTGAAACGTGACGGCTCTCGCGAACCCTTTAACGAAGAAAAGCTGCGCGCCGGTTTGCAGCGTGCACTTGAGAAACGCCCAGTCAGTACAGAACAAGTAGAGAAGTGTGTTAACCGGGTGATGTCTACGCTACGCGCCACAGGTGAACGCGAGGTGGACAGTAAACTGATCGGCAATGTCATTATGAATGAACTAAAGGAGTTGGACAAAGTGGCCTATGTGCGCTTTGCCTCGGTGTACCGCTCCTTCGAAGATATTCGCGAGTTCGGTGAAGAAATCGCCCGTTTGGGAGACTGACATGTCGCAATTCAGCCAAGCCGAGCATCAATGGATGGCTAATGCCTTGCAACTGGCAGAAAAAGGGCGTTATACCACCTCACCTAATCCAAACGTTGGCTGTGTGATTGTTTCTGCCCAAGGTGAACTGGTTGGAGAAGGCTGGCATCAGCAGGCTGGTGGCCCACATGCAGAGGTGTTTGCCCTAAGACAAGCCGGGGATAACGCCAAAGGAGCTACTGCCTATGTAACGTTGGAGCCATGCAGTCATTATGGGCGCACGCCCCCTTGTGCTGAAGGTTTGATTAAAGCCGGCATCAAACGTGTGGTGGCCGCTATGCAGGACCCTAACCCGCAGGTCGCGGGACGTGGTCTGCAAATGCTGCAAGATGCCGGAATTGATGTACAGGTCGGCCTGTTGAAAAGTCAGGCCGAAGCCCTGAACGCAGGATTTATTCAACGAATGACGCAGGGACGGCCCTTGGTGACACTGAAGCTGGCGGCCAGTCTGGATGGCAAAACCGCGATGGAAAATGGCCACAGTCAGTGGATTACCAGTGAACAAGCACGTTTGGATGTGCAGCGTGAAAGGGCGAAAAGCTGTGCCATTTTAACCGGCTCAGGCACCGTGATGATTGATGATCCCATGCTGAACGTGCGACTTGATGCAAATCAGTTGGGCATAGATACCCCGGTTGTACGTCAGCCTCTGCGGGTTATCGTCGACAGCCGTAACCAGCTCACCCCAGAATATCGTTTGTTTAGTTTGCCTGGGCCGATTCTGCTTGCGAACAAGTCAGTTAGCCCCCATTTGTACCCTAAACAGGTTCGTCAGTGGCATTGTCAGGAAAAGGGCAAGCGGGTGAGCTTGCCCGCACTGTTGACCCATTTGGCCGAGTCCGGGGTGAACAATTTGTGGGTGGAAGCAGGCGCGGCGCTGGCCGGTGCACTGTTAGAATATAAGCTGGTTGATACATTGATGCTGTATCAGGCGCCCAAGATCATGGGGGATAAGGCAAAGGGTTTGGCACTGATGCCAAGTCTGAGTCATATGCAGCAAGCCATTGCCCTGCGCTGGCAGGATATTCGCCAAGTGGGCGAGGATCTGCGCCTGACCGCCCAAGTTGTCTATCCATCTTCCCAAACGGAGTAACCTATGTTTACAGGTATTATTCAGGCCGTTGGTCATATTCGCGCCATTGAGCCCACCGGTGGTGATGTGCGTTTGACCGTTGATAGCGGCAAACTGGATATGAGCGACGTGGCACTGGGGGACAGTATTGCCACTAATGGTGTGTGCCTGACAGTGGTAGATTTTTCGTCGCAGCACTATGTGGCCGATCTTTCCGCAGAAACCCTGAAACGCTCCGGGTTTGCTCATTACAAGGTGGGACAGAGGGTGAATCTGGAAAAAGCCATGCTGGCGTCTACCCGTTTTGGCGGACATATTGTCAGTGGGCATGTGGATGGGGTGGGTGACATTTTATCTGTGCAAAGCAGCGCCCGTGCGGTGGAAATATGGGTACAGGCGCCGGATGAGCTGGCCCGCTATATTGCACAGAAAGGCTCAATTACCGTGGATGGTGTCAGCTTGACGGTAAACGATTTGGACGGCGCCAGATTTATGCTGACCTTGGTGCCCCATACCTTGAAAGAAACCAATATAGGTGATTATCAATCCGGCACTAAAGTTAACCTTGAAGTTGATGTGGTTGCCCGCTATTTAGAACGTTTGTTGCTGGGAGAAAAGGCCGCACAATCGGGGGCCAAAAAAGACATCAGTATGGCGTTTTTAGCCGAACACGGATATTTAAAAGGCCGCTAACGATACAACGAGGCTGCCGACAAATCGGTAGCAGATTTACCCTACAAAATTGAGTGGAGACTATGGCACTGAATAGCACCCAGGAACTGATTGACGATATCCGTCAGGGCAAAATGGTGATCCTGATGGACGATGAGGATCGGGAAAATGAAGGTGATCTGATTATGGCGGCGCAACATGTTACGCCGCAGGCCATTAACTTTATGGTGACCCATGCACGGGGCCTGGTCTGTTTGCCAATGACGGCGGAGCGTTGTAAACGCCTGAACCTGCCGTTGATGGTGACCAACAACGGTGCACAGTTTTCCACAAATTTTACCGTTTCCATTGAAGCGGCCAGTGGTGTTACCACCGGGATTTCTGCCGCTGATCGCGCGCGCACCGTGTTGGCTGCAGTGGCACCTGATGCTAAAGCCGGTGATATAGTTCAGCCCGGACATATATTTCCGTTGATTGCCAAAGATGGGGGAGTACTGAATCGGGCTGGACATACCGAAGCCGGAGTTGACCTGGCACGGTTAGCCGGGGCTGAGCCTGCCGCCGTGATTGTTGAAATTCTCAATGACGACGGCAGCATGGCCCGGCGCCCGGAGCTGGAAAAGTTCGCCGAAAAGCACGGCATAAAGATTGGTACTATTGCCGATTTGATTGAGTACCGGAACCTCAATGAAACCACCATTGAAAAAGTGGCAGAGTGCCGCCTGCCCACTGAGTTTGGTGAGTTTGACCTGATTACCTATAAAGATGAAATCGATGATCAACTGCATTTTGCCCTGCGCAAAGGCAGTATTGAGGGGGATGTGCCAGCACTGGTGCGGGTGCACCTGCACGATACCTTTGGCGACTTACTGGCGTCCCAGCGCTCATTAGATCGCAGCATGGGCCTGCATCAGGCTATGGCGCGTATCGCCGATGAAGGCGGTGTGCTGTTGATTCTGGGTAAGGAAGAATCCAATCAGGATTTGATTGCCAAGGTTCGCCAGTTTGAAGCCGAGGATAAAGGTGAACAAGCGCCTGCACCAGGTTGGACTGGAACATCCCGAACAGTCGGAGTGGGCTGCCAAATTCTAGCGTCTCTTGGGGTGCGTAAGATGCGGCTGCTAAGCAAACCGAAGAAGTATCATGCATTATCCGGCTTTGGCCTGGAAGTGGTGGAATACGTGAATTAAGCTCAACCTGGATGGAAACCATATTCCATCCAGCCTGCCTGTAATTTTAGCCATTCACCTAAACGGCGGCTGTGGTATGATACGCGCCGTTTTGATTATGGGGATAGAGCATGAATATCATCGAAGGTAACCTGCGCGCCACCGGCAAGAAATTTGCCGTTGTTGTGTCCAGATTCAACAGTTTTGTAGTGGAAAGCCTGGTGGAAGGCGCCCTGGACACGCTGGAGCGGGTAGGTGAGGTCAATGATCAGGATATCACTCTGGTACGGGTGCCTGGTGCTTATGAGCTTCCAGTGGTGGCTAAAAAATTGGCCGAAAAGCAAAAGTTTGATGCCATTATTGCCCTTGGAGCCGTTATTCGCGGTGGTACCCCACATTTTGATTTCGTGGCTGGTGAATGTAACAAAGGCCTGGCGCAGGTATCGTTAGAATTTGGTATTCCTGTAGCCTTTGGCGTTATCACTACCGACAGTATTGAGCAGGCCATTGAGCGTTCAGGTACCAAGGCGGGTAACAAAGGTGCTGAAGCGGCGATGGGCGCACTGGAAATGGTCAATGTCATCGACCAGATCGAAGGAGTCTGAGCGGTGAAACCATCTTCCCGTCGTAAGGCTAGAGAACTGGCGCTGCAAGGTATTTATTCCTGGCAGATGTCAAAAAATTCAGCCCACCAGATTGAACTGCACCTGGCGTCTACCAATGACATGACCAAGGTAGACCTGGCATTTTTTCAAGAACTGCTGCGCGCCGTAATCAATGACAGCGCCGAGCTTGATGCGAAAATTCGCCCTTACCTGGGGCGTTTGCCAGAAGAGCTGGACCCTGTGGAAAAAGCCATTCTGCGTCTGGCTACCTATGAGCTGGTAAAGCGTGTTGACGTGCCATACAAGGTAGTGATTAACGAAGCCATTGAACTTGCTAAGGCTTTTGGTGCCGAAGAGAGTCATAAATTCGTTAACGGGGTGCTGGACAAAGCGGTTCGTACCCTGCGCAAACACGAGCAAGCCTGATTCCTGTGAAAGAATTCGACATTATTGCCCAGTATTTCAAACCGCGTAGCCATGTGCGCCGGGACGTGCAATTGGGAATAGGGGACGATTGCGCCATTGTCAATGTGCCGCAAAATCAGTCCCTGGCAGTGACCACTGACACTTTGGTCAGTGGTGTGCATTTTCCCGAAAACACCCCCGCCAGGGCCATTGCCCATAAAGCGGTGGCGGTCAATCTCAGCGATTTGGCCGCCATGGGGGCGGAGCCTGCCTGGATTAGCCTGTCACTGGCCATGCCCAATGTGGATGAGCAGTGGCTGGACGAGTTCTCTTTGGGAATGCAGGAACTGACTGAATATTACTCGGTGCAATTGATCGGTGGTGATACCGTAAAAGGGCCTCTCAGTATTACCCTGACAGCACAGGGCTTTGTGCCTAAAGATCAGGCCTTGACCCGTGCCAAAGCTAAGCCAGGAGACTGGTTGTATGTTACCGGTACCCTGGGAGATGCCGGATTAGGGCTGGATATGCTGCAGGGGAAAATGGATGTACCACCAAAGCATCGTAATTTCGTTGCCAACCGTCTGAATTACCCTACCCCTAGAGTACTGGTAGGAACGATGTTAAGGCGCATCGCCAGCAGCTGTATCGATATATCCGATGGCCTGATTGCTGATCTACGGCATATTATGCAGGCATCAAATTGCGGTGCGATATTGCAGGTGGACAAATTGCCCTTGTCAGAGGCCATGCGCGACAGCGTTGCCGGGGAGCAGGCACTGCGTTATGCACTAACCGCCGGTGACGACTACGAACTATTGTTTAGCGTATCCGAAGAGCAGAAAGGCAATCTGGACCTGGCGATGACCACGGCCAGTGTGTCGGTCACCTGTATCGGCCAATTAAACGGTGTGCAGGGGAAACTGGAACTGCGCGATGGCAAGGAGCGTTACGCCTTTGAAGGACAAGGCTATCAGCACTTCAGCTAAATCCAATCCTGTACATTTACTAAGTCTGAAAAATCCTGCCCATTTCCTGGCGCTTGGATTTGGCTCAGGCCTGGCACCCTGGGCACCTGGTACATTTGGCAGTCTTGCCGCCGTGCCGCTGGTTTTACTGGCCGCTTTTAGCGGCAGTGCGCTTTATTTGCTTGTGACCTTGGCGGCTTGCGTGGCCGGCGTCTGGATCTGCGGTAAAACCGCCAGGGATATGGGGGTGCACGACCATAGTGCTATCGTCTGGGATGAAGTGGCCGGCATGTTGCTGACCTTTATGCTGGCGCCTGTCAATCTAACCACGCTGGTGGCTGGATTCATTCTATTTCGTCTGTTCGATATTGTTAAACCCTGGCCCATCAGCTATCTGGATAAGCATATTCATGGCGGTCTGGGTATTATGCTGGACGATATTCTGGCTGGCATACTGGCCTGCCTGAGCCTGCACGGGCTTATTTATCTGGGCTGGGTGTAATCGTCGCCTCTTGGCGTTGGTTTGGATAGACCATACCACCGGCGCTAAATGTGGCTCTCTAAGACTTATTTAGCGTAATGCGTATAAGCCGCCCAATAAAAAGGATGGCGGTAACGAGGATTGCTGGCAAATTCTATCTGGGTCTGTTGTAGCGCTTTAGCATAGTCTTTTGAATCCCCCAGATATCGATAGAAACTCAGCATAAATTCAGCGGAAACTTTATCCGAAATTGGCCACAGCGTAGCGATAACGTTGTTGACGCCGCTGACCAGAAAGCCTCTTGCCATACCTTGCAAGCCTTCTCCTTTAGCCAGCGAAAGTAACAAATATCGTCAACTGGCTGTAATGATTTTAAGTTGTGAGGTGGGCGCTAGAACAAGATGCCGGACTACCCGGCATCTGCTGGAGACGTTAATTTGGGGTGGTTAGAAAAGCCTGGACCTGAGCTTGTATGCCAGGGCCGTCGATTTGCAGTTCTGCATACATCTCTTCCTGCGTGCCCTGCATAATAAAACTGTCGGGCAGGCCAAGTGTCAGTAAGCGGCTGCTCAATTGCTGGCGGTGCAATGATTCACCCACTGCGCTGCCCGCACCACCTTGAATGGCACCGTCTTCCAATGTGACCAGCAATTTGTGCTGCTGGGCCAATTGTTTAATCAGCGCATCGTCTAAAGGTTTGACAAAGCGCATATCTGCCACCGTGGCATTGAGTTTTTCTGCTGCCTGTAGTGCACCGGGCAGCAAAGTGCCAAAGTTAAGAATGGCAATGTCCTGGCCCTCCCGTAACACTTTGCCTTTGCCAAGCTCCAGGGCCTGCATTTGTTCTTGTACTGCCACGCCCATACCTTGACCACGAGGGTATCTTACTGCCGCAGGACCGTTATGCAGATGGCCGGTATACAGCATCTGGCGGCACTGATCTTCATCTGACGGCGTCATAATCAGCATATTGGGAATACAGCGCATAAACGGAATATCGAAAGCACCCTGATGGGTAGGGCCATCCGCTCCCACCAGTCCGGCGCGATCAACGGCAAAAAGCACCGGCAGGTTTTGCAGTGCCACATCATGGATCAACTGATCGTAGGCACGCTGCAGGAAGGTGGAATAAATGGCCACCACAGCGTTATAGCCTTCTTTGGCTAAACCTGCGGCAAAGGTCACCGCATGTTGCTCGGCAATGGCCACATCAAAATATTGCGCAGGATACTGCTGGGAAAACTTCACCATACCCGAGCCTTCACGCATAGCGGGTGTAACGGCCATTAACTTTTCATCCTTGCTGGCCATATCGCATAACCAGTTGCCAAAAATGGCCGAGAAGGTCGGGCCTGACGCTTTCGCTTTAGGCAGACTGTTGTCACTGGGGTTAAATTTAGGTACGGCATGGAATTTAATCGGATCTTTTTCCGCTTCTTCGTAGCCTTTACCTTTTTTGGTCACCACATGCAGAATATGCGGGCCACTCATTTGGCGCATATTACGCAGGGTATCCACCATACCGTTCACATCATGGCCGTCGATGGGGCCGATATAATTGAAGCCCAGCTCTTCGAATATGGTACCAGGTACCACCATTCCTTTAATGTGTTCTTCGGCGCGGCTGGCAAACTCCTTGATAGGAGGTACGTTGGAGAGCAGTTTTTTACCGCCGTCGCGAATGGAGTTAAAGAAACGCCCGGTCAGCAGCCTGGCCAGGTGACTGTTAAGGGCTCCGACATTCTCTGAAATCGACATTTCGTTGTCGTTGAGTACAACTAACAAGTCTTTTTTAATATCGCCAGCATGGTTCATCGCCTCAAACGCCATGCCCGCAGTCATGGCACCGTCGCCAATTACTGCAACGGTTTTTCGCCCCAACCCTTCTTTTTCTGCCGCCACCGCCATGCCTAAAGCGGCGCTGATGGACGTCGAGGAATGGCCGACGGCAAAGGTATCGAATTCACTTTCCAAAGGCCAGGGGAAGGGGTGCAGCCCACCTTTTTGCCGGATACTGGGCATGCGTTCCCTTCGTCCGGTCAGAATTTTATGCGGATAGGCCTGGTGGCCCACATCCCAAATCAGTCGGTCAAAGGGCGTGTTATACACATAGTGCAGCGCCACGGTTAATTCTACCGTGCCCAATCCAGAGGCAAAATGGCCGCTGCTCTGACTGACACAGGTCAGCAGATATTGGCGCAGCTCCTTGGCCAACTGGCGCAGTTTATCCTGAGGCAGCTCACGTAATTGCTGCGGTGTATCGGCCAGAGCCAGAATGGGGTAATGGGCTAAATCCAGAGTCATGTGCACTTATTATTTTAGTGGTTACGGTCAATGATATATCCGGCGAACGACCGCAAAAGATCCGTATTGTAAGGTAAAGGCTGCAAGGCTTGAAGTGCTTGCTGATAAAGTTGCTGTGCAAGCCCTTTGGCTCCTTCCAAACCCAACAGCGCCGGATAGGTACTTTTGTTTAGGAATTGGTCAGAACCCTGACGTTTTCCCAGTGTTTGCGTATCGCCGGTCACATCGAGAATATCGTCTTGCACCTGAAATGCCAGGCCAATGGCACCGGCAAATTTCTGCAGTTGCAATCGCTGCTCAGTAGGCGCGTCAGCCAAGATGCAGGCCAGCTCTACTGAAGCAGTGAGCAAAGCCCCGGTTTTGCAGCGGTGCAAAATTTCCAGTTGCTGAATATCGATTGGTTTGTCAGTGGCGGCCATATCCAGTGCCTGTCCGCCGCACATGCCCTGATATCCAGACGCTTTGGCCACGGCACTCACCAGGTGGATGCGCCTTTGCTGGCATTCTGCGCTCAGAGGGTAATCGCACAGCAGACTGAAAGCCAGGGTTTGCAGGGCATCGCCAGCCAGTATAGCGGTCGCCTCATCAAACGCGATATGACAAGTGGGTTTACCGCGGCGCAGGTCATCGTTGTCCATCGCGGGCAAGTCATCATGCACCAGGGAATAACTGTGGATACATTCAAGGGCCATCGCGGCCGCATCCAGGTCTTCCTGTCTGACCTTAAGCATACTGCCTGTTGCGTATACAAGGGCAGGCCTGACGCGCTTGCCACCCATCAGCAATGCATACCCCATGGCGTCTTTGAGCCTGGGAGCTAGATCCGGCAATCCCTGAATCTGAGTCTGCAACAGATGGTTGATTCTGGCCTGATACTGGCCGAACTCTTCTAGCCAATCCTGTGACATGTTTTATTCGCCAGCGTCATCAAAGGGAACTAATTCAGCCTGACCTTGTTTTTCCATCAGGATGCTGACCTTTTGCTGTGCCTGACTTAGTTTTGACTGGCTGTGCCGGGTAAGTTCTATACCTCGTTCAAACTGGGCTAACGCCTCTTCAAGGGGCAAATCGCCGCCTTCCATTTGCTTGACTATGCTCTCAAGTTCGGCAAGGGATTGTTCGAACGACAAATTTTCAGTTTTCTTTCGGCTTGTCATAGGTGTTTGCTGGCTATTGATTGCCCGTCAAAACAGGTGCTGGCGGGGCTGGGAACTGGCTTCGCACCTTACCCGAGGGGGCAATTATGGTCAATCACTTTTACCCCCGGCAAATTGTTGCTTTAGAAAGATTCTGGTGGGTCGATAAATTGGTGAGCCAAGTCAATAAGTTAAGATTGGCCCCTAGATCAATATAATGATTTCTGAACATTGTCGAATTCGGCGAGTTACGGCAAACTTGTTATGGGAATATGCTTTAGGGCATGTTTATCAGAAAAATAGCTAATCTGGTGATAGTCGCGCATTCGGGGAGGACGGAGTGGATTTAGCAACCCTTATCGGCATGTTGGGTGCCGTTGGTTTTATCATTATGTCCATGATCCTGGGTGGCGACATTATGATGTTTGTCAACGTCCCCTCTATCCTGATCGTATTTGGTGGCTCGCTGTTTGTGGTGATGAGTGCGTATACCATGGGGCAGTTCTTTGGCGCTGGTAAAATCGCTGTCAAAGCCTTTATGTTTAAAATTGAGGCGCCTGAAGAGTTAATCGAAAAGATTGTAGAAATGGCTGATGCCGCCAGAAAAGGCGGTTTTCTGGCCCTGGAAGAAGCAGAAATCAGCAACCCTTTTATGCAAAAAGGTGTAGACATGCTGGTGGATGGTCATGATGTAGATGTCGTGCGTGCCACGTTGGCTAAAGACATCAGTCTGACTTCAGAACGGCATGAATTTGGCGCATCTATCTTTAAAAGCCTGGGGGATATTGCGCCTGCCATGGGCATGATAGGTACATTAATCGGTCTGGTGGCCATGCTATCGAATATGGATGACCCAAAGGCCATCGGCCCTGCCATGGCGGTGGCTTTGCTGACCACTTTATATGGCGCGTTCTTTGCCAACGTAGTGGCTTTACCTATTTCACAGAAGTTGGGTAACCGTGCTGGCCAGGAAAAGCTGAATCAAAGCTTGGTACTAGATGGAATTCTGGGTATTGCCGATGGTCAAAACCCCAGAGTGATCGAAGCGCTGCTGAAAAATTATCTGGCTGCCAGTAAGCGTGCCACGGGCGACACCGAGGAGTAGGGCGAATGGCAACTGAAGAACAGGAATGCCCCAAATGCCCATCCGGGCTACCGGCCTGGATGGCAACCTTTGCCGACCTGATGTCGCTGCTGATGTGCTTTTTTGTTCTGTTGCTGGCCTTCTCAGAAATGGATGTGCTGAAGTTTAAGCAAATTGCCGGCTCGATGAAGTTCGCGTTTGGGGTGCAGAATAAAATTGAAGTCAAGGATATTCCCAAAGGCACCAGCGTAATTGCCATGGAATTCAGACCAGGTCGACCCGATCCCACCCCCATTGAGAATATTCAGCAGCAAACCATTGAAATGACCCAACAGATGTTGGAATTTCAAGCGGGTGACGAGGACTCCGCCGGTGGCCGTCAGAAACAACGCGGCACTCAACGTGGTGGAAAATCACAGCAAACCGCGCAGGAAACCGCCAGTAGCTCGTCACAGGCCGCCAGTCAGGAACAAACCAACGAGTTGGTAAAGAAAATCGCCCAGCAGATGGAAAAGCAGATTCTTGATGGCGCCATTGAGATGGAATCCCTTGGGCAGCAGATTACGATTCGCATCCGTGAGAATGGTGCGTTTTCCGCGGGTTCTGCGTTTCTGCAACCCCAATTTATTCCGGTACTGCGCAAAATTGGCAGCCTGCTGGTGGATATTCCGGGTCGCATTGAAGTATCAGGGCATTCGGATAACCAGAACATTGCCAATGAACTTTATCGCTCCAACTGGGACTTGTCGGCGCAACGCGCCGTTGCTGTAGCCGAAGCCATGCGTGGTGCCGAAGGCTTTGATGAATCCCGAATGACCGTGGTGGGCATGGCTGATAATAAACCGCTGGCACCAAATAATACCGCTGAGGGAAGAAGTCGTAACCGCCGGGTGGAAATCGCCATTAACCAGGGCTCGCCGAAAGAGTCCAAGCCCATTTCCATTGTTGAACCGGAAGGGAGTTAAGTGGTCAGTAAATCAGTCGTCAGTCGTCAGTCGTCAGTTGGCATAGCCGGGGGCGACCTGAACTGCCAACTGGATAGTAACCACGGATTTTGAAGCTATTGTTGTTGGGCTTAAGCCCAACCCACAGTGGGTCGAAATTGATTTCGACAGCAAAGTTCGGATAAACACAAAGAGTCAGAGTAGATTCCGACAGCAAAACCCAGTCCAAGCGCCGTTGGTCGGACTTGAGTCCGACGGGATGTAAGCCGTCAGAACTGAGTGGTCAGTAATCAGTAATCAGTTAGCAGAAATCCGTTGACAGAGCATGAGCGCGAGTCAGACTGAACTGCCAACTGCCAACTGCCAACTGCCAACTGCCAACTGCCAACTGCCAACTGCCAACTGCCAACTGCCAACTGCCAACTGCCAACTGCCAACTGCCAACTGCCAACTGCCAACTGCCAACTGCCAACTGCCAACTATGGCCGAGTCTGCTATACTCCGCGCACTTTTGCCCTAGGTTGTACCCGTCGATGAAATTTATTCTTAAGCTGCACCCGGAAATCTCCATCAAGAGCGACTCGGTGCGCCGCCGTTTTACCAAGATCCTTGAATCCAATGTGCGTAATATTTTTAAGCCGTATGAATTCAAAGTGGCGGTGTGGAATAAATGGGACAAGCTAGTGATGGAAGCCAGAACCGAGACGCCCGAGCAGGCTGCTTTGGTGGTGGACCAGCTTAAACGCATTCCGGGTATCGAGCAGTGTCTGCAGGTACGACAAAGTGAATACCAAGATCTGGACGATATTTATCAGCAGGTCAAAGCCGTTTGGCACGACAAGCTCGCTGGTAAAAGCTTTGCGGTCAGGGTTAAGCGCCGCGGCAAACACGAATTCAGTTCGGTGGACGTGGCCCGTTATGTGGGCGGCGGCCTGAATCAGCATTGTGAAACCGGCGGCGTTAATCTTAGCAAGCCCGATGTGGTGATAGAGCTGGAAATTGATAAAGAGCATCTGCTGATTATCGATGACAGATTTAAATGTCTGGGCGGTATGCCATTGCCCACCCAGGAAGACGTGGTATCGCTGATTTCCGGTGGCTTTGATTCCGGCGTGGCCAGTTACCAGATGATTCGTCGTGGTGCCCGCACCCATTACTGCTTCTTTAATCTTGGTGGCAGGGAACATGAAATCGGGGTTAAGCAGGTGGCCTGCTACTTATGGAAACAATACAGTACTTCGCACCGGGTTAAGTTTATTGCCGTGGATTTTGAGCCAGTGGTGGCGCAAATTCTGGAACGGGTGGATAACGGCCTGATGGGCGTGGTGCTAAAACGTATGATGATGCGCGCCGCCAGCATTGTCGCGGATAATCTGGATATCTCGACTTTAGTGACAGGCGAGGCATTAGGCCAGGTATCCAGCCAGACCTTATCTAATCTGGCGGTCATTGACCGGGCCACAGAAAAATTGGTGCTACGGCCGCTGATTTGTTGGGACAAGTCAGACATTATCAGTCTGGCCAGACAAATCGGCACCGAAGATTTTGCCAAAGGCATGCCGGAATATTGCGGTGTGATATCCAAAAAGCCCACGGTCAGAGCCATCCTCAGTGAAGTCGAGGAGCAGGAAGCTAAACTGGATGCCGATCTGGTGGACCGTGCGGTCAAAGCATCCAATGTGCTGGATATTCGCCGTATGGCGCAGGAAACTGAAGCCGAAGTTCCGCAGGTGCAAACCAGCGATGCCTTACCCCAGGGGGCAGTGGTGCTGGATATCCGCAGCCCCGAGGAGGAGGAAGACAATCCTCTGACGGTGGACGGTCACGAGGTGAAAACCCTGCCGTTTTTCCGTCTGGCCAGTCAGTTTGGCGATTTGGATCAAAGCCAGGAGTATTATCTGTATTGCGCCCGCGGAGTGATGAGCCGTATGCAGGCTTTACTGTTGCATGAACAGGGCTATCAGAATGTTAAAGTGTATCGCCCCTGATGCCGGCCTCCCTGGCCGGGCAAGGCTGATATAGGCTATAGGCTGGCGAAGCCGAATTTTTCATCCCGCCAGCCTTCAACACCACCAATCATTATTTTGACCTGAAAGCCAAACCGGGCAATCAGCTCGGCAGCCTTGTCTGCACCGTTACAATGCGGCCCTGCACAGTAAACTACAAATGCTTTGCCAGCACACAGATCCTGTAAAACGGCGGGACTCATCTGTGTTCTGGGCAGATTCATCGCCCCTGGCACATGCTCACGGGCATAGGCATTGGGGCCACGTACATCCAGCAACACAAAGTCAGGTTGTTCCTTTTTCATGGCTTCCTGTACATCGGCGCAATCGGTTTCAAATGCCAGTTTGGCGGCAAAGTGTCGCTGAGCTTCTTGAGGAGCGGCGGCGGGAATACGCATTACTTCAGATGGTGTCATATCATTCTCCTGTTTTTACCCTCACAGCGAGGATATGTGCATTAAAACAGGGGCAGCAGTTGCAGAACATTGACCTGTTTAACAAAAAAAGTTAATTTTCAGCCATGAAAAATAGCACAGCACATCACGTTGCTATCTGTGTTTATGACGGCTTATCCATGCTGGAATATGGTGCGGCGGTGGAAATATTTGCCTCCCATGGCCGTGACAGGGGCGACTGGTACCAGACACAAGTGATTGGTACCGATCACAATCGCATCCGCTTAAGTGGCGGTGGCTGGCTGGAAGTGGATAAAATGATTGGCTCCCTGGCTGACTTTGACACTATCCTGATGCCGGGCTGGCGTCATATCGATGCCGAGGTTCCAGAACCACTCATCCAGGCATTGAAACAAGCCAGCGAGGCTGGCAAGCGCTTGGTATCTTTTTGTTCGGGGGCCTTTGTGCTGGCAGCCGCTGGAGTATTGGATGGAAAATGCGCCACTACCCATTGGAAGTATGCCGAGGCTTTTGCCCGCCGTTTCCCGGCGGTGAAGTTGCAGATAAACCGCCTCTATGTGCAGGATGGCAATGTCCACACCTCTGCAGGCAGTGCGGCTTGTCTGGATTTATCGATTCAGCTGATTCGTGAAGATTTTGGTTTAGAGCAAGCCAATCGCACCGCCAGGCGTCTGGTGGTGCCGGGCCATCGGGATGGTGACCAGCAGCAGTTTATCGAACTGCCGGTGCCTAAACGGCGAGGTGAACTGAGCAAAACCCTTGAATGGGCTATACAAAATCTGGCGGCAGGATTAACGGTGGAGCGATTGGCGCAGCAGAGCCATATGAGCCGCCGGACCTTTGATCGCAAGTTCAAGCAAAGCTTTGGTCTAAGCGCCAAACAATGGCTTTTAAATGCTCAACTGGAACAGGCCAGATACTGGCTGGAAAGCTCTGACTTACCTGTTGAGTTGGTGGCGCAGCAATGTGGTTTTGCCACTGCTTTATCTTTACGACTGCACTTTGAGAAAAACCTGGGGCTAACCCCCAGCCGCTACCGAAAGCAATTTAATTTGCTGGCCTGCCATGCTTAATTGCCTGCCAAAGTGCCTGATGTTGGGGTAAAGACATACCCCGCTGCGCCGCAGAGCGAACCAGAAAGCCGTTGATATAATCCACCTCCGTTTGCCGCCCATGGGTAAAATCCTGATGCATAGATGAGAAGTTAGCAGCAGTGGCGTTAATCACCTCGGCAACCTTGTTATTCAAATCATCAGATCCCGGAATGCCAAGGTTTTGCATAAGCTTGGCGGTTTCCTGATTGAGGGCCTGGATCTGCACCTGAAACTCCGCTGATGCCAATTCACCATTACGGATATTGTGCAGGGCGGTAAGGGGATTAATCACTGCGTTAATAGCCAGCTTAGCCCACTGCAAAGGACGAAGGTCCCGGTGCCATTCGCTGGGTGGCAACAGGTTGGTGATTAGCTGTTGCACTTGCATCATGGTATCACTGTCAGGCTTTTGTACCCAACTCAGATCGGTCTGCCCGCGGCCGGTTTCCTGTACCCTGATGCCTTGTTTTAGCGCGGCCAGCCGGGTTATGGCCAATGCAACGGGGTGGGCAGGCAAGAGTGCACGGCACTCATGTTCAGTGCCAAGACCGTTATGCAACAATATCAGTGGCTGTGAACTGAGGGACGGCTTAAGGGATTTCAGTGCTGGCAGTATCTGATAGGCCTTGAGTGGCAATATCAGTAACTCACTGCCACGCAATTGCTCCTGGCTGATTGACGGGGGCGTGAAAGTATCCAATCTGCCATCAATTGACTGAAAATGGATAGCTTGCAATTTAGTATCTCGGCCGATCACTGCATAATCCACCCCCGACCATTGGCAACGGGCCGCCAGCAAGCTGCCGATCGCCCCCTGGCCCAGGATCACTACTTTCATTTACGCTTGCCCATTAGTTTTTGCATCAGCCTGACAAGCAGAATCAACAGGTAACCCAGAGCAATGCCAAGTAAATTGGCCTGTAAATCTTCCCAGCTACTGTGACGATGTGGCACCCAGTGCTGAGACAATTCACTGAGTACGGCAAACAACACCAGCATGCAAGCCTGCCAGGCAGGGTGATAGCGCAGGCTATACCAGCATAACCAGGTCAGGCCAAGGAAAAAGCTAATGTGGTGCTGTTTGTCATTGCTGCCGTCAACCAGTAAATACTGGGTGGGTAACCATAACATGACGCAGAACACCGCCAGTGCCAGCAGCATTAAAATGAAAATCCATGGATGTTTGACGCGCCTTGCGATCTTGCTTCGCCAGCTAGCCATGCATGCCCCCTATATTGGCTAACTGTGGCCATCTAAGTGCCCAGGGCGGAGTAAACTTCTCCACTTCCCGGTTGTATTCCGGGCTGTTAAAGTGTTGTTCTGCCGCTGGCTGGCAGATAAAACTGAAGGCATTGTTTTGGTAGGTAAATCTTAGGGCCAGAGCGTGCAGATAGGTGCGATCGGCTGGTGTAGCGCCATAATGTGAGTCGCCCAGTATGGGCGCGCCAAGGCTTTTCATCATTACCCGAATTTGGTGGGTTTTACCTGTGTGTGGCCGTACCACAAAAAGCCGCAAGCCGTTCCCCAGTCCGGCACTGAAAAACTGACTGACTGCTGGTGACAATTTGCTGGTGGACAGCTTCCACTGACCACGCCTGGCTTTTTGCATATCGCCAATCACGGCACCTTGTTTCTTAGCCGGTTTCTTGTCTGACAGGGCAATATAGTATTTTTCCACCTGGCGTTTGGCGAACAGGCCAGACAGCGCTGCTGCTGTGTCAGCATTTTTGGCTATGAGTACCAAGCCTGAGGTGACTTTATCCAATCGGTGCACCGGCCACAACGGACGGCCACCCAATTGTTGGCTAAGCATGGTCACCAGGCCGATGTTCTGGCCTTCCTGATGCATACCAATAGTGGGCGGTTTATGGACGGCGAGGAAATCGGGGTGGTCAAAATGTACGTCTAAGGTCATGCAATGGCCAATGGCAACTTAAGGGAGCCCCTACAGTTGCTGGATGAATTTTATGGCCTGATGGTACTCCAAGTCGCTGATGAGGTCATGTAGCTTACCGCGATTTTCCTCCGTCAAAGACAAGCTGCCCAGTAAACTGTCCAATTTGGACGGAGAGATAAATTCGTTGCTTTGCAGCATAGCGACCAGTGTTTGGTAAGCCTGCGGATCAGCCGTTGCTTCTGTGACTGCAGCGCTGACCAAAGAGGGACCCGACAAAAGCGCCTGTATCTCTGCCAGGGTCGCATCTAAATCATGAGTAAAGGCAGGGTAATGCTGCATTGCGTCAGCGGATGCCGACTTAAGGCCGTGCTCCAATGTCGAAGCACTTTGATATAAAGGCGTCATGCCCAGATTGCCAGCCACGCCTTTAAGGCTGTGTACCAATTGTCTGGCTTCCTGCCATTTTTTGTCGGTCATCAGTTGCCTGGTGTGCTCAGCAGTCAGGCCGTATTGGTTAACAAAGCGTTTGAGCATATTGTTCAATAGTTGCTTGTCGCCCCCTAATTGCTGCAAGGCAAATTCCATATCCAGATACTGAGCCATCCGCCCCTCCTGCATTTCGTTCGTCCAATAACTTCTTACACTTAATGTTAACAGGAAATCGGCAAGGTACGAGGCGAATGAAATATCTATGCGCTATTGCCGGTCGCCATTTATCTGGCGTTTCAGCCCTTGTATCGGACAACAACCATTTGTTCGGTTGGCAAGGCTTGAAATAAGATTAATACTACCCATCTATGGGGTCTTGTATCCAAACTAGGATCAATTTTGCAGCAGACAACAATGACTTTTGCCGAGCGCCTGGCCAAACTGAGCCAGGCTGATATTGCTGATTCGCTGAAAGGCGTACTGCGTGGTATAGAAAGGGAAACGCTGAGGATTAATAGCAACGGCAGTATTGCTCAGACGCCTCACCCCAAAGCCTTGGGTTCCGCCTTGTGCCATGAATATATCACCACCGATTTTTCTGAAGCACTGCTGGAGTTTATTACTATACCGCACGCCGACCCCCGCCAGGCGCTGGCGCAGTTGCGTGATATTCACAAATTTGTATTGGAACGTATTGGCGATGAACGACTGTGGCCAATGAGCATGCCCTGTTACATAGAGAGTGAAGACAGTATTCCCATTGCCCAATATGGCAGCTCGAATGTCGGCAAGATGAAAACCTTGTACCGGGTGGGGCTGAAAAACCGCTATGGCAGCATGATGCAAGCCATTGCCGGTGTGCATTTTAATTTTTCCCTGCCGCAGGCATTCTGGGATAAATGGTTACCAGCGGTGTCTGCCACAGACGCTGATCAAGATGCTGTATCGGCTGCCTATTTTGACATGATCCGCAATTATCGCCGCTTTTGTTGGTTAATTCCTTATTTGTATGGCGCGTCACCGGCATTGTGTGGCTCCTTTATTAAAGACAATCAGTCCAATCTGCCGTTTGAGCGTTTGCCCACCGGTTCCTATTATCTGCCTTATGCCACGTCACTGCGCATGAGTGATCTGGGTTATACCAACAAGGCCCAATCTGGTCTAAATGTTTGTTATAACCAACTGGACAATTATGTTGCGTCGTTGCGCCAGGCCATTAATACCCCGTCTGCTGATTACGCCAAATTTGCCGGCAAAAAAAATGGGCAATACCAACAGTTAAACAGCAATGTATTGCAAATCGAAAACGAGCTTTATTCTCCCATCCGGCCCAAACAACCCACACGTAAACTGGAAAAGCCCACGGATGCGTTGGCAGAGCGGGGGGTCAGTTACATTGAGGTGAGGGCGCTGGATGTCAATCCATTCAGTGATGTGGGGATTAGTCTTGAGCAGTTTTATTTTCTTGAAACTTTTCTCGTGTATTGTGCCGTTTGCCCAAGTGCTGAAATGCGTGGAGAAGATTTCGCAGAAACCGAACGAAACCTTCGCTCCGTGGTAGTGGAAGGTCGCAAACCTGATCTGATGCTGAGTCATAATGGCCAGAGCCAAACGTTGCAAGACTGGGCGCAGGAACTGCTTAAGGGCATGGCAGAGGTGGCTGTGATATTAGACAGCGTGCAGGGAGGGGATGCTTATCAAAGCGCAGTGCGTACTGAACTGGACAAAGTTCTGGACCCATCGCTGACGCCTTCAGCCAGGATTCTTCAGCATTTGAAAGACACAGGACAAGGTAGCGGCGCCTATGCGCTGGAAATGGCAGAGTATTACAAACAGACGCTGGCGCAGCATCAGTATAGTTATCACAGCGAAGCTGAGCTGGAGCAACTGGTGGCCGATTCGTTAGCTGCACAGGCAGAAGGGGAGCGCCAGGATAATGTTTCTTTTGATCAATTCCTGCACGACTATTTTGCAGTGGCTGACAGAACCTGTGCCTGATTGCGCCTCAATCGGGGCTGAAAAAAGACAAAAAAAAGCCTGGCTTCAAAGCCAGGCAACAATTTACAAGGGACACACTCAAACACACAATCATTGAGAGTCACGCTAAAGGAAGAAGTTCAGTCCGATGCAAAAAAAAATTTTATTCCCGTTAATCTGTTGTCTGCCTTTGTTGTTGGCGGGCTGTGCCACCAGTCCACCTAAGGACAGCAGCAATATCTGTGAAATTTTTTACGAAAAACGTGACTGGTACGATGCGGCTTCTGATATGAAGGATAAATGGGGGGTGCCTATTCATGTGCCCATGGCAATGATGTATCAGGAAAGCTCTTTTCGCCACGATGCCTTGCCACCCAGAGACTACGTATTTTTTGGTTTGATCCCCTGGGGAAGAATCAGTTCAGCCTATGGCTACTCTCAAGCTAAAACTCCCACCTGGCAAGACTACGTGCGTGAAACCGGCAACGGTTGGGCGTCGCGGGAAGATTTTGATGATGCCATGGATTTTATGGGCTGGTTTATCAGCAAAACCCACAAGATTAATGGTGTGTCCAAATGGGACGCTTATGCTCAATATTTGAATTATCACGAAGGTTGGGGCGGCTACAAGCGCAAGACCTACAACCAAAAAGCCTGGCTTAAGAAAGTGGCAGGCCGGGTGAAAGAACGATCGCAGCGCTATGCTGTGCAACTGAAATCCTGTCAGGAAGACCTGGATAAAAGTTGGCTGTGGCGCATGATCTTTGGTTAAGCCTCGATACACCGGATAGGCAAGTTATACCGTTGCAGTTAAAAAAAGTTAGGCCCATAGTCGATCTCTGATGCAGGTAAACGACTGATAGATAGTGTTTAACTGTAAGGAATCGACCGTGACTGACACCAAAGGCCCAGCCTCCTACTTTCCCTCCATTGAAAAGAAATATGGCCAATCTATTCAACACTGGCTGTCATTGTTGGACAGCCTGCATGGGTTGAAACATATGGAACAAGTAACCTGGCTCAAGGAACAGCATCAAATGGGCCATGGTCATGCCAATGCGTTGGTGGCCTATAAAAGGTCGACAGACTCTGGCTTACGGAATTGAGTATCAATTTGATGAAATCTGTTAATCCCTGAACTGGCGGTTGCCGTACATCGGCAGGTTTCGCATTATCCCCTTGGTACTGGCTTACCCATGGTCAGTTGCCAGAGAAACCAAGGAGATGACTTGATGCGGGTGTTGTTTTTACTGATTGTGGCGCTGTTATGTTGCAGCAAAGACGCCTTTGCACAGCTCAGGCTACCAGCGCTGCTGTCTGATGGCGCGGTGCTTCAGCGGGATAAGTCGTTGCAGATCTGGGGCTGGGCCAGTCCTGAAGAGCGCATCAGTCTGATATTTGATCATCTGCATCTAATCGCCACGGCTGATAGTCAGGGGCGCTGGCAAATCCAATTGCCTGCACAGCAAGCCGGTGGCCCTTACACCTTCAAGTTTGTCGGCCAATCACAACAGATTCAGCTTAACGACCTTTACTTTGGGGATGTCTGGCTGGCATCCGGCCAATCCAACATGGAACTGCCGGTTCGACGGGTGCTGGAAAAATACCCGCAGATGGCCAAACGTAAAAGCTTTCCCCTGATCCGCCAGTTTTTGGTACCCAGAGCCTATGATTTTCAGCATCCCCATGAAGATTATCCGCAGGTGGCATGGCGCACAGCCAGTGTTGAGCATATTCAGGATTTCTCCGCATTAGCCTATTTTTTTGCCGAAGCGCTTACCAAAGCCGTGAATGTCCCCATTGGTATCATCAATAGCAGTTACGGCGGCTCGCCGGTGCAAAGCTGGATGAGCGAGCAGGCACTGGCAAATTTTCCCGATGAGATGGCGACTGCCAAATATTTTCGCAACCAGGCTAACATCGACGCACTGGAAGCCGACAATCAGCAAAAGCATCAGCAGTGGCACCAATTGGCTGACCATCAGGATTTGGGCCTGTTGAGTGACCCTGCCTGGTACAGTGCCACGTTGCAGGACAAAGATTGGCCAAGCCTGCATATGCCTGGCTTTTGGCAAGAACAGGGCGAGTCGTTTTCGCATGGCGTATTGTGGTTGCGAAAATATCTTCATCTGACTCAGCAGCAAGCCAAACAAACCGCCATATTGCGACTGGGCAGTATCACTGATGCGGACCAAACCTATATCAACGGCCAGTTGGTCGGCAATACCACCTATCAGTACCCGCCGCGTATTTATCAGGTGCCGGCGGGGCTGCTTAAAGAGGGGGAAAATACTCTGACCATCAGAGTCTTAAGTCATCGCGGACAAGGGGGCTTGGTGCCGGATAAGCCTTACGAACTCAGATTAGTGGATGAACGTATCGATTTAAGCGGAGACTGGCATTACCAGATTGGCACTGACATGCCGCCGCTGGCCAATGCTGAGTTTATCGCCTGGAAGCCGCTTGGCTTATTCAATGCCATGCTGGCCCCCGCCACCCGTTTTGCCATTAAAGGAGTGATCTGGTACCAGGGCGAGTCAAACACTGGTGCACCACAGCACTACGCAGACATGTTTATGGCGCTGATCCAGGACTGGCGCTTGAAATGGCAGCAACCCGCTCTGCCTTTTGTGTTTGTCCAGCTTTCGGCCTTAAACCCTTACCAACATGAGCCGGTGCAAAGTAACTGGGCAGCGTTACGTCAGCAGCAATTGCAGTCTCTGGCGCTGGATAATACTGCCATGGCCGTTAGCTTTGATTTAGGCGAATGGAATGATATTCACCCATTGGAAAAAAAGCGGCTGGCACAACGAATGGCCCTGGCAGCCAGGCATCTGACTTATGACGAGGGCGACTTGGTGTATTCCGGTCCACTGTTTTCACATCTAATCCGCAAGAAGAACAGCCTGCTGCTTGCCTTTAACCATATGGGAACTGGGTTGACGGCTAAAGGCCAGACCTTGACCGGCTTCACCCTGGCAGGTAGTGATGGCAGATTTGTTAACGCCAAGACCAGAATTGACGGACGATATGTCAGATTATGGTCAGATGAGATTTCAGAGCCTGTCGCGGTGCGTTATGGCTGGCAGGATAACCCCCAGGATGCCAACCTGTATAACCTGGAAGGGCTGCCTGCCTCTCCATTTGAAGCAAGGCTGATGCCCAATAACTAAAATTACGTTATGTATCAGTGATAGAGTGCGGCTGCGATGCGGTAGAGGATTCAAGGCAAACCCGGTTACGTCCCTGACCTTTGGCCTGATAAAGGGCCTGGTCTGCGGCAATGAGCGCATCGTCAAAGTTTCTTTGAATGGCATTAAAACGCGCTACGCCGAAACTGGCGGTAATACTGACTGACAGTCTCATGGTTACTTGCAGGGGGGTGTCCTGAATAATGCCGCGTAATTTTTCTAACAGATTGATGACCTGAGCTTGATCCGAATCAATGAGCATCAGGGCGAATTCTTCGCCACCCATGCGGCCAAATACATCGCCTTTGCGGATATGCTTGCCGATAAGGTCGGTAAAGTGCCGAAGAACCTTGTCACCCACATCATGGCCATAGGTGTCGTTAACCTGTTTAAAGTGATCAATATCCGTAATGGTGACAAATACCTTGTGACTTCCTTTGCGTTTAAACCGGCCCCATTCCCGCTCCAGTTGTTGCAAAAATGCCCGCCTGTTGGCTATGCCGGTCAGCTCATCGGTCAGCGCCATGGTCTGGAAGCGCAGTTCCAGAGTCTTTCTTTCGGTAATATCCTGCGCGCTTCCTTCAAACCAATGGTGGTTGGCAGTGGATACCTTGGCTAACTGATGAAACCAGCGTATCTCCCCGTCTGTCGTAACAATGCGATGCTCTATATTTAACTCGCCGGTTCGAACTGCCCAGGCCATGCCATCTTTGAGGGCTTGTTTTTCTTCCTCAGGAACCAGCCCCAGTAGCGTGTTAAAACTGGCCTCAACCGCGCCGGGCCTGTATCCGTAAAGCTCAAATAAAATATCTGACCAGCTCATATCGCCAGTCACCAAATTACCATTCCAGTAGCCCAACTTAGCGGCCCGTTGCGCACTTTGCAGTTTTTGATTGACCAGGCGCATGCTTTGTTCAAGGTGTTTATGGTCAGTGATATCTGTCATATAGCCAAACCAGACCACCTGGCCATCCTCTAACTGGTGGGGCCTTGAGTGAATCTCCCGCCAACCTGCTCTGGGTTTGACCACTCTGAATTCATACCGCCAACTTTTACCCAGGATACTGTTTTTCAGGATGGTCTTAACCAGCTTGCTCACATCATCAGGATGAACGTTGGTCAGACCATATTTAGCATCCTCTTTTAATTTTTCAGCAGAGACGCCAAGCATTCTGACCATGCCCTGATTAACATAAGGAAAGTGACCGTGGCCTTTTTTGTCGAGGATGAACTGATAAATGGCACCGGGGATTTGCTCTGAGACACGGTTTAAAAAGGTATAGGTTTGCGTCAGCTCTTGCTGGGTTTTGATGGAATCAGTGACATCCAGATGGGTACCGCACATACGCAGGGCCCGGCCGCGTAAATCCCACTCAATAATTTTGCCAGTTGACTGAATGATGCGCCAGTCGCCAGACTTGTGATACATCCGATATTGGCAACTGAATTCGTGGGTCTGCTGGTTCAGATAGTTATCCATGGTGTTTTCAATGATGCGCAAGTCCTCTGGATGAACCAACGAGATAAACTCCCCCAGTGAAATTTCCCGTCGTTGATGAGACAACCCCAGCAGATGATGCCAGCCAGAATTAACCAGGACTCGCTGGTCCTGCAAACGCCAGTCCCAGGTGCCGATATTGGTGGACTGAATGGAGTATTGCATTTGCTCTGATTCCAGTCGGCTTTCCATTGCCGATACCGACACAATCAAGGCAACCAGAGCAAGGCTGTTGACATAAAACCAGGTGCCAAGAGGCGGATTCTGCAAGCTTGAAAAAATTCCCTGATGATTTAATGCTGCATAGAAGGCTAACGCCGAAAAGCTTAGCACCACCCAGGATGTGGCAGCCAAATTGGTACGCAGGGCAATCCAAAGCAGGCCGAGCACCGGCAGCAGGGCCAATGCAGGAGCTACCGGACTGTACTCAAATACAAACAGTTCTAAGCCAATGAGTAGCATCATGCCAAAGACCAGCAAGTTAGACGCATTAAGCAGCGCCGCCAGACGGTTTAGATTGAACACCAGCAGCGCAATGCCAAACACCAGCATGCCGGTAATGTCACCGAGAAACCAGGACAGAGCTGCAGATGGGAAATCCTGCTGTGGGATCACGCCATTGAGGGTCAGTACGCCAACCCCCATTAAGGCCATCAACAATGGGCAGCCAATTACAGCAATAAGGGTAAAGTAATAAAAGTCTTTGCTGCGTTCCATTTGCACGTCGAAATGCAGGCGCTTAAGCAGGTAGCAAGCAAAATAAATGGCAGACAAGGATGCTACGCTAATCGTTAAAGACAGGAGGAATCCGTATCCTGTCACCACCATTTCCTGGAAGATGCCGCCCAGTAGTATCGCCGGCCACAGGCGCATGTCCCAGCGCAGCAATAGCGCAACGGCGATACCCACAGGGGGCCATATCAGGCTGATATTGTAAGTGAGGGTGGCGAGTTTAACGCCTAAATAACTGAACAAGGCGTAACTAAACGCCAGAACCAGAAATTGTACGGCATAATTCAGCGTTTTTTGTAGCTGGCTTGTTTCACTGACGCTAAGGTGCTTAAAGCGCTCGGGCATGCATGATCCACTGACTACTGTTCCCTGATGTTATGCTGACAGTCTAGTCGAGGATCTGGTTGTGGGAAATTTTAAACCTGTTGACCTTTTGATTCGCTGCTGAAAAATCTTACTCAAAAGGTCAACAGGCTTTAAGTAACACCAGCAGCGCGCCATTGCCGCCCCATTCCAGCGGTGCCTGATGAAATGCCAGTACGTCGGGGTGTTGTACCAGCCAGTTGGGTACGGATTTTTTTAATATATGTTCACCTAAACCGTGCACTATGCAAACACAGTAGCAATGTTGTTTGACAGCAGTATGCAGTAAGGCGGCGATTTCCAGTTTGGCGTCATCGCGCTTCAAGCCATGTAAGTCCAGAATCAGGTCCGGTGGGTAGTCGCCACGGCGCAGGCGTTTTACTTCATAACTGTCACTGCCGGGCTTGGTGTATTTAATCGGCTGATTTGGGTCAAACCAGGCCTCAAAACCGTCAGAGAAAGCGAAACTGGCCGCTGCCTGACGGGCCTGGCGTTGCGCAACACTGTGCTGGTTAGTCCGGTTTTGTCTAAGGTCTGCGGTTTTATGCTTGCTGGCCGGTGGGCGAGGGGGTATTTTGTCCTGCTTGATACGTCTGACGCCCTGAACTTCGCTGCGAAACAGCGATAACTCTTCTTCGTTCAGATCGGATTTCTTGGTCATAAGGTAGAGAGCCAGGGCAAAACTGGCGGCATAATAGCAAGCCTGTGCTCAAGGGCAAAGTTTGGCTGACTTTACTATCGGCAGTCGGTCAGGTAACTGGCATAATAGGCGCGCATTTTTTTTCAGGTAGAGATTTATGACAGACAAGCTTAAATGGCCAGATGCCGTCACCGACTTACAAACAATTCTGGATATGATGCGCTGGGCCATGAGCCGTTTTAATGAGGCAGGCTTGTATTTTGGGCATGGCACCGACAACGCCTGGGACGAAGCGGTTTGCCTGGTACTGCAGGTATTGCATCTGCCGCAGCAGGATCCGGCTGCACTGTACAACGCACGTCTAACCCAGTCAGAAAAGCAGCAGGTGGTAGAACTGGTGCAGCGGCGGGTGGATGAACGTATCCCGCTGGCGTATCTGACTAATCAGGCGTGGTTTTGCGGTTTACCATTTTACGTGGACGAGCGCGTACTGGTACCACGTTCGCCCTTTGCCGAGCTGATTATCAATCAATTTTCACCCTGGCTGGACTTTGAGCCGGACAACATACTGGATATGTGCACCGGTAGTGCCTGCATTGCCATTGCCGCAGCCCATACCTGGCCAGACGCGCAAGTGGATGCAGTGGATATCAGCGCGGATGCGCTGCAGGTGGCGGATATCAATATTCAGGAGCACGGCCTGGGCGACAGGGTATTCCCGATTCAATCGGATCTGTATCAAAACCTCGGTGGTCAGCGCTATGACCTGATCATTGCCAATCCTCCCTATGTGGATGCCGAGGATATGGCTGATTTGCCCGAAGAATTTCACCACGAACCCGAACTGGGTCTGGCGGCCGGTTTTGACGGGCTGGACCTGGTGCATCAATTACTCAAAGATGGGCCGGATCATCTTAGCGAGCGGGGCTGGCTGTTTATTGAAGTGGGTAATTCCATGGTACATATGGAACAGCAGTATCCTGAGCTGCCATTGAGTTGGCTGGACTTTGAACAGGGTGGACTGGGTGTGTTTGCCATCAGCCGTGCTGATCTGGTGGCCTATTGGAATCAACAAGCAGGATAACAACAAGACTATGGCTGGAAATCATTTTGGCAGACTTTTCACCGTGACCACCTTTGGTGAAAGCCACGGCATTGCCATCGGCGGTGTGGTCGATGGCTGCCCACCGGGGCTGGCGTTAAGTGAAGCTGATCTGCAGGTAGATCTGGACAGGCGCAAACCTGGCACCTCTCGTTATACCACGGCCCGTCGTGAAGATGACGTGGTAAAAATACTCTCCGGCGTATTTGAAGGTAAAACCACCGGTACGTCCATTGGGTTACTAATCGAAAACACCGACCAACGTTCCAAGGATTATTCCAATATCAAGGATATTTTCCGGCCTGGTCACGCCGATTATACCTATCAGCAGAAATACGGCCTGCGTGATTATCGCGGCGGCGGTCGTTCCAGTGCCCGGGAAACTGCTATCCGGGTGGCGGCGGGTGCCATTGCTAAAAAATACCTGAAGGACAAACTAGGTATTGAAATCACTGGTTATTTGTCGCAGTTGGGGCCAATCAGGCTTGAACCGGTGGATCTGGCCATTACCAACGACAATCCGTTCTTTTGTGCTGACCCTGGCAAGCTGGACGCGCTGGATGAATATATGCGCGACCTGAAAAAATCCGGTGACTCCATTGGTGCCAAGGTGTCAGTGGTGGCCCGGAATGTGCCGGTGGGGTTGGGCGAACCGGTGTTTGATCGCCTGGATGCAGATATTGCCCATGCCATGATGGGCATCAATGCGGTAAAAGGTGTTGAAGTAGGCGACGGTTTTGCCGTAGTGGAACAAAAAGGCTCCGAACACCGTGATGCCATGACGCCAAACGGTTTTGCCAGCAACCGAGCCGGCGGCATTTTGGGGGGAATTTCCAGTGGCCAGGATATTCTGGTGCATCTGGCCTTAAAGCCCACATCCAGTATCAGTGTGCCGGGCGACACCATCGATATACAGGGCAACGCGGCCGAGATTGTGACCAAGGGCCGTCACGACCCTTGCGTTGGTATCCGCGCCGTGCCCATTGCCGAAGCCATGCTGGCGTTGGTGCTGATGGACCATTTCCTGCGCCATCGTGGGCAGAATGCCGACGTACAATCACACACACCTATTTTGCCAGGACATCTTTCTGAGTAACCTATCATTACCTGGTCGCGGCCCGCTGATTTGGCTGGCCCTGGCCTACCTGCTGTACTTCGGTCAACTTGGGGTATTAACCCCTTATCTGGCCATGTTTTTGGATGGCCGTGGTTTAAGCTCGGTAGAAATCGGCCAGTTGCTGGGCCTGATTACGCTGACCCGTATTTTGGGGCCGAATCTATGGGCCAATCTGGCTGACCGCAGCGGTAAATGTCTGCGTATCCTGCAACTGGGTGCACTATTGGCCCTGGCCAGCTTTTTTGTGATTTTTTTCGCCGACGGTTTCTGGGGCCTGACCTTATGCTTCGGCCTGATCATGATGTTCTGGACCGCCATCATGCCACAGATGGAAGTGATCACCCTCAACAGTGTCGGCGGTGATGCACATCGTTATAGCCGTATTCGCCTGTGGGGCAGTATGGGCTTTATTCTGCTGACCATCAGTGCCGGGCGCTTAATTGACTGGTTTGGTACCGAAGTGTTACTGGCCATTTGTGTCAGCTTGCTGGCTGCCTTGTTGCTGGTCAGCAGTCGCTTACGTGAGCCGCAGCAGGTGCCGGATGATACGCCGCACACCGGGTCTATCTGGAGTAAAATATACAGCCCGGTGTTTCTGGGCTTTATTCTGGCCCTGTGTTTATTGCAAGTGGGCTTCGGCCCCTATAACAGTTTCTTTACCTTGTATATGAAAGACCTCGGCTACAGCGGTTTACAAACCGGTCTGCTGTTATCTTTGGGGGTGGTCGCCGAGATCCTGATTTTTCTTAAAGCTGGTCGCCTGATTCAACGTTTTGGTATAAAGCAGATGCTGCTGGTGAGTCTGATCCTGACCGTGATTCGCTGGTGGGTATTGGCGCGCTTTGCCCACTTCCCTGGTATTCTTATTCTGAGTCAGTGTATTCATGCTGCCAGCTTTGGCCTGACTCATGCCACCGCCATTCAGTTTATCCACCGCTATTTTGGCCGCCGCTTCCAAAGTCGCGGTCAGGCCTTGTATGTGAGTCTGGCGGGAGGACTGGGGGGCGCTATCGGTAATTATGCTGCCGGGCTGCTGTGGAACCAGGGCCAGGGTGCTGAACAGACCTTTATTGCTGCGGCTATGGTGGTGGCGGTGGCCCTATTGGTGATTGTGCTGATCCCGGCCAGAAAACTGCAATGTGAAGAAATACCCAGGCCGGTCTGACTCAGACCGGCTCACCCCAATACAGCTTTTTACAAAGCACAACATCTCGCCACACAGCTCTCACAGCTCTCAGACACTGACTTGATTATTCTGATGTCACACTCAAAACATCAGGAACACGTTATGTTAAAGCTGGAGCCAGCGTTCAAATTATCCGCTATTGCACTGACCTTTGCCCTTGCCCAAGGGGCTTATGCCCAGGAGCAGGTTGAAAAGATAGAAGTTGTACACAAACGCAGCAGTATTTTGTCCGAGATTACCGAAAACAGTGAAAAACTGATTGCCATGCCCGGCGCATTGGGCGATCCGCTGCAGGCGGTATTTGCCCTGCCAGGAGTCGTGGCTGCCGGTGGTTCGATGGCGGCGCCCGCCGTGCGTGGTTCGTCCCCTAGTGATAACAGCTTTGAAGTGGACTTTATGCCGGCCGGCTATATTTTCCATGACTTTGGCAATTCCATCTTTAACAAACACCTGTTGCAAGACTTTCAGCTGTATTCAGCAGCCTATGGTCCCAGCTATGCCAACGTTACCGGCGCGGTGTTTGATGTGACCTTGCGTAATCCACGCCATCAGAATGTCAAAACCATTGTGGATATGAGCATGTTTAACTCCGGTGTGTTTGTCGAAGGGGCCATTAGCGATAATCTGGCGTTCTACCTGTCCGGACGTAAAAGCATGTTGCCGCTGTTTTTCTCCAAAGGTGAAGAGCTGGAAGACGAAGACGGTGAGAAGACCGGCGTGGTCATTAACGACGCGCCGGATGATAATGACTACCAGGGCAAACTGGTGTGGGAGCCCAACGGTAATAACCAGTTCAGTCTGTCTTTTACCGGTGCCAATGATAGCGCGGCGGCCAATTTTAATGAGCGGGCCGAATTGTCATTGAAGAATCCTGAATATCAGGGCGATGCAATCTTTAAACGCGGTTTTAACAGCCAAAGTCTGATCTGGGATCACTTTGCTGATGACTATCAGTTTAAGCTGGGCGTGGGGGGGCTCAGCGGTGATGAGCGCCTGGAATACGGTAAAGCGGCCACAGGTACGGATGGCTTTTACCAGGACGTTAAGAATAAACAAGTGTCGCTCAAAGGCCGTTTAAATTACCGCTTAAATCGCCGTCATCACCTGGTGGTGGACGCGGCCTATTATGATCAGCAGGTCAACGTAGATTACGACATGTTTTTGTACACCTGTACCGAATTGGATCCCGATTGTGACCTGAATAAAGGTGAGCGCATTAAGGACCAGCGTAAGGTGGACTTTGCCAGCCAAATGTTGTCGGTGGCGCATATCTGGCAGCTTAGCGAGGCGCTGGAGTCTGAGCTCGGCGTGCAGTGGCATCGCAATGATCTGACCGATGAGAATTTTGTTAACCCCAGACTGGCTCTTCGCTACCAGTTGGATGACAGCAATCGTATTAACTTCAAAGCCGGCCGCTATAACCGCATGCAGGATATTCCCTATCTGATGGAAGAGATAGGTAATCCGCAACTGAAATCTCAGACGTCAATGCATACCAGTCTGGGATTTGAGCAGGACCTGGCGGATGAGTGGAGCTGGTCGCTGGAAACCTATTACAAGACCATGGACAAGCTACCTCTGGCGCTAAACGGTTATGCTGATGCGGATAAGCTGTACAGCAACGAGGTGGAAGGGCGGGCCTATGGAGTGGACCTGATGATCAACAAAAACCGCACCGAAGATTGGTATGGCTGGTTGTCGGTTAGCTATGGCAAGAGTGAGCGCACCGACCTGCGCACGGATATCACCCGTGATTACTATGCAGATACGCCGCTGGTGATCAATGCCGTGTTTAACTATCAAATCAATGAGCGCTGGAATGCCGGCTTTAATTTAACCGCTCGCAGCGGTCAGGCCTATACGCCCATAGTGGGTGTTAAACATAATCCTGACTTTGAAGGGCGCTTTTTGCCGGTGTATGGCGATCCTTTCTCTGAACGATTCGATACTTATGGTCGCCTGGATGTGAGGCTGGAGCGTAAAGTCGATTTCTTTGGTCTGGATGCCAAGCTGGTGATGGAAGTGATGAATATCCTCGGCGTGGAAAATATCAGCCATGTGGATCTGGATTATCGTAAGGTCAAGTCCACGTCAGATTTGATTATCAAGGAGGAAGAAGATGACTTTGGTATCCGGCCTTCAGTAGGTTTTAGTGTGACCTTCTAAGCAGAAAGGTTAAATGACAAGCCAGACACCAGCTGGCTTGTCAGTCTGATAATTTTCATACATCAGGTATTTCTCTGGATAAACAATAAACCCTATGCCTTTGCTATAGTAAGTCGTGACGTCGGGCTGAGGCGACTACTGCACCTAGGGTGAGTCAGAGGAGGGTTGTTGTATAGATTACAAACACGCATCGGTTTACATCGTTTCACCATGCGCACTGTGATTGGTCTGAGTTTACTTTGGTATCTGCCCGTTAGTGCGCAGGACGCCAGTACTGCGGATAGCCAGATCGAAAAAGGCCGGGCTCTGTATGCAGAAGCCAACAATTACCTGATGACCATGCCGGCCAGGGCCCTCAATACCCTGCAAAATAACCTGCCATTTTTACAATACCTCAGCCCTGAAGAGCAGTTCGATTGGTACTTCGCCACCTATCGCGCGGCTAAAGCGATGGATAAATCTGCCATTGCAACTCAGGCACTGGAATCCCTGGTGGAGTATGATGTAAACCAGTTTCGGGCGCACAAACAGGTATCACTGCTGAGTGCGTTAGGCATTTATTTTCGTGAACACCAGGCCTTCACCTTGGCCGGGCGGGTGTTTCAATGTGCTATCAGCCGAAGCGTGACTATTGACCAGAAGCTGGCGTTGTCTGTCAGTTTGGCGCTTATTTTCCGTTTTCAGGCTGACTATGAGTCGGCCACTACCATGTACGAGGCGGTTATTCGTAAAGCGAAGCAAGTCGGCGCAACCATCCATCAGGCCAATGGCAACAACAATCTCGGTGTGGTGTTACTGATGCAAGGTGAGCCGCTGGCCGCGGCGCCGCATTTTGCTGAAGCGCTGGAATATAATCAACTGGCAGGCAGACGCAGTGCTATGACAAACAGCGGGATTAATCTGTTACTGTCATACCTGCTGTCTGGTCAGAAAGAGCGTTATCTGCGTTTGGACACCAGGGTTGCGCATATGATTAAAGGCAGTACCAACCAGTCTAAACAAGCCTATTACGCCGCGCTGCAACTCCTTAATCAAGCCAGTCAGCAAGGCGGCGCCGATGAAAAAATGCAGGCTGATTTCTTGCACAACTTTGCCAATATCGATGATTACGGGATCCAGACGATTCTGGCCCGCATTGCACCGCAATTTGGCATGGTGGGTGATTTGCCTGTTTTTATGCCAGAAAAACCGTTACCCGCGCTAATAGACTGGTTTGAAGCACAGGCTATTTGTCAGCAGGTTGGTAAAGAGAGGTTGTCGGCACAGCAACTGGCCGCCGACTTGCTTGCTACCCGTTAGTACACGGCTTGGGCCGTGGCTCAGCCGGTGATACAATCCGCGCCGGTTATTGTGGTAGTGGAGCCGTTGTGTCAGACGTACATCAGGTTGAAGATTTAATCAGGTTGTTTAACGGCCAGTTTGCGGCCAGTCATAACACACGTCTGGTGCGCGGTAACCATGAGCCTTTGTATTTGCCAGCTAACGCGCAAACCCCATTTCATCAGATTATTTTTGCCCATGGCTATTACGCCAGTGCCCTGCATGAAATTGCCCATTGGTGTCTGGCGGGGGCAAAACGCCGTTTGCTGGAAGATTATGGTTACTGGTATTGCCCGGATGGGCGCAATGCCGAGCAGCAGGCGGAGTTCGAGAAAGTCGAAGTCAAACCTCAGGCCATTGAATGGGGCTTATGCGTAGCTGCGGGCAAGACCTTTCGGGTCAGTACCGACAATCTTAATGGCGTAGAGCCGGATCGTGCCGCCTTTAGTCGCGCCGTGCGAGCTCAGGCCGTTAAATATCTGCAAAACGGCTTCCCGCCCAGAGCCAGGCAGTTAATGCATTGCCTGCAAGACTTTTATCAAACACCAACCATCTGTGCGGCAGACTTTGCTGTGGAGGAATATGATGTCCTTTAAACTAGGGCTGATAATCAACCCCTATGCCGGTATTGGCGGTGCTCTGGCTTTGAAGGGCAGTGATGGCAAAGAGATAAGGGAGAAGGCGCTGGCCATGGGGGCAAAACAGCTTGCGCCCGAGCGTACCCGTCAGGCGCTGAGTGTTTTACTGCCCTATGCGGATAGGCTTGACATCCTTACCGCATCCGGACCGATGGGGGAAGACCTGTGCCGGGAAATGGGCTTTCGCTGCCGCTGTATTTATCAAAGTCCTGCTCAGTCTGAGCCGCAGGATACCGAAAATACTGCCCAGGCACTGATGGCAGAACCAGTGGATTTATTGCTGTTTGCCGGCGGTGATGGCACGGCCCGCAATATCTGTAGCGCGGTGGAAGACAAAGTACCGGTACTGGGGATTCCGGCTGGCTGTAAAATTCACTCCGGAGTTTACTGCGTAACGCCTAAGGCTGCCGGGCGGCTGGTAGAAATGCTGGTGCAGGGCGAGCTGGTCAGTTTGCTTGAAGCCGATGTCATGGATATTGATGAGTCTGCCTTTCGCGACGGCAAAGTACGGGCCCGCCGCTACGGCGAAATGCGAATTCCCTCTGAGCTGCGCTATGTGCAGGCAGTCAAAATGGGCGGCCGGGAGTCCGATGAGCTGGTGCTGGAAGATATCGCCGCCCATGTGATTGAACAGATGGACGATGAGCTGTTTATTATGGGCTCGGGTTCGACCGTGGCGGCCATTATGACGGAAATGGGCCTGGAAAATACGCTGCTGGGGGTGGATTTGGTCCGGCATCAGCAGTTAGTGGCCAGCGATCTTAGTGCTGGGGAATTACTCGAAGCGATTCAGGGCCAGCCAGCCAAGTTGGTGATTACCTTAATTGGTGGTCAGGGACATACTTTCGGCCGTGGCAACCAACAACTGAGTCCGGCGTTGATTCGGGCTGTGGGCCGGGACAATATTCTGCTGGTGGCCACTAAAACCAAATTGCAGTCACTTAATGGCCGGCCGTTGATTGCTGATACTGGCGATGCAGAACTGGATAAGGCATTAAGCGGGTTAATACCGGTGATTACCGGCTTCCACGACCAGGTACTTTACCCGGTTGCTTCACCCGAATAACGTCTGTGTATTGCTAAACCACAGAGTCACAGAGGGCACAGAGAACTGCACACAAAGCTTCTCGCTGTGACAGAGGCACGAAGAAATAGACGCAGAGTTTGCTGCAATTGCTTGAGATCTTGGTGTCTCTGCGGTGAAATATAGTAGTAAGGAATAACATGTCAGAGCAACGTTTTAATCAATTTGTCGATGAGGTGGAAGCCGCCTTTGACCAGGCAGTAATGGATGGCAGCGATCACGAGCTGTTTATTTCCAGTTACCTGAGTGGACATTTTTCATTGATGGTGGCCCGCGCTTTAAATAGTGCGGAATATTGCCTGGAGAAACTGGACAGCGCCATGCAGCAAAGTCTGACGCAGGCTTTCGCCAATCGCGAACTGGAAAGCGCCGATCAGGCTCAGGTACAGGCACTGTGGCAAAAAATGCTGAGTAAATAGTCAGCAGCAGGCTTTTGGGGCGAGCAATCTTGGTATGACGTTCAACCTTGTACCTGTTTCTAGCCAGGGCGCCGTGGTGCAATGAAAGGCATGCAGAGCAGCACTATAGGCAAGGTGCGGTATTCTATCTTTGTTGGGCTAAAGCCCAACCCACAGTGGGTCGGACTTAAGTCCGACATCCCGTTGACTGTTTTACGCTGCCGCCCGGGCTTCCTGCCCGGAAAAGAAACGGCTCAACACTCTATGATATTTACCGCCAGACCGCCGCGAGCCGTTGACTGTTTTACGCTGCTGCCTATCCCTGTGCAGCCGCTTGCTCACCCGCCTTCGCCCTGGCGATAAAGTGTGATTTATCTGGTGCTACGGCGGGTGACCGGGCTTCCTGCCCGGTAAAGAAACGGCTTAACACTCTATGATATTTACCGCCAGACCGCCTCTAGCCGTTTCTTTGTACTTCGACTTCATATCGTTGCCGGTGTCCCACATGGTTTTGATCACTTTATCCAGTGAAACCTTATGGTCGCCGGTGCCGCGCATGGCCAGGCGGGCAGCGTTAATGGCTTTAATGGAGCCCATGGCGTTACGTTCAATACAAGGCACCTGCACCAGGCCACCGACCGGGTCGCAGGTCAGGCCCAGATTATGCTCCATCCCGATTTCGGCCGCGTTTTCCACCGCCGATACACTGGCCCCCATAATTTCTGCCAGGGCGCCGGCGGCCATAGAGCAGGCTACGCCCACCTCACCCTGACAGCCTACTTCGGCGCCGGAAATTGAGGCGTTTTTCTTATACAGAATGCCAATAGCTGCAGCGGTCAGCAGATAACGCACGGCGGTATCTTCATCCACGGGGCGCACAAACTTATCGAAGTAACAGAGTACCGCCGGAATAATCCCCGCAGCACCGTTAGTTGGAGCAGTTACCACCCGGCTGCCCGCCGCGTTTTCTTCATTGACTGCCAGGGCAAACAAATTGACCCAGTCCATGGCGGCCATAGGGTCGGCGCTTTTCTCGTTTTGCAGTTTGCGATACAAATCCGGGGCACGACGTTTCACTTTCAGCCCGCCAGGCAGTATGCCTTCGGTCATTTTGCCTTTTTCCACACAGGCCGCCATCACCTGCCAGATATGCCAGAGCTTGGCGCGGATTTCCTTGTCGCTTTGAAATACCTGCTCGTTTTTCAGCATCAGGGTACTGATGCGCATACCGTGCTCTTTGCAGTGCGCCATCAGCTCGGCGGCGGTTTCAAACGGGAAGGGCACCGGTTTTTCATCATGCTTGAGGGCGGTGGCTTTTTCGTCCTCGAAGTCTTGTTCCTTAATAATAAAGCCGCCACCAATGCTGTAGTAAGTCTGGCTGGCCAGTAGTTCTTCGCCCTGGTAAGCAAAAAAGCTCAGGCCATTGGAATGTAATTTCAGGGTTTTTCGGCGGTGGAAGACAATGGCACCTTCACGGGGGAAACTCACGTGCTTTTCGCCGCCTAAGTTGATTTGCTGGGTTTTATCTATATCCGCCAGCATGGCGTCAACCTGATCCACATCCACGGTTTCCGGATCGTGCCCCAGCAGCCCTAAAATGACTGCTTTACCTGTGCCATGGCCTTTACCCGTCTGACCCAGTGAACCGTACAACTCGGTTTTGACAAAATCAGTGCGCTCAAACAGCCCCTGGTCTTTCAGATCCTGCAAAAAGGCTTTGGCGGCACGCATAGGGCCGACGGTATGGGAGCTGGACGGGCCGATGCCAACACTAAACATGTCAAATACACTGATCATAGGGTTCTCTTTATGGATTTCTTATAACTGACCAATATTGACCATTCTGGTCAATCTGACAAACAGACAAAAGTAATAGTGCGGATTAGAAAAGTTAATGCGATGTAAAGTTTCGCGTAAACAACCGCAAAGACTCGCGCTTTTAGATTGACCATTCTAATTTCTATCGTTAGCCTGATTTAAGGCTGCTACACCATTAGAAACAGGCGCTAATTCTCTGATATGGAATGGAATATCGACACCCTGATATTGTTGCTTATCCCGCTGACCAGCGCTTTGGTGGGGTGGTTTACTAACTATCTGGCAGTCAAAATGATGTTTTACCCGCTGGAGTTTGTCGGCATCCGGCCTATCTTCGGCTGGCAAGGGCTGATCCCTGCCAAGCGTCGCAAGATGGCAGAAATTGAAGTGGAACTGGTATTGGGCAAATTGCTCAGTGTCGAAGAAATTGTCAATCGGCTGGATGCCGGGCAACTGACCAGTGCCATTGAACGCCGCCTTAAGCAGGTGCTCAGACGCATCGTTAATGATGTGATGCAGCAATCCGCCCCTAACTTGTGGGCCGCATTGCCGGTGCAGGGCAAAAACCTGGTGTACAGCCGGGTGGAACTGGATATCCCTAACGTGGTGCGCAAGATGGTGCACGATTTCCAGCAGAACGTGAGCGAAATCTTTGATATCCGCGAAATGGTGGTGGAACAACTGTCTAAAGATCCCGAGCTGATTAACGAGATTTTTCTCAAAGCCGGGGCCAAAGAGTTCCCCTTTATTGAGCGTTCCGGCCTGTATTTCGGTTTTCTGTTTGGTTTGCCCACTATGCTGATTTGGTCGTTCTACCAGTTCTGGTGGATCCTGCCCTTAGGCGGCCTGATTGTTGGCTATGCCACCAACTGGATTGCCATCAAAATTATCTTTGAACCTAAGCGACCGCATAAGGTGGGTATTTTTACGGTTCAGGGGATGTTTTTGAAACGCCAGAAGGAAGTGTCGCGGGTTTATGCCGAGATTATCGAACAGAAGCTGCTTAACTCCCAGAATATCACCCATGCGGTATTAAAAGGCGCAGGTTCAGCGCAGTTGCTGGAACTGATTGAGCTGCATGTTAATGATGCCATTGAGCGCTATGTGGCACTGGCCCAGCCATACTTTGCCCTGGCGGTGGGCAGTGATGACTATTTCCGGATGAAAGAAATGGCGGTTAAGCGCATCTTTGAGGACTCGGATAAATTTCTGCACTATGCCCATGACTATGCCAATGGCGCGCTGAATATTGGTGAGGATCTGCGGGTTAAGATGGAAGCCCTGAGTCCGGAGGAATTTGAAGGGGTGCTTCGTCCGGCGTATAAGCAGGATGAATGGAAACTGATTATCGTTGGTGCGGTATTAGGAATGCTGGCCGGGGTAGGACAGCTTTATTTGATGTTGTTGTAGGTTGTCGGCAAAGGCTTCTCGCTGTGACGCTAAGTTCGCAATGATACTTTCAAATACTCTGTGTTCTTTGTGCCTCTGTGGTTATTTACGATTTTTTTGGAAAGAATTTTTCACCACAGAGTCACAGAGAGCACGGAGAAGAGCTTGGGTTATTAGGATATCTCTGCGGTGAGAGGTTTCGTGTCTTTTAGTGTGGTTTGCGGTCAAAGTGAATTTATAAGCCACATCACCGTGAAAAACACGAACGACACGAAAAGGTTTGTCGCTGAGGCGCTAAGTTCCCAGTAGTGCTTTCCAAATACTCTGTGGTCTTTGTGGCTCTGTGGTTATTTATGATTTTTTGGAAAGAATTTTTCACCACAGAGGCACAGAGGGCACGGAGAATAGCTTGGGTTATTAGGATATCTCTGCGGTGAAGAAGTATCGAAAACTGAAAAACTATGTGTATTGATACAGGTGTAATAGATAGCGTTAGAATCAGCCTGTTTTGACGAAGTTTATCAAGAATGTACACTCACTTTCCCCAAGCGCCGGACACCCAACCCTTTGTAAAGCTTGAAGAAGGTGAAAACGTTGCGTGTTTACTGAGACCTCGCTTACACTGCATTCTTACCTTCCCCACAAATGCGCTAAGCGTGAAGTTGCAAAGTGTAGTGTTAACTATTTGAACATAAGGGACTACTGTGAAGATGGAAGGGCAATGTTACCGACGAAAATGCGAACATTATTGCGAGTTCAATATAATAAGCTGTTATTTTTACAGAGGACATCAGTCATGAATGGAAAATTTGGTGTTGTAGGTATTATGGATGGCTGGAAGAAGGGAGATTTGCCCGGGAATCAGATGGTCAATATCGTCCTAAATTCCTATGGGACCTTGAATGATAGTTCGGTAGCAATTACTGCCCAACTGGCATCAGATCAAGAAGTCGACTATGCCGTTGATCAACTAATAAAGGACCTTGAAGTTGCTCGCAAAAAGGCCAAGGAAAAGATCAAGAAAACGAATGAGAAGATTCGGTCCTCGCTCAGCGAAAAATAACAAGGCCAGGCACGGCGACGGCTTTTCCGTTGCGGCATCGCCTTCACTGCAAAGCCGCGCGTGCTGGCGGCGTTATATTTTCCTGGGAGACGTGAAGGAACGATGAATATAGAAAAATGGGAGAAAATTCGGTCGAAAGGTAAAAAGAGGTTCATTTGGGTTACTGGAGTTCTGGGTTGGGGTGTTACGACAGCTGTTATATGGTCGATAATCATGGAGCTTTATCAGCCATCAACTGACATTTGGATTCGACCATTAATAGCACTTATCATCTTTCCAATAGGTGGAGTAGCTTTTGGGCATCTGACTTGGAAGTATTCTGAAGAAAAGTACGCGGCCCTTAAAAATGAAAAAATATAACAAGTCGTTGAACGCATGCGCCAGCAAAAAGCGCTGGCACGGACTCGCAAACTACGCTCGCCCGTTAACGGTGCGTCCTGTTTTTCTCAGGAATCGTGAAATAAATGGATTTAGCTAAATATCAAAAAGTAAAAGTTGTCCTGTTTGGTTTGCTATTACCTACACTGCTTTTAGCTTATACCGTTCTTTTGTTATTGTCTGGCGAGGTGGTTTTCTGGGCTCACTCAGCTACAATTATTTATCATTCTAACGAAGCTTATTTTTTATCTTTACTTTGGTTTGGTGCTAGTGGTTGTATGTATAGTTATTTTCTACTGCGTCCATTAAAACTTTTCTCGCATTCTAAGCGAAAATTAATTCTTAATTTTTCAACGTTTTTACTTTGTGTAGGTTTATTAGCAGCCATATTTTTAGTATAAAAACATAACAAGTGACAGTGGTTAAAGAACCAACAAACTGAGCAGTGCTAATACATCATCTCTTGCGAAACGAATAAGTAACAATCCTGCTAACCTGGCACGCAGGTAGTTATACAAAGGCAAGCAGTAGCGCCGGGCATACCTATCCACAGCTTAGATAGAAATATGCTTTACCCCCAAAGCGCTGGAGGAACCTAAACTGATTTCGCCAAAAAACCACCCGCCAATACCCGAAATGCCTCAATGGCCTTAGGTAGCACAGTTTTAGGCTCTGGGCTGGCCGCGACCCAAAGGGCGGCATTGAGTGTGGCAGCACCATTTAGCAGTCGGGCAGCGGCTTCGGCATCGACTTGTGGCAGGATGCCACATGCCCTTGCTGCTTAACAACATTCTTAATACGCATTGCCCTACAAGGCACTAATACGCTGGCGCAGCCGCGGCGCGGCAAAATCTAAAAAGCTGCGCATTTTCAGCGGCATCATGCCACGGGAGGTATGCAACAGATGTATGGGCAGTGGTGGCGGTTCAAACTCCGGCAGAATAATCTGCAATTTGCCCTGTGCAATAGCATCGGCGGCTTGATAATGCAGTAGCCGGGTAACCCCCACCTGACGTATTGCTGCACATAATGCGGCGTCATTGTTGGTGACTGACAGCCTTGGCTGAATATTCAGTTCCTGCAATGTGGATGAGCCTGGCTGGGTAAAGCGCCAGGTTGCCACGGCGCGGTTGGTGTCGGACGTTACGCAGGGCATATGCAAGAGATCATCCGGGTACCTGGGCACACCTGTTGTGGCCAGTAGCGCTGGGTTTGCACAAGCGATCACGCGAACCTGACCAACCTGGGTCGCCACCATTGTGCTGTCGGGCAGGCGGCCAATTCTGACCGCCATATCCACATGGTCCTCAATCAAATCCAGATTATGATCCGCCAGTAGCAAGCGCACCTTAATGTCGGGATACAGGGCCAGAAATTCACTAATGAGCGGCAGCACATGTAAGCGGCCAAACATTTGCGGGGCGGTGACCACTAGCTCGCCCTTGGGTTGGGTATATTCGCCTGTGGCCTGACGCTCGGCTTCCTCAACCTGTTCAAGAATGCGCTTACAAGCCGCTACATAGTGTATGCCCGCTTCAGTCAGACTGAGTTTGCGGGTAGTACGCACCAGTAAGCGGGTGCCGAGTTGCTTTTCCAGCTCAGACACTTTGCGGCTTAAGGTGGCCAGCGGCACGCTCAATGCTTTACTGGCGGCAGAAAAACTGCCGGTATCCGTCACCTTAATCAGCATGGCCATGGCGTCAAGACGATCCATTTTATTCCATTAATCGGAAATATATTTCTCAAAATTACCTGATTATCTTGTTATTTGAAAGATGTCAGACTGCTTCGTGAACAATAAACAGGAGGCCTGACGGCATGCATTCCACTTCGACAGACTGCCCACAACCGGCCATTGGCTATGACCATGTGGGCATTCGGGTATCCAACCGACAACGGGCCCTGCGCTTTTATCAGGGGCTGGGATTTCGTGAAACCTACCGCATTCCCCGTGGTGAAGCCAATGAGATGGCCACGCCGGCAGGGGTGCGAATTAACCTGATTTTTAATGGTGCCACACGCCCTGGCGCAAAAAATGTGTTGCTGGATGAGCCTGTCAAGCTTCCGGGTATGACACATCCGGCCTTTTTGGTGGCTGATATTCAGCAGTTTCAAAACTGGCTGACACAGCAGGGCATCGTGATTACCGAAGGCCCTAAGCGCATCGGGCCACGCCGGGTGGCCCTGTTTATCCGTGATCCGGACGGCAATGTACTGGAGTTTAATCAACTGATCCCTGCGGAGGGCGAAAACCATGAAACTGTATGATTTAGAGGTATCGGGCAATTGCTATAAAGTGCGTTTATTTGCTGCCCTGGCGCAGATTGAGCTGCAACTGGTGCCGGTGGATTTTAGTCGCAACGAGCATAAAAGCGCGGCCATCTGTAGCCTGAATCCCTGGGGCCAGGTGCCTATTTTGCAGGACGATAATCTGGTGTTACGTGATGCCCAAGCCATCCTGGTGTACCTGGCCGGACGTTACGGCGGTGAAGCCTGGTGGCCGGGTGAGGCCCATCTGCAAGGGCAGGTGATGCAGTGGTTGTCGGTGGCCGCCAGTGAAATTCAGCATGGCCCTAATGCGGCCCGGCTGGTGAAGAAGTTCGGTGCGCAGTTGGATATGCAACAGGCGCAGGCGCGCAGCGAACACATTCTGGGCCTAATGGATAAACATCTGGCGGAGCAGTCATGGCTGGCCGTGGGCAGGCCAACCATTGCCGACTGTGCGGTATTTCCTTATGTGGTACTGGCCTGGGAAGGGGAGGTGGATATTAGCCCTTATCAGCATATTCAAGCCTGGATAACGCGTATAAAAGCATTGCCTGGGTTTATTGGTATGCCTGGGGTTAGGTAGTCTCTCACTGGGATTCAAACTCGTTGGCCAAGTCAACAAGGTAATCCGGTGCTCTGCTTTTGTTTTTATACAACAGAGCACTATCTCCGAATGTGCATCAGGGCGTGAGCGCACTTTGTTAATTCCATTAACCAAAGAGTAATTCTGCTCTGAAATTATCATCGA
>NZ_BAAAEI010000020.1:17864-252625 GCF_039522935.1 Bowmanella denitrificans | reverse complement strand
GCTCCCAATACGAAGAAGGGCTATCCGATTGGATGGCCCTTTTTTATTGCCTCTCGTTTACCCCAACCGTCAGAACGCTTTAATCCCTGTCGGAATCAATTCCGACCCACGCTGTTTACTGTCACGCCTTAAGTTCAAAGATCTGATTTTTTCTGAAGGTCTATGTATAGCGCTGGTTCATAAAGAAAAATCCTGTAATGTCATATACATAAAACTAGCTTGTTGATCCTGGTGGGAGAGTAGTACATGGATAAGCGACTGTATGAGATCGATCTTTACCGTTTTATAGCTTCAGTGATGGTGCTGATATTTCACTATACCTTTGTGGGCTATATGCTCGGGTATGCGCCCGATATTCGTTTTGATGGCATAGGCGAATACAGCCGTTATTTTTATCTGGGTATCAACTTCTTCTTCATTATTAGTGGCTTTGTGATCCTGATGAGCGCCAAAGATGGTGAACCAGGCAAGTTCTTTGTTTCCCGTTTTATCCGGCTTTACCCGGCTTACTGGGTCGGGGTGATACTGACCGGGAGCTGTATCTTGTACTTTAATCAAAGCCAATTTCAGGCATCAAGCGCTGAAATTGCTGCCAATGCCACTATGTTCCAGGCTGCCATGGGGATAAAACCCATCGAATCTGCTTACTGGACATTGTGGATAGAGATGCAGTTTTATCTGGTGATGTTTGCCTTGGCTTGGTTCGGTTGGTTACGTTTTATTCTGCCCCTGATTGGCTTGTCGTTGTTGGTGTGTACGTTTTCGCTTTTTACCAACTGGGGACAAGCATTCGATCTCTGGACTAACGCATTTCCGCATTGGTGGGGATACTTCGCAACAGGTTGCCTGCTCTATCTTATTCGCAGAGATGGCTTGGATTTACTGAAATCATCTATGTTAGTGCTGGCGTTAGTCTTTGTTGTCTGTCAAAACTGGCTATTTACCAACATGATGGAAGGCTGGTATGGCACGACGTTTAATGAGTTTGTTATTATTGGATTAAATCTGTTGTTTTTGGGTTTGATGCTGTTTAGCACCTTGGCCAATCAACATCCGTTGAGAAATGCCCGGTTTGTTGCCTGGGGCGCCTTAACTTATCCCCTGTATCTGATTCATCAAAACATAGGCTATATGTTGTTTAATGCTTATGGCCAGCATATAAACAAGTACCTGATGCTGGTTGTAACGGCATCACTGATGCTGGCTGTTGCTTACGCTATTCACCGCTTAGTGGAACGCCCCTTAGCTCCCTGGCTTAAGAAGCACTTAACGGCCTGGCTGCAGGACAAAAAGGCCAGAGAAAGCCGGGGCAAAGGGGAACTGGAGCCACAATGACTCCCATTCATGCGGGCGATAAGAAGGACACCATAGAGCCGCTGCCGTCAAAATGTGTGAGTAGAGCATATTTTAATAGGCTGAAAATTTCTGATTTTTGTCTGAATTGTGCTGCCCAGAGCCTGGCGGATGTTGACTTTGTCTGAAGGAAACGTATTTTCGTCTGTATTGATTTCGCTAGGAGCCGACGGCTTTGGACAGGCAGCATCTCGGCATGGACGAGCAGGTGTACAGCGGGTGGCAGTTTGCACATTTTCACTTTTTTGCAGAGCAGGATCTGTTATGCAATCAATCGCATAATCAGCAGCATAAGCTGGAGCCTCAGGTCAGTCGCTTATTGCTGCTATTCTGCCAGTCCAACGGCCATCTGCTTAGCCGCGAGGAGCTGGAAAGAGCGCTATGGCCTAATACGGTGGTGGACAATAACAGCCTCTATCAACTGTTAACCAAACTCAGGCGTTTACTGGAAGACTCGCCCCGCCAACCTCAATTTATTAAAACGGTGCCAAAGCGCGGTTATTGTTTCCTGCCTGATGTATCTGCTCTGCCTGCTGAGTCGGTTAATACTGATAGTAAGACGCCAAGCAAAAGGCCTGTATGGGTAAGATGGCTAAGCTGGGGATGTGTCGGAGCCATGTGTTTTGCTGCTGTTGCAAGCCTGGGGAGTAAGTTTGACAGACCCACGCCAGTGCAATACGCATTAACGGACGTAAGTTATGCGCTTGGTTTGGAAGCGGAAGTCAGTGCTCACCCCGAACAAAATTTACTCGCCTTTGTAAAAGACATCAATCAACTGCAGGTCAGTGATAAAAGCGGTAACCTACTCAGCAGTCTGAAAGTGGAGAGCCGCATCAGCCTGCCGCAGTGGCACCCTCAGCGGGCACTGCTGGCTTACTGGCAATATCAGGCCGGAGAGTGCTTACTGAATCTGGCCGATGAAAAGCTGAATCAGATCCACACCAGTCGTGCGTTGCCCTGTACCTATGCCAAGCGCCCGGTATGGAAAAATCTGGATGAAATGGTGGTGATCTTAAAACGCAACCAGCAAGACCTGCCTTACCTCTATCGTATTAGCACTGGCCAACTGATTTTATTGCCGCTGCACCTGCACGCCGACGAGAATATTCGTGCCGCTGTTCGAGTCTGGGATGATGAAATTCTCTATCTGGTTAACAGCCCTGGCAAGGGCAGCTACTTGCTGTCTCTGGCCGGTAAAAAGGTGATGACATGGGATTACCATGTATGGCTGATATCCTATAACCCTAAGCGTCGCACCCTGATTCTTAATCATCCGAGTCAAATGGGCGCTATCATTGAACAAGTGCCTGGACAAAAGGCACAGGTGGTCGCCAATACTGCCCAGGGGGTTTTCACCTCTGTATCGGCGGACCAGCATGGTCAGTTGTTTGTGGCCAGCGAATCCTGGCAGGTTAATATTCGCAACAAGTTGAATATGCCCCTGTTTTCTTCATCCTCGCTGGATTATCTGCCAGCCACTAACCCATTGGGTGAAACGGCCTTTATGTCCAGACGCAGCGGAGTTTGCGAAGTCTATCTGCAAGCCGGAGACAAGCTGACCAGGCTTTCTGCCTATCATGGCAATGCTTATGCACATTTTCTGCAGTGGAGTCCCGATTTCAGTGCTCTGCTGTCCAATCGCGACAAACAAATCGTGCTGTATGGGCGACAGGGAGAAATTGGCGAATTTACCACTGAGCTAAGTGGCCCGTTGTTAAGTCTGGGGTGGTTGGACCATGAGCGGCTTTATGCATATGATGGCCAGACACTGATTTTGTACAACCGCCAGGGAATTATTCTACAGCAGTGGGCCATAGACGCCTTGGCGGTGCATTATGACTGGCAGGACAAGCGTTGGCTGATTTTTGACAAGCAGGTACTGCGCAGCACGTCTTCACTGGATATGCCAGGCACAGCGTTAACTTCCCTCAACCCTCAGCACGTCAATCAACTGATGAATCTTAAGCTGGTCGATGGCAAGGTCTACTGGCAGTCAAAATGGGATAAAGGCATCCAAATCTGGCAATTTTCCCTGGATCAGACTCTGGCGCCGGTACTGATTGAGCAGGGCCACTTTATCTGGCATTTTGATGTGGATGCCAAAGGAGAGCTGATGGTGGCGGCCAGGGAGAGAGTGGAAGGGGATATTAAGGTGTTGCGTCCAACCGAGCTTTAACCCATGACCTAAGCCGGGCCACCAGTTGTTTTTTACCACTAAGCCCGGCTTCCTGACAAACTGAGCCAATATCCCAACCTTGCAGCAGGTATCGCATTGCCAATTGCGTATCCATGCATGCTGGCAGTTTTACTCTGTTCATCAGCAAACAGCGCAGCGCCTGAAGCACAGTATCAAGTGGCTGTGTGCCAACTGAAAAGGCCTGTAATTGTCTCTGATATCTGACGTTAAGAGTGACGTCCTGGCGATTCCCCTTCAATAAACTCAGGGCCAGGCTGGCATCTAGCTGCTTAAAGTAAGTGGCTAACAGATAAGGATACTCGTCATAAAAGTAGCTTGTCAGTGCACACTGCCAGATCTGCGCCTTCGGGCTGAGCGCTTTTAACACCAACAGGCTATGTTCACCGCTGGCGGCATCCTGCTTGTGCCCGAGCCTGACAGGCATAAATTCACTGTGTTGCCAGAAAGCCAATAAATCTGGCGAGGCGCCAAAACTACTGCCCAAGGCATCATAGTCGCGAAGAGTCGCTTCAGTGGTCAATTGCTTCAGCATTTGCCGGCCCAGCCCCAAACGGCGCAGGTTGTCTTTTACCGCAATGCGCACAATTCGAAGATAGCTGAGACTGGCCAGCGCCGGTTCACATAAATAAGCACTGAGATTCTGCGCCAATAAATGACCTTGCACCCGCCGCTGCCCCAGGCTAATGGGGTTAGCGAGGTCCGCCAGACGCTGCGTGCCTTCTGTTTGTACCAGCATCGCAGCAAGCAAGTGTTGCTCTTGCTGCAAGGTAACAACCTGTATATCCGGTGCGTCCAGTATACGCTGCAGGTCATCCGGACTGGTCTGATAATGGGCATTGACCAGCAGGTCAAATACCTTATGCAATAAGCTGGGTTGGCTCGCCAACTGCGGGCCTGAATACCAGTGCAGTTTGGGTGCTGTGAACGTTTGTGAAGCTTCTGTCGCTGGCGCATCACGCATGAGTAAGGCGTCAAACCAGAATGCTTCCAGACAGTCTCCTGGTGACCAGCGCAAAGGAGTGGATAAATGCAGTTGTTGCCAGCCGGGACGCTGAGCCCGCAAATAAGGTTTAAAGCGTATCTCAAAGCCTCTCCCACTGCCTTCGTAGCCGTGAATAGTGGAGGCAAATACCACCCTGCTATAACGTCCTAACAGTTTTTTCAGCAAGGGCGCCGGGATCGCTGCGGCTTCATCCACAAGCAATACGTCGGCAGGCTGCGCTTCGCGTAGCAGCACATCAACAGGTACAAAGCGCAGCTCCCCATGTTCGGTCTGCAGTCGATCTTTGCTTTGGTTTGCTTCTGGCAAAAGCTTTGCGGCTTGTGTAAAAGCCTGGGCAACGGCATCCGGGTGCGGGGCGGTGATGACAATATTCCTGGCACTGTCACGGATCAGTTGAGCTGCGGCAATGCCCAATGCTGATGACTTACCTCGGCCCCGGTCCGCGGTAATAACCAGCGGGCGATGTCGGTGCCCCTTCGCCACTTTAACAATGCCCTGTACCGCCAACGCTTGTTCGGGGCTGGCACAGGGACCCGGCTTGGCTGATGGTTTATCAGCCGGATAGTGGTTGCCGCGAAATGCCTCAGGTGTAAATACTGCCACCTGCCTGGATTGGCTGACCCTATCGAGTAGCCAGCGACAGAACTGGCTGGGGCCAACAGGCCAGCCGAAGGAGTTTTTCTGTCCGGCTTTGGGGTCAATAAAGTGGGCCAGTTCTTGTTGCGCCGGACACAGCAGCAGCATTAAGCCTCCCCGGCGCACGGTGCCTGATAGTGCAACTAACGCACTGGCGCTGACACCTGCAAATAAGTCAAAAACAACGGTATCCCATTCATTGCCCAGTTGGCGTCTGTAGTCACGACAAGACACCTGCCCCGGCTCGTCGCCAATCCACAGAGCCTGACCCGCCCCTGAATGTGATAACAGGCTGGCGGCTTGCTGTCTGGTCCAATCTTTGGGCCCCTGAATAAGCAGAAGCTGGCGATGAAACTGACCTGAGTAACGCTGATTCAGCCAGGATTGAAAAGCATTTTGCACGTCGGCCATATTGTCAGATAACTGGTATACTTAGCGCCTAGTTTATCCTATTGCTGTAGAGGAATTCGAATGCGCTTTTTATCCCGTCGTCTGGTGATGCCTAATGACCTTAACTATGCGAACGCCTTGTTTGGCGGACGCGCCCTGGAATGGATTGATGAGGAAGCTGCCATTTATGCCATCTGCCAATTGGAAAGCAATCATCTGGTCACCAAACACATTGGTGAAATCAGCTTTGAATCTCCGGCATTACAGGGCGATGTGGTGGAATTTGGTCTGGCCACCAAAAAGGTGGGCCGTACCTCTATTACGGTGTCCTGCCTGGTGCGCAATAAGGCTACCAAGAAAACCATCTGTTTTGCTGACGATATTGTATTTGTACGGGTAGATCCGGAAACCCGTTTGCCGGTACCCCATGGTAAAACCATGGAAGAGCTGGAGTCGCAAACCCGCCAAGAGCTCAAGACCCTGAATATGCAGGACTAACTCACCTTACGCCCGGCTCTGGCGTTCGCTTCAATGAGTTTATCCATGTCCAGCGTCTGACTAACATTCAGATTGGTGGGTCGCAGGTGACTGGCCAGGACAATGATTCTATTGGCCGCAGCCCGGTTAATGCTGTCAGCCATCAGCTGTTGCTGATGGCTGTCCAGACCTTCAAAAGGTTCGTCAAGGCACCAGAGCGACGCCTCGCTTAACCAGGCTCTGGCCAGATTCAATCGTTTCAGTTCACCGCCACTTAATTTTCGCCCTGTTTCACCCAGCCACTCATCCAGGGCATTTTCAAGGTGTGACAGGTTGGCCTGCCGTAATACCTCAATCAGCTTAGTGTCAGAGGCCGCTGCCGAGGCGATCTGCAGATTGTCCCTGAGGCTGCCGGCCAGACAAACCGGTTGCTGCTGAGCGAGGTACCAGCCCGTTACCACACCCTGTGTCAGAGTCTGACCGTTAATCAGGCGTTCCCCTTGATAAGAAATAAGGCCAAACAGGGCCTGTAGCAAGCTGGTCTTGCCTGAGCCGGAGCCACCCTGCAGTAACAGTAACTGACCGCTTTGCAGGCTTAAACTCATCGGCGGCAGTGAGCGGTTGCTGACCTGAAATGCCTTAAGTTGTATCTGTTCAAGCGGCATATCCAGTGTTTGTTGCGAGACATTTTGGATGGCAAGATGGGTTAGTTGTGTTTTGCCGTTACGGTAATCGGCCAGCGCTTGCTGCGAGCGCAGCGGGCCCGCCAACCAGTCTCTGGCGGTTAACAGCAGCATAACCGGAATAAGCAGTTTGGCTTGTCCAAGCAGGGCTGCAGGGGCCTGATAAAGCACCATTATCAGCAGTAACAGGCTTACACCATGCAATCGCCATAGTGCATGATCAGCGCGGTTTTGGATGTGCTGCTGTGCCAGCCACATGGCGGATGCATCGGCCAGATGCAATTCGGATTGCATATGCCATAACGAGCAACTGCTGAGTTGGGCGTTGGTTTGTTGTCTGAAGCGCTGCTTATGTTGCAACAGTTGTTCACTGTCACTCAGAGCTTTGAGGCAAACCCAGCCAAAGCTGAGCAGCACCCCCATCAATAAACCCCAACCATACACTGCCACTGCTGGTGTTAACCACATCAGGGCCAGTTGACTAATCAGTAGCGTCAGGACCAGGCCGGCTTGCTGGCTTATCCAGGCCACCCATAAGGCGGCAACCGCTTCGGTATGCTGCACCAGTGCCTCAGTATTGGCGTCTTGTTGTGGTAACCGACTGTTGTGCAGGCGTTTGAATAAGGTCAGTCTGGTGGCTGCTAGTCGCTCTAACAATTGTTTATGCCCCAACCACATTTGTCCGTAGCCCGATGCAATACGAATCATGGCCAGGGCGCGGATGACCACGGCAGGCAACATATAGTTGAACCCCGGGGCGGCAATGGCGCAGGCGGCAATAAACCAACTGGAAAAAATCAGCAAAATCAGACCGGCAGCGATGTGGATTGCGGCCAGCAAGGTTGCCAGCAGATTGTGCTTCATAGACAGGTAATCTCCAGTCCATCTGCCTGCCAATGGCGGTTAAACCATTGTGCAGGTAACGGTTTGTGTGATGCCCATACCACAGTGCGATCAGCCAGATGCTGCCTGAGCAGATGACAGAGTCGCTGGTGCTGTTCGTTGGTCAGGTGAGCTGTGGGTTCATCCAGTAATACCAGATGAGTATCCGATAACAGTATTCGGGCCAGTGCCAGGCGTTGTGCCTGTCCTCCGGAAAGAGCAGGGTGCTCACCCATTATGCTATCCAGGCATTGAGGCAGGCACTTTGCCCAGTCACTTAACTCAACCTGGGCCAGCACTTGCCACAATCTGTCGTCATTGTGTTGATGGCCAAGACACAAATTATCGCGCAGGCTAAGGGGGGTGATAACGGCCTGTTGAGTGAGTAACACCGCCTGACTTTGTATCCTATGACTACAAGGACGTTGGCCAAGCAAACATTCCAACAACAATGTTTTGCCGCTGCCTGACGGACCGGACAGTTGCACCCAATCCCCGGCTTGTAAGGTCAGTCTTCTGGCATGCAACCCCGGCGGGCGGGCTTGCAGTGCTACCCAGTCCAAACCACTGAACTGTCCTGGTGCAGGGGCTGGTAAAGGCATTTCCAGTAGGGGTTGAAGCTCCATCGCCGCAGCCTCGGCTGCAGCCTTTTGATGATAGAGGCGCCCCAGGGCTTTTAATTCGCTAAAGCATAAAGGCGCAACCAGCAGAATAAACAGCCCCTGCTGCAGATTTAACGCAGGACCTATCTGCAGCTCAGACAGTAAATTAAAGCCAACAAATACCGCCACCAATGCCACTGCCAGGGTGGCAAAGAAATCCAGCACGCTGCTGGATAGAAAGGCCAGACTGACCACTTTCATGGTGCGCTGATTTAATTCTTCACTGGCATCTTCAAGCAGGCGCTGCTGGCCGCTATAAGCCTGATGAATCAATAGCAGGTCGGCCGCCTTCAGGCGGTCAGCAAACAAACTGCCCAACCTTGTCAGGGCGGTAAAATGCCTGCGATGCAAACTGGCTGCGCCACTGCCGACTAAATACATAAACAATGGCACCACAGGCAGGGTGAACAACATTAATACCGCTATCAACCAACTCGCCGGCCATAGACAGATGATGGCAAGCAACGGAGCCAGTACGGCCAATTGTTTTTGCACCTGATAGCGGCTCAGAAATTCCGCCGTGGCAGGAATATGTTGTGACCAGAGTTGCTGCCAGTAGAAGGTGGGATGGCGGCGCACCAGCGCCAGTTGTCCGTTTTGTAGTTGCCAGTGCAAGCGGCTTTGTAAATGCTGGCAGAGTTGCAAGTAAGTGCGCTGAGTCAGTTGTTGTTTTGCATAATCAAACCCAAGCCACATGCCCGCCGTCAGCATAACGCCTGATAATGTGGCCGTGTTGACGGGCTGTTTGCTGACAATCAGTGCGTCTGCGGCGACACTGACAAACCAGAAGAGTCCGAGCTGGCAGGCGAATATGGCCAAGCCCAGGGCTGTCAGCAGATGCAGGGCAGCGCGTTTAGTACTGCCCTGTTGACTGAGCCACTTCGACAGAGCCGGTGTGGCAGCGTCTTTAGTCATTTCTGTCCATGTCTTCGGTAGACTCCAGCCACATGGCATTGATAATGCCAAAGGCACAGGCGAGTAAAACGCCCAGTATCCAGGTGAAATACCACATAGTCAGTCCTCCTAGTAAATGGCGTGACTTTGATTAAGTTCAGATTGTTTAATGCGTCCGCGCATCACCCAAAAACCATAAGCGGTATATGCCAGGACGATGGGGACAAAGATACAGGCAACCGCAAACATAATTTTCAGGGTTAGCAGGCTGGATGTGGCGTCCCACATGGTTAAACTGGCATTAGGCATACTGGAGCTTGGCATCAAAAACGGAAACATGGAGAAGCCTGCAGTCAGGATGATGCCAGTCATGCTCAGGGAACTGCTGACAAAAGCCCAGCCAGCCCGCTTTTTCAGTGAAAACCAGGCACAGGCCAGGCCCGCCGCAATACCCAATGCAGGGGCGACCATCATCCATGGATAGACACTGTAATTACTCAGCCACGCGCCACTTTGTTGTTCAACTGTCTTCGTCAGGGGATTGGAGGTGGCATAGGCATCAACGACCGATGTTACGACAAAACCATCAACGCCCAGTGCGACCCAAATACCGGCCAGTATAAACAGCACAACCGCCAGCACTGACAACATCACCGAGACCGCGCGAGCCCGTTGCAGTAACTGATCAGTGGTTTTCAACTGCAGCCAGGTGGCCCCGTGGTTGAGTAGCATGGCAACAGACACCAGACCACAAAGTATGGCAAAGGGGCTGAGTAAGCCAAAGAAGCTACCGGTGTAAGTTGAGCGCAGGTTGTTGTCCAACTCAAAGGGCACGCCCAACAGCAGGTTGCCGAAGGCCACACCGAAGATCAGTGCGGGTACCAAGCCACCGGCAAATAAAGCCCAGTCCCAGGCTTTACGCCAGGTGGCATTGGGCAATTTGCTGCGATAGTCAAAGCCGATGGGGCGCATCCACAAAGCGATTAGTGTTAACGCCAGGGCCAGGTAGAAACCAGAGAAGGCGGTAGCGTAGATCATCGGCCAGGCGGCAAAGATGGCACCACCGGCGGTAATAAACCATACCTGATTGCCATCCCAATGGGGGCCGATGGTATTGATCATCACCCGTCTGTCCTGGTCGGTTTTGCCAACCAGGGTTAACAGGGCGCCCACTCCCAGGTCAAAACCGTCGGTGATGGCGAAACCAATCAGCAGTACGCCGACCAATCCCCACCAGATAACGCGCAATACTTCATAGTCGATCATACTTGTGCTCCTTTTATACCCAGGTGCAGATTGTCCCGCTCGGCTTGCTCAGCCAGGGCAGAAGGACCTTTTTTGGCGAATTTCTGCATCAGATAAAAGCCGATAATAAACATCACCAGATAAAAGCTGGTGTAGGCCACCAGGGTGATGATCACATCACTGACGGATAAGTTGGACACCGATGCATGGACCGGCAAAACCTCAGCAATAGACCAGGGCTGGCGCCCAAACTCGGCAACAAACCATCCTGCTTCACAGGCGATCCAGGGTAAAGGCAAGCTAAACAGCGAGGCCTTAAGTAACCAGCGGGGCTTGGTGATCTGATGCTTGGTGCTGTACCAGAACGCTGCCGCAAATAAGGCCAGCATTAAGAATCCGCACACCACCATTAAACGAAAACTCCAGAATAACGGGGCTACCGGCGGAATACTGTAGTCTACCGCCCGCTGAATGGCGTCTTCACTGGGATTGGCTACATCAGGGGTAAAAGGTTCAAGCAACATGGCATAACCCAGATTGGCCTTGTTTTGTTCAAATAACGCCAGTTCTGCCTCGCTGGCTTGTCCAGTTCTGACACTGTCCAGCACGCCGTAGGCTTTACTGCCAGCGATGATTTTTTGTCTGTGATCTTCCTTAAGCTCGCGGATACCCATCACTTCCTCGTCCAGCGAACGGGTGGCAATCAGTCCCATTACCCAAGGAATTTTTACTGCATACTCGGTTTTTTCCAGCTCATCATTGGGGATACCAAACAGGGTAAATGCGGCAGGAGCGGGCTGGGTTTCATATTCGGCTTCCACAGCCGCCAGTTTGACTTTCTGGACATCTCCCAGTTCATAACCACTTTCATCACCCAGCACAATGACCGACAACACCGAAGCCAGACCGAAGCTGGCAGCGATGGCAAAGGAGCGACGGGCGAAAGCAATCTCCCGGCCTTTTAACAGGTAGTAGCTGGAAATCGCCAGGATGAACATGGCACCTGTCACATAGCCGGCTGACACGGTATGCACGAATTTTACCTGTGCTACCGGATTGAACATCACCTCGGCAAAGCTGGTCATTTCCATGCGCATTGATTCAAAATTGAATTCAGCGCCAACCGGATACTGCATCCAGCCGTTGGCTATCAAAATCCACAAAGCCGAGAAGTTAGAACCTAATGCCACCAGCCATGTGGTGGTAAGGTGCTTAACCTTCGACATTTTGTCCCAGCCAAAGAAAAATAAGCCGACAAAGGTAGACTCCAGAAAGAACGCCATCAGGCCTTCTATAGCCAGGGGGGCACCAAAAATGTCGCCCACATAATGGGAGTAATATGCCCAGTTCATGCCGAACTGAAACTCCATAGTGAGTCCGGTGGCCACGCCAAGGGCAAAGTTAATGCCAAACAGCTTGCCCCAGAATTTGGTCATCTGTTTGTATATCTCCTTGCCCGTCATCACGTATACCGACTCCATAATGGCCAGCAGGAAGCTCAGGCCCAGCGTCAGTGGTACGAAAATAAAGTGGAACATAGCGGTCAGGGCGAACTGCCAGCGTGACAGCTCTATCAGTGTCTCGTTCATAACCAGGCCCTCATAGCAGGACTCCTTGTGAAGGTGTTGAATAACAGGTTCGTGGATTACTCTGTCACTGAACTGCTCAGCAAGTTTTGATCCATATCACCAAGGTGGTATTCCTTTGGGGGGAGAGGCCGCTACTGGGAAGGGCCGACAGGTCACCCGCATGGCAGGCCTGCTGAGTTGGGGGCGTGAAAGACTGACAATTTTGTCAGTCCTCGTCTAAACGTGCTATGCCAAGAGCTTTGAGCACATATTTTTCGTATACCGGTTCGCTGTTGCCGGTTTTCATCTTACGCATAAAGTATTTTTCAAAAGCGATCTTAGCCAGATGCACCCATTTGCCCTTTTTAAACCAGGTGACATTGCGAGGTGGGATCTGTGGCATTGCCACGAAGGCGGCGCCGGTATCTCCCATATCAGCGAGACAGATAGCATGCCAGGTGCCTTTACTGTGTGGAGGCTGATTGTCCACAATGATGGCTTTCAGGTTGTGGGCGATGGCTGTCATCATGGTTTCTATCATGTAGCCGGTTTTGGGGGTGCCGGTGGGGACTGGCGTCGTGTCTACTGGTGGAATGGCAACACAAACACCGCCTGAAAATATGTTTGGGTATGTCGGACTGCGTTGATACTCGTCTGTTATGACAAAACCTTTAGGGTTACACAAACCTTCCACATCAGCCACGGCTTGAACCCCGGCAAACAGCGGGATCAGCATGGCATGCTTGAAGGCCAGGTTGTGAGACAATTCCAACTGTCCTTTACGATCAAGCTCGCTGTTATGCATATTGCTTTCGTCAATCAGGTCGACCCTGGCATTACATATCCACTTAATGTCGCGCTGACGTAGCTCAGACTCCAGCAAGGATTTCGAATCGCCAACGCCGCCTAAACCCAGGTGGCCGATATAAGGCTCGCAGGTAACAAACACCATGGGGACCTTATGCCTGACTTTCGCATCGCGTAAAGCTTTATCCAGAATAAATGCATACTCATAGGCGGGGCCGAAACAACTGGCGCCCTGAAATGCCCCCACCACTACCGGGCCGGGGTTGGCGATCAGTGTCTCAACATCCTGATGGCAGCGAATCGCATGGTCCAGTGTACAAATGGATTGGGTGAAATGCGCCGGTCCCGCCCCCGGAATGTTCTCAAACGCCAGTTTTGGGCCGGTGGCAATGACCAGATAATCGTAGTCAATCTGTTCACCCCCTTTACCCAATAGGCACTGACGCTGTACGTCTATTTTTTCAATCTTGGCACAGACAAAATCGATATGTTTTTTAGCCAGATATGGCGCGATAGGAAACGTAATCGCTTTGGGCTCTCGCCAACCTACCGCCACCCAGGGATTAGAAGGAACAAAACGAAAGTCAGGGTGCTCGTTAACCATCACTACCTTATGATCAGCGCCCAGCATCTGTTTGATTTCATAAGCGGCAGGCATACCACCGGTGCCAGCCCCTAACACGACTATTCTTGCCATATTCAGCCTCATTGCGTTTGCATTGCTTGATGTAAAAAAAATGTTGGCGAGAAAGGTGCCAAAAGTGGTGAAACTTCGTTTCAGGGCTGAGATGCCGCGAAACCGGCCTTGTACTCTGTGAAAGTGAAAATTTCACTATGCTGAAATTGTCATTTATGTCAGTATTTTTCTGTGGTGACTGACAAATATGGCAAATATGAATCTGTCTATTATCCAATCCATGATCGATGCGCTGGACAAGCCCGCCATCTTTATCCGGCCCGATTATTCTATCCAAGCGGTCAACCAGGCCTATCTGGATACCTACCAGCAACCCGTCAAGCTGGGTTTGAGTCGTTGTCACGAGATTTCTCACCATGCAACGGAGCCTTGTGACCGGCACGGCGAGCAGTGCCCGTTGTTATATTGCCAGCAGCATGGGCGTAGTAGCAGTGTTGTGCATGTGCATCACACCCAGGCTGGGTTGCAACACTGCGATATCCTGATGCGACCAGTTCGAGATGACGATGGCATAACCCTTGGATACCTGGAAATTTTAAATAAGGTGGAATTTGCTGCGGCAGGGGCCGGTGTGAATAAGATGGTTGGCGTATCTGCGCCATTTAACAGAATGCTGAATCTGCTTAACCGAGCCGCGTCGGCTGATATTAGTGTTTTATTGCAGGGAGAAACCGGCACGGGTAAGGAGTTGGCTGCGCGGGCAGTGCATGATGCCAGTCAACGCCATGACAAACCCTTTGTAATTATTGAATGTACCGGGCTCAGCGAAGCATTGTTTGAAAGTGAGTTGTTTGGTCATGAAAAAGGTGCCTTCACCGGTGCCAGTCACGCCAAGAAGGGGCTGGTGGAGCTGGCCAATGGCGGCACGCTGTTTTTTGATGAAATTGGTGATGTGCCTTTAAACATGCAGGTTAAGCTATTACGTCTGTTGGAAACCCGCAGTTTCCGCTCTGTTGGCGGGCTGCAGCCAAAGCGCAGCGACTTTCGCCTGGTCTGTGCGTCACATAAAAACCTGCTGTCCATGGTGGATGCGGGGGAGTTTCGACAGGATTTATACTACCGCATTGCCGGGTTCCCTGTTCAGTTACCGGCGTTACGTGAACGTCAGCGTGATATTCCTCTGCTGGTTGAGCAATTTTTGCTTGGGGCGGCTGAACATAAGCAATTTTCTGATGCGGCTATGCAACAGCTTTGTCTTTATGACTATCCAGGTAATATTCGAGAACTGAAAAGTATTGTTGAGCAGGCAAGTTTGATAGCCAATGACAATCTGATCCAAGTGGAAGATTTACCTCAGATGCTGCAGCCACGTGGCAGTGAACAAGCTGAACCAGGCAACAGTATCTGCAGTTTGGAGGAATTGGAAAAGTATTATCTGGCCCAACAGTGCGAGGTATTTTCCGGTACTTTTGAACAATTGGCTTCAGCACTTGGGGTTAGCGACCGCACGTTATATCGCAAATTGCATAAATTTGGCCTGCGCTATCGTAGCCAACCTCAATAGGCAGGGCCGATTATTCAGGGCAGAACTTATCTTTTAGCAACTGCATAAAGCGCAATGTGTCCGGATCCTGGATGCGGTAGTAAATGCTCTGTGCTTCTTTGCGACACTGCACTAACCCCTGCTGCCGCAGTACGGCCAGATGTTGTGAAAATGCCGAAGCACTGAGGGCGAAGGTTTTATGCAATTCCCCGACATTTAATTCGCCTTCAGCCAGGCGGCAGAGAATTTGCAGCCTGTGTTCATTTCCCAGAGAGCGCAGAAAAGCGGCTGCTCTGGCAGCTTCATCTTGATGCAGTTGAATGTTGGTCATGGTCAAGCCTTACTACAATTGCAGTGACGGTTATCTATCAGAAGAGCCCCCCTTATTTGCCCGCCCTGGCCAATTCAGCTTCAGTTTTAAAGCCGAATATTTTTCGCAGTACTATGGTCGCCGGACAAAAACCGGTAAAGGACTGCTGAAATAAGTTGGCCCCGATAAAAACGGTAAACCAGACAAAATACGGGTGCACCCATACCGTCAGGGCCACGGATAATAACACCATAAAGCCGGCAAAGGCAGTCAGGGCTCGTTCGGCACTCATCAAATTCTCCTGTTTTACGCTAACCACTGTGGTGGCGTTAATCTAAAAGCTGTACCTGACTCTCAACCAGGCGTTGTTGTTGTCTTTGAACTGACCAAAAAAGCTATGTTGTTGGTCGGCAAAGAACAGATTTAACCCCAGGCTCCAGGCCCAATGGTCATCCAGACGATGGCTCAGGCCAGGTCTGATGTAACCATCCTGATCCGTGGGGGAATAAAAGGTAAATAAGGACAAGGTCAGATCATCGGTCAGATTGCGCCAGGTCAGCCGATTGGTCAGTACCACGCGATTCTGCTCTTTTTCCCATTGTGGGAAAGGTGAATGGGCGAGTAAGGCACCGTGGTCCAAAGTGTGTTCCAGATAAAACTGAAAGCCGCCGGTTAAGCGAGTGACCAACTCCTGCTCATAGCCCAGTAACAGGCGCCACTGGCTGTTTGGCACCGCAGGGTTGGTGCCATCCTGGTCCTGGCGGCTGTCATGGTAGGCCAATTCTGTGTTGAATAAACCCGCCCCCAGAGTTTGGCGAATGGATGCCCCTACGACCCGCAGGCGACTGAAAGTGGGCAGTCCTTCTGGGCTCAGGCTCTCTGGACTTTTGCTGTAACCATCATAGGCATAGAAAGCCAACTCACGACCATCTAAGTTTTTAAACAGCCGTAAGGCCCATTCGTCAGAGCTGGGTGCGAGGGCGTCAAAGCCAGGGGCGATGATGCCGCCTGCCCAGGGGTTAAAGAACGAAAAGTAGTCGCCGTTGATATAGTTGTCCGGATCAAACTTTGGGGTCCACACCAGATCAACATTAGCCAAGTCAAAATAGCCCGATACCTTTACCGCATCCGAGGGGGCTTTGAGGTATTCATCATGGCGTCCGGCAAAGAAAGACTGCCAGTCTTTAGGAAATAGATCGTTTAGAAACAGATAGTCACCGGTTCCCCAGGTAAGAATCTGCCGTCCCGCTTTGACATCCAGATGCTGGCCTAAGCTAAAACCTGCCGACAACTCGCGAAACTGACCACGCCATTGTTGTTGTACGCCGTCATACCAGCCGTCTGCTTTAGCGGTTACAGAAACTTGCTGCCATTGGCCGGTTTTTTCCAGTCTGAGCCTGGCATCGGCCAGGCTCACCCGCGAATTCCAATGGCTGGAAGTCAGCCGACTACCCAGTGCCAGTTCAGCAAAGCCCTGAAACGGCAGGGACGCGCCTGGTTCCTGCCAGTCCAAGTCCCAGTCGTCTTGTGCGCTTTGCTCCTGTGCTGACAGGCTTAAGCTGCACAACATAGCAAGCAGCGAGATGACCTTCATCATTAATCCTTAAGGTTTAGCCAGTCACGCGGCGGTGTGCGCAAGCTGCGCTCAGAGAAGATGTCCTCTGGCAGACCAAGGTCATACTTAATAAAACGAAACTGCATTTCGGTCTGACCACCGCTGAGCAAATCCTGCACCCTGGAATGGGTTACGGTCGGGTGCCCATCGATGTCTTCAACTTTCAGGGCCTCCACTTTTCTATATTCGCGCGCCTGGTTGTCGAAAAAACGGATTTCCACCGGCAGCATGCTGGTCTTGTCGATTTTTACCAGGTAGCGGCTGAATTCCACTGACGCAGGGTCTTTAGGTTTACCTTCCAGCACATAATGGTCGGGGGTTTGTTCCTGCAGGGTGAAGTCGTCTAGCTCGGTATTGCGGCCTGAAACATCTTCATAAAAGAAATGTGAACCGACAAATGAGGTGCGTTTGTCACCGGCCGAGATACGTTTAACCAGATCTAATCCCGGCAGATACAGCCAGCGATCATCGTCACTGTCAGTATGTTTGACGACCCTGAATACGGTGTCGCGCACATCGGCAGGCTGGGAGAAGAACACCATCATGTCTTGCGAGCCGCCATCTGCCTGGTCGCGGCGTAAAATGGTGAACTGACGCATTTGCTTACGGCCCTGATTATCGGTAATGATCATGCGTGCTGCACTGCGCCCATCATCTCCGGCGTAATAGGCAGCCAGCTCAGCTTGCCTGACTATGTCGCGGGCTTCCTGTGCCTGTATGCTAGTGTTTAGCAGCAGGGTGGTCAGCAATAGAAGCTTTTTCATTGTCAATTCTCCTCGTCAGGATTTAAACAGCCAGGAACGGACCAGCGTGGCCAGTGAAGGGAGCATCACCAATGTCACCAGGGCAGAAATTGCCATGATGCTGGCAAGGAATACGCCGACCGTGACATAAGGCACCAATGGGGCAAACAGCAGTGGCGTAAAGCCCATGGCGATAACAATCGCATTACGACTGATAGCTCGCGCTGGCTCTTCAAACATTAATGCCAGGGTTTGCTGCCAGTCCTTATGTTCGGCCCAGGTCGCCCGTAAACGCTCAATAAAATGAATGGCAAAGTCCACCGACAGGCCCAGGGTCAGTGATGACAGCACAGCAATGGGCATATCGTAATCCTTACCCAACCAGCCGATCAGGCCGTATATCAGGCTGATGGTAAGCGTCAGTGGCAACATGGCTAGAATACCGAAGGCCAGAGAGCGGAACAGTAACACCATCATCACCAGTACAATCACAAAGGCGCCAAGCAGACTGTCGAGCATGCCGGCCACCATTTCCTGTTGCCAGACCACGTTCAGATATGCCTTGCCGGCCCAGTTCAATTGCAATCCGTCAGGCAGCGGATGATCTTGTATATAGCGTTCAACCAATTCAACAACGGCCGTCATATCCTGATTGTCACCACTGGTCAGTTGCAGCCATACCAGGCTTTGACGGTAATTCGGTGTGACAAAGTGCCATAGATCCCCAGGGCGGTGCGAAGACTGATACTGCAGGAGTGTTTGTGCCACACCGTTGGCAGAGGAGGGCAGAACAAAGTCAGTCTCGGTGCCAGAGCGTAATTCCCGGTTCACGGTTTTAACCACATCGGCCAGACTGTTGGACTTGCCTACCAGGCCGCTGCTTTGCAAGTGGACCTGTAGCTGGCTTATGTAGTCCAGAACCGACGGCGATAAAAAGCGCTTTGCTTGACTGGACAATGATTCCACATCGGCCTGCAAAGTGGCTAACAATGCGATGTCTGTGTCGTTGCTGAGTTCGAAACTTTTGTCATCAATGGCCATTAGCAAGGCAGACAGATCATCGTCTTGTTCCAGAATACCGGCTTGCTGCCTGAGCCAGGTGCGGGTGGCGTCAGACATTTGTTTCTCACCCGCGATACCGGCAATGGCTTGAATTGCCTCGTGGCTTAGATTGTTCGTATCCGTTAACACCAAAAAGGCATCGTAGGTGCCGGCAAAGTGTTGGTTCAGCACGCTGTCGGCAATGCGCAGTTCATGGTCCGCTTTAAACCAGCGAACCGGGTTGTCGTTAATATTGATCAGGCTAATACCATACACAGACAACGCAAACAGGGCGGCAAATCCCAATAACCAGAGTTTGGCATGGCTGCCTGCCAGTTTGCCAAGCTTACGCAGCGCTGGAGTCAGTTTCGAATCCTGCTCTTTGGGTAGTTTTTCCAGCAGGCGGGACAGCGTATGGTCATTCAGACCGGACAGATAAGCCGGAACAAAAATGACGGTTAGTACAAAGGCCAGCATGATGCCGCTGCCCACGAACGCACCAAAAATCTGTACAGGAGGAATCGGCGTTAACATCAGGGATAGAAAGCCAACGGTGGACGTTACCGAAGTAAATAACATAGGAGTGAACAGGTGCCCCATAACCTGGCGAATAGTGTGGCTGGCCTGTTGCCCAGGTTTATGTCGATCGGCGAATTCAGAGAGTATATGCACTGAGTCCACCACGGCGATGGGCATTAGGAAGATAGCGATCATGGATGACATAATATGCACGGTAAATCCCATGCCGATGAGTGCTCCCATGGTAATCAGCACGGTTGCCATGGCGACAATCATGGCGGGCAGCACAAAGGGAATATTGCGGAAAAATACCCAAAGCAGCAGGAAAATGGTCAAGCCTGCCAGGGGGGCTGAGATACCCATCTGCACAAACATTTCGTAGCCGAATCTGTCTTCGGCTACCGGCAAACCCGTTATATGCCACTCATCCTGGCTGCCCAGACTGGCAATATGGGCCTTCAGATCCCGGGCTATGGCGTAGCTTTGGTTTTTATCGACGATAGGCACGTACAGTGCTGCTGCTTTGCCGTCGCCGGATACCAGCGTATTACGCAGCAGCGGTAATCTCTCAGCCTGCTCGCGAATACGTTGCGCGCCCGCTAAGTCGCTGGGGGCAGATTTCATCATCCATTCAAATCTGATGGTGCCAGGTTGCGCCTGACTGATATTGTCGACATTGGCCAGAGACATCAAATCGGCCTGCACCACCCCCTCTATGCTCATTGCATACTCGGTCACATCAACCAGCGCCGACAATGTTTGCGGATTGTAGATACTCTGCTGATTCACCACGCCAACCACTATGGTGTCGTGCATGGCAAATGTGGCTTTTGCCTGGTTGTGGAATACGCGCTCGGGGTTAGCGGCATTGAGCATATTTTCAGGATCGGTATCGATCTGAATCTTTGGCAATTGGGCGACAAATATCAGGGTTAGTAACAGCAGGCCCCAATACACCCACTTGCGATAATGGATAGCGATATTCAAAACAGTGTTGACCATCAGATGCTCTAATATCAGGTTTATCTAATTTAGAATAATACGAAATATAGCGGATGAAAAAGTTTCTGTCATTGTTTATTTCGCTTTTTTCTAAAGTAATGTTGCATGTGTGAGGTGTGAGGTGTGAGGTGTGAGGTGTGAGGTGTGAGGCGTGAGGCCGGGATGTCGGAATGAATTCCGACCCACTGTGGGTCGGACTTGAGTCCGACAATCGTGACGTAAGAAGGAGAGCCCCTTATGGCATTTCAATACGCAGATTGGCTTTTTTCCAGGCTTCAAACCCGCCTTCCACCGAGTAGACCCTGGTAAACCCCATGCGCATCAGCGACTCTGCGGCCAATGCGGAACGGGCGCCACTGCGGCAATACAAATACATATCCTGCTCTGCCAATTCTTCTAAAGGGGCCTCGGCGCCTCTGGCCTGCGGCAGATTAGTCAGGCTGGTTTCTAAGATGCCCCGTGGCAGATTCAGTGCACCGGGGACAAAGCCTTGTCTGTATTCGTCTGGCTCACGTACATCCAGCACTATAATGGGGTGTGCCAGTTGTTGTTCCAGGGTACTGATAGGGACTTCCTTGATACGCTGCTTGGCTTCAGCGACCAACTGTGGGGCGGATTTAATCATATGACCTCCAATAGACTGTGTCCGACAATAAACAAAGCAATAATGACTAATAACAGGGCAAAGCCACGACGCAAACGCTGTTGTGACCAACTTGCTGACCAGTAACGGCCGCTCAGACTGCCGATAATTCCTAGCGCGCTGATGGCCAACAGTAGCGTCCAGTCCAGTTGCCAGTTCGACTGAAATTTCAGATTGGCAAGCAGCGCCAATACGGCATTACTAAATATCAATAGCAAACTGGTAGCTCTGGCGTGGAAAAAGTCCTGACCTGCAAACCTGACTAAAACAGGTACCAGCATAAATCCACCGCCAGCACCGGTAAAGCTGGTCAATGCACCAGCGAGAGTTCCTGCGATAACGATAACGTAAGTGCTGGAATGGTTTGCGGTTGTTTCTTGATGCCGCCACATAGCTTGGGCGGCAATCAGCATCAGAGTGGCAAAGATCAGCAACTGCAGCAGTGGGTGAACGAATTGTCCGGCGTAGGCACCAATATACCCACCCAGCGCGCCACTGATACCTAATTGCCAAGCCAGACGCCAGTTTATCTGCCGCTTGGCAGGGCTGAATAGCAAGGTGGCGAGACTAATCATCGCTACGATAAACAATGATCCGGCAATGGCCTGCTTAACATCCTGACCGGCAAGATAGACAAGCAGAGGTAACGCTAGCACAGACCCCCCGGAACCTAATATTCCCAGACTCAGACCAATTCCTGCGGCGGCAAGAAGGGCTAACTGCATCGTTATCTCTCTTTGGAATAAGTTTATAACCTTGTGTTGTATGTTATTTCGTGTTTTGCTAAAGTTCAAGGCGGAATTTTCATCAGGAGGGGTATTTATGGCACTGCGTGTTGACACTTTTTTTCATCAGGACAGTTCAACCCTGAGTTATATTCTCAGTGATCCTGATAGCGGCGAGGCGGCTATCATTGACCCTGTTCTGGACTTTGACTATGCCGCCGGTCGCAGTCACACCGCCTTTGCCGACAGACTGATCGAGCATGTTGCGCATCAGAACCTGCAGGTGAAGTGGATCTTGGAAACCCATGCGCATGCTGACCATTTAACCGCCGCACAGTATCTTAAAACCAAGCTCGGCGGGCTGATTGCCATTGGTCAGGGGATTACCAAAGTTCAGCGAACCTTCCAAAGCATCTTTAATCTGCATGACAGTTTGCCCCTCGATGGCAGTGACTTTGACCATCTGTTTTATGAAGGCGACAAATTTAGTTTGGGTGACATGCAAGGAACAGTGTTAGCGACGCCCGGGCATACCAATGACAGTTTAAGTTATGTCATAGATGGCAATGCCTTTGTGGGAGACAGCTTGTTTATGCCGGATGCCGGTACGGCTCGCTGCGATTTCCCCGGCGGCAGTGCCGCTCTGCTCTATCAATCGGTACAAAAGCTTTATGCTTTGGGGGATGACATCCGTATTTATGTGGGACATGACTATCAGCCACAAGGGCGGGCGCTGGCCTATATGGCCACCGTGGCCGAACATAAAGCCCACAATATCCATATCAGCGCCAAGACCAGTGAAGCGGTATTTGTGCAAACACGCCAGACCAGGGATGTGACCCTGGCTGTACCACGCCTGATTGTGCCGAGTATTCAGGTCAATATTCGTGCAGGCAAATGGCCAGAGCCTGAAGACAATGGCCAGATTTATCTGAAGGTGCCGGTGAATATGCTGGGACAAAAGCCTTAATGCCTGGTGGCCAGTTTCAGTGCATCTGCCATGGCATTCTCTGCGCTGGTGTGGATATCCGGTGTGACACCTTGCCCTTCTATTCGACCAAGATTAAGACTGAAATAGTCGGCTATTGGCAGGAAGAGTTGTGCGTACTGGTCTAAGTCGAACAGGGTTTGCGACAGCATTTTCCCCGCCGTGGTTTCACCCACCAGTGTGACATTGGGTAACATCGCCATGGCGGCTGCGGCCAGTTCAGCAGCACTGGCAGTTTGACGACTGGTTAACACATAAACCTGCCTGTCAAAGCGTGGGCTGGCAGGCTGAAATTCCACCTTGGTCAGCGACTGCTTTTGTACGTCCTGCCAGAAAGAGCGAATCGACCAACCTTGCCAGGCGGGTAATGCCAGCCAGTCCTGCGATTCAGGGGCGCGTTGCTGCTGTAAAAACCATTGGCGACTGGCAAAGGCTCCGGCGGCAAGTGGCTGCTCAAGCAAATGTGCGACCAACGGGCGTACGGCAAAGGCACCGCCTTCATTATGGCGCAGGTCAATCACTAAGGCCTGGGCGTCGCTGAGTTTTTCATAGGCTTCGTCGATTTGCCGGATGGTATCCTGGCCCATCATGGTATTGACTGTCAGTATGGCAATATTATCCTGCCAGGTCAGAATTGCCCCTTGTCCACCAACATTCATTCCGTCCAGAAAGGCGGCTAACTCCTCTGCACTTTGCTGGCGCTTGGCCAGGCGTACATGGGAAAACGGCCCCTGTTGCCAGAGCTGATTAAAGGCTCTGGAAAATTCAATGGGATCGGGTATCTGTGCATCCAGTGTTGCTGTTTCTTGTCGGATAGCCTGGTAGGCAGGTTGCGCCAACTCTGCAGGATTGTAGTGGTGTTGTTGCAACAGGCTGTCTATGTTATCTGCTCTGCTGGCTTCAGCCTGTAAGGTGGCGCTGCAGCAAAAGCTTAGCAGCAGGCTGGCACATAACAGGGGGGAGGGCGATGATCGCATGGTTTTTCCTGGTTGGTTTTAATCGATACATGTCCTAGCAATTTATAAGCCCATTTTAAGTTTTTGATTTTTAAGTAAATACTATATGGGGGTGGCTGGGGGATGGTGAGAACGACTAGTTTGCGGGCTAAATAGCCAAGTGTTTTATGGCTGAATAAACCACCAGTTCACTGAATTATCTGCATGACCTGTTGATTTGTCACAGACCAATGCTACATTGCCTGCCTTGACAATGTTTTAAGGCTTTTCATGAGGTCGTCGGTTTCGCAGATTTTTGCCCGGGGTATGTTGTTCAGTCTGCCACTGGCTATTACCTTTGGCGCTTTGTACTGGTTTTTCAATTGGTCAGAGTCGTTACTCAGTGTACCGCTTAGCTATTTGCTGCCACAAGGCTGGTATGTACCCGGAATGGGCGTGGTTTCGGGCCTGGCGATTATTTTTGTGCTGGGTATTCTGGTTCAGCTTTATCTGGTCAAACATTTATTTCATTGGTTTGAGTCCCTGCTTGAGCGTATTCCTCTGGTGAAAACCCTATATGGCAGCGCTAAGGACATTCTTAAGCTGTTTTCCGGCTCCAGCCAGGACGAATTGCAAAAGGTGGTGTTAGTTACCCTGCACGACGATATTCGCATGATTGGTTTTGTTACCAATGAACAGATCGATTTCGCCGCCGACCAGGATGTTATTGCCGTGTATGTGCCTCTGAGCTATCAGGTTGGCGGGCATTTACTATACCTGCCGCGCAGCCGCTGTGAACCATTGGATATGCCAGTGCAAAAAGCCATGCAGCAAGTGCTGACGGCGCACATCAGCCAGGCCAAAGTGAAGAAGCCATAATTAAAGCCATATAGCTGGCGGCTGAAACATGCCTAGGCAAAGCTGTGACAGGCCTGTTACAATTCACATCGGCTTGTTATAAAGCCAAAGGCCAAGGGGTGCCACCTCCGTTGTCGGAGCAAAAGGCTGAGATGCGACCGCAGATACTGCGGCTAAGCAAACCCTTACACCTGATCCGGATAATACCGGCGTAGGAATGGTTGCAAGGTTTTCCTTCTGAATTTGTCCCATTGACCTGCCGTTAGCCCGGATCTTTTCCAGCTGTGATGAGAAGATCCAATGAAAATACGTTATTCCCTACTTTCTGTGGCGATTGCCATCGCCTGTCAGCCATTAATGGCCGAAGAAGCAGATACTGCTGTACAGGCCGTTGAACATATTCTGGTCACATCAGATTTCTCGGTTCGTAATTTGCAAACCCTGCCTGCCAGTGTGTCAGTGGTGGGGCAGCAGGAAATCACTGCCCGCCAGGCACAGCATTTAGAGCAGATTTTAAATGTGGCACCCAATGTTAATTTCAGTAGTGGTGCCTCGCGCGGGCGTTTTGTGCAGATCCGCGGGATTGGCGAGCGCAGTCAGTTTGCCGAGCCCATTAACCCTTCGGTTGGTTTTGTCATTGATGAGATGGATTTCTCTGGGATCGCCGCTATCGGTACCTTGTTTGACGTGCAGCAAGTGGAAGTGCTGAAAGGTCCGCAGGCCACCGAGTTCGGCGCCGCCGCCCTGGCCGGGGTGATAAAAATTCAGACCATGGAGGCGGGCAGTGACAGCCCTGGTCGTGTCAGTTTGAGTCTGGCTGAAAATAACAGTTGGTCAGCGGGCGTGGCCCAGGGCGGTGAGCTGACTGACAAGCTGCTTTACCGGGTGTCTGCTCAGCAATATAAAAGTGACGGTTTTATCGAAAACCTGCATTTACACAGAGATGACACCGGGCAGCGTGATGAATTGACCAGTCGCCTTAAACTCAAATACCTGGCCAATGACGATCTGACCCTGGCGCTAAACTATCAGTACTTTGATATTAACAACGGCTACGACGCTTTTACCCAGACCAATGATGGGAAAACCCGCTCTGACCAGCCCGGCTACGACAAGCAACAAACCCATGCTTTGAGTTTACAGGCCGACTGGCACCTGGACTGGGCGACCCTGAAAGCTATTGGTACCTGGTCGGATTCCGAAATGCAATATGGTTACGATGATGACTGGTTGTATGACGGTTACCCTGGCGGTTACACCGCTTTTGACGCCTATGCTCGTGAGCGCGACACGCACAGCCTGGAACTGCGCTTGTCATCTTCTGCCTCTGCAAAGTGGTTTAACGGCACCACTGATTGGGTGCTGGGCGTTTACAGCAAAAACGTGGATGAAGTGCTGACCCGCGAGTATGACTATCTGGATGGGGTGTTTCGCAGTGATTATGAGCCGCAAAACCACGCCATTTATGTGCAAACTATCAGTCAACTAAACGACAAAACCCGTCTGACCGTGGGGCTCAGATTCGACAAGTTTGATATTGAGTATGTTGATTCAGATGGCTTTGTGGCCAGCGTCAGTGACGACATGCTGGGCGGAAAACTGGTACTTGATCATCAGGTGACTGAGCAAACCCTGGTTTATGCCGGCGTCAGCCGTGGGTATAAGGCTGGCGGATTTAACCTGGATGAACAGGTGAGCGCCGACAAACGCAACTATGCACCGGAATATAGCTGGAACTATGAACTGGGTGTGAAAGGCAGTAATGTCGATGGTGATCTGACCCTGCACGTTGCCGGCTTTTACATGCAGCGCAAGGACACGCAGATCAGTGACTATCAACTGATACCTTCCACTGGCCAGGCAGCGGAATTTATCGACATTATAGCCAATGCCGATATAGGTACTAACTATGGACTGGAAGTGGAAAGTCGCTGGCAGGTTAACAGCAACCTGGGACTGTATGCCAACCTGGGCTGGCTGCGCGCCAGCTTTGAAGATTACACCAATGCCAAAGGCGAGTATGTGAATAAGCGCGATCAGGCGCAGTCTCCTCGTTATACCTTTAATCTGGGCATGGACTGGCGACTGGCTGAAAACTGGCATTGGCATCTGGAAACCGATGGTAAAGACGGTTTTTACTTCTCTGATGGCCACAATGAACAGGCCGATGCAGAGGTGTTGGTGCACACCCGCCTGAGCTGGCAGCACAATGACTGGACGGTGTCGCTATGGGGGCAGAATCTGTTCGACCGCGAATACCATGTGCGTGGTTTCTATTTCAACAATGAACCCGAAGACGGCTACGACCAGGATAATTCCAGGTTATATACCCAGTTAGGGGATGGTCGCCTGCTGGGTATCAGTGTTGATTATCTGTTTTAATTTATTGTCCCGGCAGGGACGCCGGGTATTTGCCAGGGCGGCAGGTTTGTCAGGAATATTTATATGAAACTGGTTGCAGAAATTTCCCTTTATCCCTTGGCCGATAAATACATTGCGCCTATTCAAACCTTTATCGACCGTATTAATCAGTACCCGCAACTGGATGTTGAAACCAGCGCAACCAGCACCCGCATCAGTGGTGACTACCTGCCCACCATGGAGATTCTGGCCAAGGAAATGCAGCGCAGTCATCAGGAGATTGGCCAGGCTATTTTTGTCTGCAAATTCTTAAATGGTGATGCCATGGGTAGCGGTCGGTAATGAACTGGTTATCTGTTGTCGCTCAGCAATGGGCTGCTCAGTCAAACTGGGAGTTACTGGCGGTGGTGCTGGCGCTCGGTTACGTGTGGCTGGCCGCCAGACAAAGTATCTGGTGCTGGCCCTGCGCTTTGGTGAGTACAGCCATATACAGCTGGTTGTTCTGGGAGCATACCTTGCCATTACAGACTTTGCTTAACCTGTATTATCTGGTTATGGCCGTGTATGGCTGGTGGCATTGGCGGGCCATGGCGGATACCGAGCCCTGCCAAGTACAAAAACGCAGTGGCTGGTATCACTTATCGGCGGTGCTACTGCTGTTGCCCTTGTCGCTGGCCATTGGCTGGAGTCTGAAAAGCTACTTTAATAGTGAACATTTGTATGTGGATGCGCTGGTGACGGTATTCAGTTTGTTCACCACCTATCTGGTCACGCAAAAAGTGCTGGAAAACTGGCTGTACTGGCTGGTTATTAATAGTTTTGCTGCCTGGCTTTATTGGCAAACCGGTTTGTATCTGACCGCGCTGCTGTTTGTAGGGTATCTTGGCTTTGCTCTGTATGGCTACATTAAATGGCGCAGTAGTTATCTGCAGGACCCGCATGCTGTCGGCTGAGCAGGTCATTGAGTTACAACGGCAGGGCTGGATACAGGCTGATTACCACCTGACAGAATTATTTGACGGCACGGTTAACCGGAATTTCTGTCTGACTTCAGGTCAAAAACGTTTTTTTCTGAAGTTGTTCAGTCAAAGCGGCGGTGATCGTCAGGATCGGCTTCGCCAGTTTGACCTTCAGCAACGTATTGCCGCACATGGCATGGCGCCTGAGCCCTTGTATGTATCTGAGCGGCACGATTTTATGCTGGAAGCCTGGCTGGAAATACAGGACTTGGCATCCGCCAGGCTGAGTAAACCGCAAAAAATACAAAGGTTGGCCGAGCGCCTGTTTGCTATTCATCAGCTACCCATAGATTGTGCTGATTTGCCGCTGGTGGACGACTGGCAACATTATATTCAACGCGGTGCAATTCAGGATCGCACCCTGCTGGCACAGGTTGAAGAACTGAGTCCCCGGTGGCTGGCTTTACCTAAGCCGGTGTTTTGTCACCATGACTTGTGCCTGGCCCACGTTTGCCTGATGCCAAAGCGAGTTTGTTTGGACTGGGAATATGCCGCCATGTCTACCCCTGTCTATGATATAGCGTCCAGTATTTTGGCCGAGGGGCTGGATGCACAGCAGGGCAGGTGGCTGAGTGACAGCTATGCCAAAATCAGCAGTACCTGTGCAACTGCGCTCTGGCAAGAGGTGCAGCAAATGCGGCCCTTTGCCGAGTTAACTAACCGGCTTTGGCACCTGGCTCATCGCTAGGGGCTGTTTATCTTTCAAGTATAGATTTTGTTCAAATCCAGCCCCTAGTGCTTATTATCCGTCGCCAGTTTCCAGCGACATAGGTTGTAACTGAAAAAAGCTATCCGGCGGCGTACTGCTGTCGGTGTATTGCATTGCCCATGTTGCCAGACTTTGCATCGCAGGTAACAGATCGGCGCCTTTGCGGGTGAGTCGGTATTGATAGCGCACCGGCTGTTGCTGATACGGCTGCTTGTCGATAATCCCTTCATTTAATAACCGTTTTAAACGTGCAGCAAGAATATTACTGGGTATGTTCTCCTGTTGGCAAAACTCTGAATATCGCCTGGCACCCCCGAGTAAATCACGAAGCAGCAGTAGTGACCATTTGTCACCAACAAGATTGAGAGCCTGAAAAAGCGGACAAGGTTTATGCATGGTTAGGCTTATTTATTGGTTTTCCTTATTATAAAATTGTCACTTGCAAAATAAAAGTTAGCGTTGCTATTCTCTCTTAACTTTCAAAATGCAAGTTACTTAAGAGGATATATGCTGGGCGATTACCAATGGAGTGAGCAAACCTGCGGCAGGCTGTCAAAATGGGACAAGCTCAGACTGCTTGGCTTGTTGGCAAAGGCTAAATGCATGGAACAAAGTTCCAGAATGGCGGTTAGCTTGCGACTGAGATCTGTGTTGCAAGATGCTGACGAAAACTGGCTTGCCCTGCCGGATTCGCAACTGGTCAAACAAGTTGAGGAAGAGGCTACCGCGCTATACAGTGCGCCGATGCTGGCCCATTGTTATCGCACCTATTTTTTTGCCCAGCTGTTTGCCCGCTATTATCAGCTTAAAGTGGACAGTGAATTGCTGGCTGTCAGCAGCCTGTTGCACGATGTGGGATTGTGCTCGCCTTATTCAGAACAATGCAGCCATACAGGATTTCAAATCATTGGTGCTCGCCATGTGCAACAGCGTATCCAGCAAGCCGGTTATTCGCAGCATAAGCAACGCTGTGCATATGAAGCGGTGAGTTTGCATTTAAATCTGTATATCAGGCCGAAGCCGCAATTTGCAGAAGCAGCTGTATTGCAAAGAGGCGCTACCTTGGATGTGATTGGTGCCAACCGGCATTTGTTTGCGCCGGCACTGTTGGCCTGGGTGCACAGGTACTATGCCAGGGATGGCTTTCGGGCTGATATTCTGGACACCATGCAGACTATACCCCATGCACCACATTCCCATGCTGGGTTTTTAGGGCGTTGTGGCTTTGCTGCATTGGCTGCCGCCAATCCTTTGGATCCATAGCCTCTGGACAACATTTACGCATTTAGAAAATGAGATGCAGATAAATGCTTTACCTTTAACTTGGCATGGGTATAATGCGGCCTCCATTGCAGGGGCGTAGTTCCAATTGGTAGAACAGCGGTCTCCAAAACCGATGGTTGGGGGTTCGAGTCCCTCCGCCCCTGCCAGTATTCAAAAAAGCCTGTCCAAGTGACGGGCTTTTTGCTTTCTAACAAGCAGCGTTTACAGACGATGATACGCTGGATTTGCCGTCTTATTACCCGTAACAATTATCGACGCTGGTTTGACTCTGATGGTAAGCTAGCCCTCCTATGACGACACTGACACCATATCAACAAGCCGTACTGACTGAACTGGGTATCGTTCAGTGGCAGCTACGCACTAAGCCTGATGCTGCTGAGATTGGCACGCCGACACACAGTGGGACGGATGCTGCACAGCTGTCCCCATCCGGACAATCTGCGCCAAGAGCCAGCGCCGAGTCTGCCATTGCCAGACTGAAACAGGCCATGCAAGGCAGTACCACCGCCATACACAGTCAACCTGAGCCTGTTCAGGTAAGTGCGCCTGCAGCGCTATCTGTGCCTGATACTAAGCCCATGGCTGAGCCTTTGTGGATAGCTGATAGTGAGCCAATGTTCAGCGATGTGCTGCTGGCGCTAAATTGGCCCGAAGGGCTAGGGTCTCTTCGTTGGCAACAAGCAGATGAGTTTAAGCTGGTGGATGGGATACTGTATTGTCCTGCGCCGACTGCCCTGATAGCCGATAGCCGTCTTAAACGCCGCTTATGGCAGCTTCTGCAAGCATGCTGAGTTTCCTTGCCTTAAACCGCGAAAACTACCAAGCGGCTTTTGCTTTGCAGGTGGCCTGTCATAGCCATCCCTGGTCAGAGGCCACCTTCGCCAGTTGTCTGGATGGTCAGTATTTTGCCTGGCAAATGGAAGAGAATGGTGAGCTGGCCGGGTTCTATGTGGGGTTGCAGGTTTTGCAGGAAGCCACACTCATGGATATCGGCATTGCCAGTTCACACCGGGGGAAGGGGTTGGCTAAGCCCTTGCTGGAACATTTTTTCAGCCAATGCCGCGATAAAGGCATTGATGAGGTGTGGCTGGAAGTGCGGGTTTCCAATCAGGCGGCAATTGGTTTGTATAAACAGTATGGCTTTGTACTGATTGAGCGGCGTAAAAACTACTATCCCTGCAAGGAAGGGCGTGAAGATGCGCTGATTATGAAACTAAGCTGGGAAAACGCCTGATTGGGCCAATTCCTGGTATTTCTGTTGCTGATGCGGCCAACCGCAATTTCCTCTCTCTCGTGGGCGACTTTACAAGCACTTTAGGCTACAATCCGCGCCTTGTTTTTAAACTGTTTCTACCCGGCGATACAGAGTGCCGGAGCCAGGAAACGGTCTGATATCAGCCAAACAGCAGCAGAGAGTCCCGTGGCCAGCAAAGCTTATTTAGAACAACTGAACAAACGACGCACCTTTGCGATTATCTCGCACCCGGATGCCGGTAAAACCACCATCACCGAAAAGGTCCTCTTGTTCGGAAATGCCATTCAAAAAGCCGGTACTGTCAAAGGGCGTGGTTCTAACCAGCATGCCAAATCTGACTGGATGGAGATGGAAAAAGAGCGGGGCATCTCGGTCACCACCTCGGTGATGCAGTTCCCTTATGCTGATTGCCTGGTTAACCTGCTGGATACCCCAGGACACGAAGACTTCTCCGAGGATACTTATCGCACCCTGACGGCAGTAGACGCCTGTTTGATGGTGATTGATGCGGCGAAGGGGGTAGAAGATCGTACCCGCAAACTGATGGAAGTGACCCGTCTGCGTGATACGCCAATTCTGACCTTTATGAACAAGCTGGATCGCGATATCCGCGACCCCATGGAATTGCTGGATGAAGTGGAAACCGAGCTGAAGATCGCCTGTGCGCCTATTACCTGGCCCATTGGTTGCGGTAAGGAGTTTAAAGGGGTTTACCATATCCACCGCGATGAAAGCATTCTGTACCAGTCTGGTCAGGGCCATACCATCCAGGCAGTGCGAATTGTAAAAGGGCTGGATAACCCCGAGCTGGATGCTGCCGTTGGCAGTTCTCTGGCTGGCCAGTTACGTGACGAACTGGAACTGGTAATGGGGGCCTCTCACGAGTTTGATCAGGCCGCTTTTCTGGCCGGTGAATTGACCCCGGTCTTTTTCGGTACTGCCTTGGGTAACTTTGGCGTGGATCATATGTTGGATGGCCTGGTGAAGTGGGCACCGCGTCCGCAAAGCCGCCAGACCGATGTGCGCGAAGTCAGTGTCGAGGAAGAAAAATTCAGCGGTTTTGTGTTTAAGATCCAGGCCAATATGGATCCCAAGCACCGCGATCGTATTGCCTTTTGCCGTATCGTGTCAGGCCGTTATGAGAAGGGCATGAAACTGCATCAAACCCGTATCGGCAAAGATGTACGTATATCTGATGCCCTGACCTTTATGGCCGGTGACCGTGAAGCCGTAGAAGAGGCCTTTGCCGGCGATATTATCGGCTTACACAACCATGGCTCGATTCAAATCGGCGATACCTTCACCGAAGGTGAAAAGTTGAAATTCAGTGGCATTCCTAACTTTGCCCCTGAGCTGTTCAAACGTATCCGTTTAAGAGACCCGCTTAAGCAAAAGCAATTGCAAAAGGGCCTGATCCAGCTGTCTGAAGAAGGTGCGGTGCAGGTCTTCAGGCCACTAATCAATAACGATCTAATCGTTGGCGCGGTTGGGGTATTGCAGTTTGATGTGGTGGTAGCCAGGCTGAAAGCTGAATATAACGTTGATGCCATTTATGAGCCGGTAAACGTGTCAACGGCACGCTGGGTATATTGTGACGATGCTAAAAAGCTGGATGAGTTCCGCCGTAAAGCTGAAGTGAATCTGGCCCTGGATGGGGGCGACAACCTGACCTACATCGCACCCACTATGGTGAATCTGTCGCTGGCGCAAGAGCGCCATCCGGATATCAAGTTCCACAAAACCCGCGAACATTCTTAAGCCGCCGTCGTACAGGATTACAGAGACCATGAATATTTACGAACTGCTACTGGATAAATTCAAACACGCATTGACTAAAGTCGGCGCGCCAGAAGGCGCCCAGGCGCCGCTGACCCGCAGCACCCGTCCTGAGTTTGGTGACTACCAGTTTAATGGAGCCATGGCGCTTGCAAAAGTATTGGGCCAAAAGCCACGGGATATCGCCGAGAAGATTATTGAGGCGGTGGAGCTGGATGGCATTGCTAGCAAACTGGAAGTGGCCGGTCCGGGCTTTATTAATATTCACCTTTGTAGCCAATGGCTGGCGGCCCAACTGGATAGTGCCGCCCAGGACCCGCGTTTGGGCATTGAAAAGGAAGCCGCCAACACTGTGGTGGTGGATTACTCCTCGCCCAATTTGGCTAAAGAGATGCATGTTGGCCACTTAAGAACCACCATCATTGGTGATGCCGTGGTGCGTATCCTGGAATTTATGGGCCATAAGGTGATCCGTCAGAACCATATGGGCGACTGGGGAACACAGTTCGGTATGTTGCTGGCGCATTTCAGTGATCAGCTTCAGGAGCAGGTTGCCGAAACAGCCTTGTCGGATCTGGAAGACTTCTATCGTGCCGCTAAAGTGCGTTTCGATGAGGAACAGGGCTTTGCTGACCGTGCCAGAGACTATGTGGTTAAACTGCAAGGCGGCGACAGCCAATGTCTGAAACTCTGGCAGCAGTTTGTGGATATCTCTATCGCCCATTCTGAAGAGGTTTACCAGAAGCTGAACGTGACCCTCAAGCGCGAAGATATTATGGGTGAAAGTGCCTACAACGCGCGCTTGCCTGGCATTGTCAGTGCCTTAAAAGAGCAGGGCCTGGCCGTGGAAGATCAGGGTGCACAAGTGGTATTTATCCGGGAACTGGCGGACAAGGAAGGCAACCCGGCGGTGTATATCGTACAAAAGTCCGGTGGTGGCTACTTGTACTCCACCACCGATTTGGCCGCCATGCAATACCGCTCTTTTGAACTGGGGGCTGATCGTATCCTGATCCTGACCGACGCCCGTCAGGCGCTGCACTTTAAACAGACCGAAATTGTCGGCCGCAAAGCCGGTTTTATCCGCGAGCAGACCAGCTATGAACATTGTCCCTTTGGCATGATGCTGGGCAGTGACGGTAAACCTTTCAAAACCCGCACCGGCGGCACAGTCAAACTGGCTGAGCTCTTGGACGAAGCGGTGGAACGTGCCTCTGCATTGATTGCTGCCCGAGACAGTGATCTTAGTGCTGACGAGGTAAACCAGGTGGCACAAAAGGTCGGGATTGGTGCGGTTAAATACGCTGACCTTAGCAAGAACCGCACGACAGACTATATGTTCAGTTGGGACAGTATGCTGGCCTTTGAAGGTAACACGGCGCCCTATCTGCAGTATGCCTACACCCGAGTGCAGAGCATTTTCCGCAAAGCCGGCGTGGATGCGGCGGGTCTGACGGCAAAGATTCAGTTGTTGGAACCTCAGGAACGCGCATTGGCATTGCAACTTAGCCAATTTGTTGAAGCCATAGTGCAGGTTGAGCGCGATGCTACCCCGCACGTGTTGTGTGCTTATCTGTATGATTTGGCCAGTCAGTTTATGAGTTTCTATGAAGCCTGCCCAATTTTGAAAGATGGGGTGGAAGAGGACGTGCGTAACAGTCGCCTGCAACTGGCCGGGTTAACCGCCAGAACCTTGCACACCGGCCTGAATTTACTGGGTATTGATACTCTCGAGAAAATGTAAGCCAGCTCTCTGAACGAGAACCCATAAAAAACGCCGGTACAGCACCGGCGTTTTTTGGTTTTAAATCATCGGCAACAGCCGATGATCTTTGTGTTTATCAGAAGCTATATTTAACCCCTGCAGTGTAAACACGGCCATCAATATCATATAACTTCATGGAGGTGGCACCTGTATCAGCGGTCCAGCCCAGGTTATCGTCAATGGATGGATCTTCGTCGGTTAGGTTACGCACACCCACAGAGATCTCCAGGCCGTCGATACCTGTCCAGATAGCGTTGATGGAGTGCATATCCCAGGCGGCGAAACGGCCTTTGGAATTGGCTTCCATGCTGTCGATCCAGTTGTAGCGGTAGTTCACTGCAAAGTCACCGATACTGTACAACAAGTTAAAGTTGGCACGGTTTGCCGGATACTCTTCCATGCCTTCACGCTCAATGACTGTTCCTACCAGCTCATCTTCGTATTTGGCAATATGAGACCATTGAATTTCTGGCGCGAAGCTACCGTATTCAGTGTCAAACTGATACTGCAGACGCAGATCCATACCTGTCACTTCACGGTAGCCCAGGTTGGCATTGACGTTGATCAGACCGCAGTTTGGCGCTTTTTCGGCAACACACAAGGTGATAGACCCAGGTATACCATTGCTGCTGGGGGCGCGGTTGATGACTACACCTGCCGGTAGGTTGCCTTCTTGCTCAAGTTTGAAAAGATCCTCAAACTCAGGAGAAGTGACCAGACCTTCAATTTCTACATTGTAATAATCTAGGCTGACCAGCAGTTTGTCGATTGGCTCAAGCACCAGCCCCAGATTGTAGGATTCGGACGTTTCCGCTGCCAGTTGCAGGTTACCGCCTGTGTAAGTTTCTACCTGTGCTTTGGGACAATCTTTATCGCTGATACCCTGGGCGCGACAGCGGGTCAGATCCTGTACGCCTTCGAAAGATTGCTGTGGCTTGGCGTACAAGTCAGTCAGGTTCGGTGCTTTAAAGCCCTGACCATATGAAGCGCGAACCTTTAACCACTCGGCTACCTGATAACGTGCGGCGATTTGCGGCGACACTTCAGAGCCAAAGTCACTGTAGTCGTCATAACGTACGGCCAGGCTGATATCAAAGTCATTGGTTACCGGCAGCTTGGTTTCGGCAAAAGCCGCCCAGCGGTCACGGCCGCCACTGGCGGAGTTGCCGGCAGAGCCTAAAACATTCTGAGCTTCACGATAGGAGTCATAGATATCCTGGTATTCTTCATCGGCAAATTCTGCCCCGGCCGCCCATTGTACGGCACCACCAGCCAGGTCAATCGGCAGATCGCCACTAAAGCTGGTTTGTACAGACCAGTAGTCTGAACGTAAATCACGGGACAACGTCGCGCGGCTGGCAGCTATAGCGGCCAGATGCTTGGGATCGCTGGACATAGGGTCAACATAGTTATAGTCGCCACTTGCCACCAATGCTTCAATATTGGACGTCAGCACATAGTTATTACCAGCCTCTGAGCCACGGTAGTCGTATTTACGTACGCTGACATCATAGTCCACTGCACCGTCAAAAATAACGCCATTAAAACCGGCTACCAGATCCATCTCTGTGACATCCTGACTATCATCGCGCGGGCCGTGCGCGACAAAACGGTGATACAGGATAAAATCTTCCCCAACCGGGTTGATGGGGGCATCGGCACCGACCAAGAAACCGCCGATGGCCGGCGCGAAACGACCGGAAGACTCCATTCTGGACAGCCTTCCTTCAAAATACAGTTGGTGGTTTTCCCCTAAGTCGCGACGGGCGTCGACAAAGGCTGAGTAACGCTCGGTATCCATGGTGGAGTAGGAGATATCGCTGTAGATATATCCGCAGCCTTCACCCGGCACATCCAATGGGTTTCTCATCTTCATATAGAAGCTTTCGTCACATTCACCCACAATAAATGCGCGTGATTGATCCATTGTCAGGCCAGTGTTGCCGCCGCCATTGGCACCGGTGACATCGACTCCATCAATAGGGTAGCCGTCTGAATCTTTCACATTCAGCTTCGAATAGTCGCGGTCACGATCGGCAATATGATCTTTCTTGGTGTATTCAAAAGAGAACAGCACGCTGGATTTATCATTAGATGAACCCGTGGTGAATTTTACCGACTTACGATCAGCACCATCGCGGCTGGGCGCTTCAATGGCAGCATCGATAATGCTGCCATCAAAGTCACTCTTCATAATAATATTGATTACCCCACCAATGGCATCCGCACCATAAATGGCAGAGGCGCTGTCGGTCAGAATTTCGATATTCTGCACGGCCGACAGAGGGATAGAGTTGATATCGACAGAGGATGAACCGGTAAAAGGGTTCCCCGGGACGCGGCGGCCATTAATCAGCACCGCGGTTCTGTCTGCCCCCAGGCCTTTCAGGTTTACCTGGGCGATAGGGCCAAAGCTGCTACCGGAGCTTTCACGGTAAGAGCCCATGGTATTGTATGAGGTGGAGCGGATAACATCGGCTACGTTTTCAAAGCCTGCTGCTTCAATGGCGTCGGCGGTAATCACAGTAACAGGGCGCGGCGCGTCCGATACCGTGGTGGCAATGCGCGAGCCGGTCACCGCGATTTTTTCTACACTTTGTTCCTGTTGAGCCTGAGCCATGGCCTGGGTGGCAAATGTGCTTGCCACACCCAGTGTCAGCGCCAGATTAACTGAACGAGACAATCTGGATTGCTTTTGCATGTGTTAGTTCCTTTTCTGTATTTTTGTATTTAGATGTCCGAACGCGGACGAAGAAGAGGCAAGCGGCGCTGTTTATTACCGCTGTCCTTTACCCGCCAGCAATGGTTTATGACTAGCGACGGGAACTGCTGAGAAAGCAGTGGCGGGACTCTAAAGGGGCTTTTATTTGGATACAAGCGACAAAGACAAATTGTAACAAATACAAAATCTTAGTGTCGATTTTTGGGCTGTTGAATCGCGTTGATGGCTGAATCTTTTTTGTACCTATCGCCTTGCTGCTGAGGTTGGGCGGCGCTAAAAACAATCCAGAGATACAGGCTGGGATATTTATTGTGCTCGCAGGTCGATTTGACCATCTGATTGAACTGTTTAAAGTTTGCAAAACCATAGTGATTAGCTATTTCTATATAACTCAATGAATTAGTTGGAACAGCTTATGTGGTTTAGGCGTAGTCATGCCGATGACGTCGTTCATGCCATTCATCAGACGCAGGCGGTTATCGAATTTTCACTGGAAGGTATTATTGAGACTGCCAATCAGAATTTTCTGCAATTAATGGGTTATCAGCTAAAAGAAGTGCAAGGCAAGCATCATAAAATATTTGTTGATGCGCAAACCGCCAGCAGTAAAGCCTATCAGGAATTCTGGGCACAACTTCGGGCTGGCAAACCGCAAACTGCAGAGTTTCGGCGTATTACCAAGTCTGGTGCCACGGTGTGGATCCAGGCATCTTACACCCCCATTTTCAGAAAAGGTAAGATTGAACGAATCGTTAAATTTGCTACAGACATTACCCAACAGGTTTTAACCCGAGCCAATTATCAGTCACAACTGGATGCGATTCAGCGTGCCCAGGCGGTCATTGAATTTGATCTGGACGGTAAAATCCTGCATGCCAACGACAACTTTCTATCCTTAATGGGCTATACCCTGGCAGAAGTGAAAGGCAAGCCCCATGCTATGTTTGTTGATCCGCATGAGGCGGCATTACCGGCATACCGGCAGTTTTGGCAGCGACTTCGTGAAGGGCGCTATCAGACCGCAGAGTACAAACGCATTGCCAAGGGGGGCAGACCTGTTTGGATCCATGCCACCTATAATCCGATCCTTGGACCGGACGATACGCTGTTAAAAATAGTGAAGTTTGCCAGTGACATCACTGAAGAAGTGCAAAAACGAGAGGAATTTAAATTACTGTCGCTGGTGGCCAATGAAACAGATAACACGGTGATTATTACTGATGTGGAACGTAAAATTCTCTATGTAAATAATGGCTTCAGCCGTATGACCGGTTATGTGCAAGAGCAAGCGGTAGGGCAGTTTGTCAGGGATATTCTGGTCGGCCCCAGAACCGACGACGTAACGCGCCGGCGTATTGTCGATGAATTGTCAAAACCGGCAGCGTTCTACGATGAGATAGAAATACATCGGCATGATGGCACATCACTCTGGGTGTCTGTTACCAGTAATCCTGTGCATGCGGAAGATGGCAGCCACAATGGTTTTATTGCAATTCTGGCAGACATTAGTGCGGTAAAAACCACGGCACTGGACTATCAAACCCGCTTTTTAGTTATTAGTCGTTCCAACTTACTGATCGAGTGGGACAATAACGGTCAATTGCTTGAGGTAAACAACTACCCTAAAGAACATTTTAATGTCGACAATCAGTTATTTGCTAAAGCAATGGGAAACTGGGCAGGCTGCTTAAATACTGAGCAACGTCGGTTTTTAGCAGAGAAAGACCTGGTTTCGGCTGAAGTTGCGGTGAACCTGAATGGTCATGGCTATGTTATTGCTGCCACATTCGGACAAATTCGCACTGTCACCGGCGAACCAAACAAAGTGATTATGTTTGGTACTGATGTGAGCGAACGTCAGGCTGTTGTTAATACCAGTGAGCAAGTGATGGAACAATTGCTGCAATCTGGTCAGCGCATCAACCAGATGGTGGCCAGCATTAATGCCATTGCTGACCAAACCAACTTGTTGGCGCTAAATGCCGCCATCGAGGCGGCCAGGGCCGGCGAGGCCGGCCGAGGGTTTTCTGTGGTGGCCGATGAAGTGCGCAATCTGGCCGCCAAGGCAGGCAGTTCGGCAGGGGAAATAAACCAAGTTGTTAGTACCAATCAAACCTTGCTGAATGACTTGTCAGACACTTTGAAGTTGCTGAATCGGCGTAATTAATCCACCACAAGCGGACTATTGTCTTATCTTGGCCAGTAATTCTGCGGTTTTTTCCTGCATCAAGGATGGATTACCGCGGCTTTCCACATTTAAACGAATCACCGGCTCGGTGTTGGACTTGCGTAGATTAAAACGCCAGTCGGCAAATTCAACACCTATGCCATCTGTATAGTCCAGCGCCAGGGCATCGGCCTGATAAGCGTCCAGCACCTTTTGCAAGGTGGCGTTGGCATCAACCACCACGCTGTTTATTTCACCAGAGGATGGGAACGCCTGAATACGTGCCTCAACCAGCTGTGACAGCGGGGTACCTGTAGTGCAGATAAGTTCAGCCACTAATAACCAGGGCAGCATACCTGAATCACAATAGGCAAAGTCACGGAAATAATGATGCGCGCTCATTTCTCCGCCATATACCGCATCTTCCAGTCGCATGCGTTCCTTAATAAAGGCATGGCCGGTTTTGCTTTTTACCGGGCGGCCACCTGCATGCTGAATGATATCTTCTGTATTCCAGTAGACTCTGGGGTCAAAGATGATAGCTGCCCCAGGGTCTTTCTGTAAAAAGGCCTGTGCCAGCAGCCCGACTATATAGTATCCCTCGATAAAGTGACCTTTTTCGTCAAATAAGAAGCAGCGATCAAAGTCGCCATCCCAGGCGATGCCCATATCGGCATTATGCGCTTTTACCGCTTCGGCTGTTTGGTCGCGACATTCCGGCAATAACGGGTTGGGAATGCCCTGTGGAAAGGTGCCATCCGGTTGGTGATTGATTTTAATAAATTCCACCGCGCAGCCAGATTGATGCAGGGCTTTTTCAATACAGTCAAGGGCTGGTCCGGCGGCACCGTTACCTGCATTGACCACCAGTTTCAAAGGCTTAAGATGGTTGGTATCAATGTAGCTCAACACGTGGGCGGTAAATGCTGTTTTGTTGTCTTGCAACTGATAGCGGCCACTGGCAAGGAGCTTCTCCTGTGCCACGCAGCCATGCCCCTGTTCAAAGCTACCTTCTAACGGGGTAGTTGCATAGCCAGCCAGGGCGGCAGCAACCACATCTTGTGCATAACTTTCAGCCAGCGTCTGCACGTCAAACAGGCCGGTATCGCCGCTTATAGGACGCGAACCTTCGCGCACCAGCTTCATACCGTTATAGTCGATGGGGTTGTGGCTGGCAGTAACCACAATGCCGCCGTCCTGATGTAAGTGGCTGGTGGCAAAGTAAATCTCTTCAGTACCCACCAGGCCGATATCGGTCACCTCGGCTCCGCCGTCTATCAGGCCTGCACTTAAGGCAAATTTCAGCGGTTGTGAACTTAGGCGTACATCACCCCCTACCACCACGGATTTGGCTTGCAGGTGCTGGGCAAAGGCGCGGCCGATACGATATGCAATGAACTCATCCAGTTGCTCTACCAACTTGCCGCGAATATCGTAAGCCTTAAAACAGTGCATTTTCATCCGCCGTTATCCTTCTTTTTGTTCCGTGCGGCCATACCGGTCTGAAAAACGCACAATATCGTCTTCACCAACATATGAACCAGACTGCACTTCTATCAGCTCCAGCGGTATTTTTCCTGGATTTTCCAGACTGTGCACAGCACCGATGGGAATATAGGTGGACTCGTTTTCGGTGAGCAGAAATGTCTGCTCATCACAGCTGACCCTGGCGGTACCCGCCACCACTATCCAGTGTTCGGCTCTATGGTGGTGCATTTGTACGGACAGTTTCTCGCCCGGTTTGACACAAATGCGTTTAACCTGAAAACGACTACCCTGATCCAGTGAATCGTAGCTGCCCCAGGGCCGAAACACTTCGCGGTGAAATTCAAATTCTGGGCGTTTTTTCGCTTTAAGTTTGTCTACTACCTTTTTAATGTCCTGTACTTGGTCTTTGTGTGCTACCAATATGGCATCCTTGGTTTCCACTACCACCACATTATCTATGCCAACTAACGCGATCAGTCGCTGTTCGGCATTGACGTAGCTGTTATGTACGTTTTCCAGGATTGCATCGCCTCGTACCACGTTACCTTTGGCATCTTTTTTCTGCACTTCCCATAAAGACGACCAACTTCCCACATCACTCCAGCCGGCATCCATTGGCACAACAGCGGCAGCGTCGGTCTTTTCCATGACTGCATAATCAATTGAGTCTGAGGGGCATGCAGCAAAGATGTCACTGTCTACACGGACAAAATCCAGATCCTGACTTTCACTGGCAATGGCCTGACGACAAATATCGACAATCTCAGGTGCATGCTGTTCCAGTTCTTGCAGGTAGCGGCTGGCCTTGAACATAAACATACCGCTATTCCAAAGGTAAGCGCCGGATGCGAGGTATTGTTCTGCTGTGTTAAGGTTCGGTTTTTCCACAAATTCGGCCACGGCGAAACCATCACTGCTTTGTATGGCGTCACCCCGGCGGATATAGCCATAGCCTGTATGGGCGCAAGTGGGCACAATGCCAAAGGTAACCAGTTTGTTTTGTCTGGCTAGTTGTTCTGCCTGGGATATGGCCTGATAGAAGGCCGGAATATTTTCAATTAAGTGGTCTGCCGCCAGTACCAGTAGAATCGGGTCTTCCCCTTTTTGCGTGGCATGCAGGGCGGCAAGGGCGATGGCCGGAGCGGTATTCCTGCCAACAGGTTCAAGCAGAATGCCGTCATGGTGAATCCCGGCCTGAAGCAACTGTTCGGCCACGATAAATCGATGCGCTTCGTTACACACAAACACCGGGGCATCATGCGCCAGACCGTTCAGTCTTGTCAGGGTATCCTGCAGCATGCTGTGCTCTGATGTAAGGCTTAAGAACTGCTTAGGAAAGGCCGCCCGGGATTTAGGCCACAGACGACTGCCTGTTCCGCCAGCCATAATAATGGGTTTCATATGTGATCTTCCGACTTGATTTTTTACAAGCATAACATCGGCTTGTTGCCAGGGGTATAGGGCTGGAAGAGGGAAAGAACTGGATGGCGCGGCACGTCCCTGTGCCTGACAACAGGGCCGTTACTTCACTGTGGCTTTTCCTATCAGGGCTTTGACGGTTTGCTTGCCAATACCCTGAATCTTGGCGAGATCTTCTATGGACTGAAAGTTACCGTTGTCCTGGCGATATTTCACAATGGCTTCAGCCTTACTTTTGCCGATACCTGGCAATTGCATCAGTTCCTTGGCCGAGGCAGTGTTAACATTAATTGCTGACATACTGGCCTCAGTTTGTACCGCCCTGTCCTTGGTTACATCCTTATCTGATGCCAGGGCGGGGGCGGTGATGCCCAGCATCAAGAGCGACAACAGTAAGTACTTTTTCATATCCTTTTCCTTCTATTCCTTGTCATAACGCTGAGCGTCGCATTCAAGTGTAGACCTAGTTTGATGTTTTTTTGGTCAGTGGTAAGGAATTTTTAATACTGTTTGTCCCTGGACATCGCCGCTCATTCGCCTCCATGCGATCGCGGCATACCGTCCATCCCTGGACATCGCCGATGAAAGCTCCTTGCAACATCGGCATACAGTCCATCCCTGGACATAAAAAAGCCGGTCAGGGACCGGCTTTAGTGTTGTGGGGCACGCTTACAGGCGTTCTAACACTGCCTGGGTAAAGTCAGTGGTGCCATGTGAACCGCCCAGATCGCGGGTAGTACGGTCACCTGACTCAATCACTTCCTTAATGGCGGCACGAATCCTCTCGGCTTTATCGGCCATACCCAAATACTCCAGCATTTGAATGGAAGCCAGGATCACTGAGGTTGGGTTGGCCAGATTCTTACCAGCGATATCCGGCGCTGAGCCATGTACCGCCTCGAAAATAGCACAGTCTTTACCGATGTTGGCACCTGGGGCCATGCCCAGGCCGCCAACCAGGCCGGCGCACAGATCAGACAAAATATCACCGAACAGGTTGGTGGTAACAATCACATCAAACTGATGGGGATTCATCACCAACTGCATACAACAGTTATCGACGATCATCTCTGTTGACTCAATTTGCGGATAACGCTGAGCGACCTCACGGGCCACCTTGAGGAACAGACCAGAGGTCGACTTCAGGATGTTGGCTTTGTGAACCGCAGTGACCTTCTTGCGGCCTTCACGTACAGCCAGTTCGTAGGCAAAGGTGACAATGCGCTCTGCACCTTCGCGGGTGATCTTACTCATGGCTTCCGCTTCGCTACCATCAGCAGATACAACCTGACCAAGACCGGAATACATACCTTCGGTATTTTCACGAACCGTGATGATATCAATATTTTCGTAGCGTGCTTTCGTGCCTTTAAATGATAGTACCGGGCGCACATTGGCATATAGCTGGAACTTTTTGCGCAGGCTGACGTTGATTGAGGTGAAGCCTTCGCCCACAGGTGTGGTCAGGGGACCTTTCAGTGTCACCTTGTTGCTGGCAATAAGATCCAGCGTTTGTTGAGGGAGCAACTCACCGTGTTTTTCCAGTGCCACCAGGCCTGCGTCGGCATAGTCATAGGCAAAATCACAGCCGGCCTTTTCCAGGATTTGAATGGCTGCATCAACGATGTCCGGACCAATGCCGTCACCACGAATAACAGTAATACGCTGTTGAGTCATGAAGAATTCCTATGTCTGTCGTCAGGCTGACCCATTGGCAAAGATTACACTATGGGCGATGGGTTCCGGTTATTGTCAGTACCGGAATTATGGGCGCGTTTTATAGCACTTTAGCCGATAATTTTCCAGCTGATAGCGCCAAAGTGCGGGAAATGCCCCACGCTTATCCAGACAAAGGACAGTAGCAATGGCTTTGCTCTATGGCTTGCCATTTGACCATTTGGCATTGTGCTGTGTTGATATCTAATAAGTTTATTGCTGCCAGGTGGTATGGGCAGTTGTCATCCAGTGTTTCAGCAAACCAGATATGCCTTGCTATCATCAAACTAAGTCCCAGCAGACAGGCTGAGGCGCGGATACCAACCGGCATATCATGTGGCATGTCCGCATGGTATTTAAGTGCTTGCAGTAACTTGTGCTGTTGATGCCAGCCTTCTGCCAGCTTTAAGGCATGAATTTGCATATCTGCGGACTGCGGAATGAGTCCGCTAAGTGCATAGGCCGGGGTTGCCGGCTTGGGCAATTTGACCATGATCTTGACGGCTGGATGGGTGAAAAGACCGGCGCAGGCGAAATATCCAAGGGTCATGGCTTCATCACTATCCAACGAGGCATGCTGATGTGCCAGTGCTTCCATAATTCTCACCACGAGCTGGGTGAATTGTAAAAGGCTTTCCTGCAAGGGGAAGAAATGCTGATTCAACCTGCTGATTAAGGCTTGCTGGATCAATAAGTGGCGGGTTCGTTCCAGCCCCTGAAACAGCAAGGCGTGTTTGACTTCCGACATTCTTAGTTTAAGTCTGGTACGACGGCTGGCATCTTCACTTAACTGACGGGCTAAGAAACCTTCATCGGCAATATGTCTGGCCAGATTGTCCAGATCTGCTTCCGGGTGCCCAAGCAGGTCCTGTATGACGATAAGTTTGGCCGGAGGCTGGCTAATTGGATAAGTGGATTTACTCTGGGCCGACAGAGTGGGGGAAACCTCACAAGCCTGTTGCCAATCTGAATTCCAGCAGCTCTCAAAGACACTGACATTCGGGAAACACAGCCTGGGGTGAATGGCATTCACGTTGTCATACGATATCCATTCCACACTTTGCCCTAAGTCATTGTCTGAGTCGGGGACACCTCTGACTATTACACCCGCATCTGAAACGGACAGCACCATAGCCAGCCGCTGGTCGGCGAGTTCGATATGGCTGCCAGGCGGTATTCCCCCTGGGAACGGATAAAGCCCGTCCATCAAGGGTAAAAAAGTAGGAGGAAGTTTTTGTGCGACTGCTTGAATTGCTTCATCAAAATGCTTTTCCAGCATTTTGTCAGCCAGCAATGTGGCAAATACCAGCAGGCGCTGTGTCGTCGACAGCCTGTGCAATGCCCGGTAAAAACCTTGCTTTCCAGCATGGGGTAAAAGGTTATGCAACATCAACGCGCCGCTGTACCAAAGCGGCTGATTACATTGCTTTAGCCAGCGAAGCAGGAGCTGATACTTCTGATTGTCTTGTATCACTGAATGGCAAAGCGTGGCGCACAACAAGCTTTGTGCAACGCTATCGTTAACCGACATACGTTGGCAAAGCAACTGAGTGATAATAAGTCTGCGTAAGGTTTGCTGACTTTGCAGGGCAAGGGATTCTAACCTGATAAGGGCCAGAGCAGTGAATTGGTCACAAGCCTGGCTGGCTTGTTTAGCTTGCCTGGCTACGGCCAGGCATTGACGTAGCAGCGATGTGCTCAGTGTTGCCAGATTAGCTTGTTGTTCAAGTTCTTGCAGGGCCGCTAAGAGCTGAATGCCGGGACTTGATGTTGAACTCACTGCCAATCCAGATACTGCTGGTAAGCTCCTTCTCCCCAGGCGATCAGTTGATCATTCTTAAACAGCAAAGGTGTACATTCATTCATGGTGGTAATGCCATCAGACTCCATATGTTGGGTACGATAGAACATTACCTGCAGCTTATCATCCTGGCTGTGCTTGGCTTCGCTGATATCCGGTGAACCGAGTAACTCAATAATGGCTTGTCTTGCTGTACCAAGCTCCAGCTTGCCGACTTGCACTTTGTTGTATTGTTCACGGTCCTGCCAGTCCATGGAATCAGGATCATCCGGATAAAATAATAGTACCAGCACCGCGAAGAGCAGGTAGATAATCAGTCCGAGGCCAATTCTTTTTGCAATGGTTTTATTCATAATTATTGTGCGTTATTACTGCCTACCGCTAAAGTCTACACAAAACACAGCGCCAAGACAGTGGTCTTAGGCGCTGATATTGAGCGCTTGATCTTTATTTCACCAGTTTATAGCAAGGGTGATACTGACTACCAGGCAGCTTCATCCGATGTTGGGTAACAAAAGACTGAAGTAGTTCGTCCAACATCTTCATTAATTGCAGATCGCCGTTTATTTCAAATGGACCCTGTTCGCGAATTTGCCTGACGCCTTCGGCCTTAACGTTACCTGCGACTATGCCTGAAAAGGCACGTCTCAGCGAAGCCGCTAATTGGGCTTTAGGCTGATTCATATGCAAATTCAGCGATTTCATATTGTTATGAGTTGGCGCGAAAGGCATTTGAAACTCTGGGTCTATTTTAAGGGCCCAGTTGAACTGGTAAGAATCGCCCCGCATCTTGCGGTACTCTGTGATATCTGCCTGGCTTTGCTTGATGGTTCTGGCGACCTCGGCTGGGTCATCGACGATAATGGTGTACAAACTTTGTGCTTGTTTACCTAAGGTTGCACCGATGAATTGATCAATGCTGGCAAAATAATCCTCACATTCTTTGGGGCCGGTCAGGATAATGGGCACCACCTGATCCTGGTTCTGCTCATGCAACAGAATACCGAGCAAATACAGTAATTCTTCTGCGGTTCCAACGCCGCCGGGAAAGATCACTATGGCATGGGCGATACGGACGAACGCCTCCAGGCGCTTTTCAATATCCGGCATAATCACCAGTTCGTTGACTATGGGATTGGGGGGTTCGGCAGCGATAATGCTGGGTTCGGTAATCCCCAGATAGCGACCGTGTCTGACCCGCTGTTTGGCGTGCCCTATCGTGGCGCCTTTCATCGGACCTTTCATGGCGCCTGGACCACAACCGGTACAGATATTTAACTCGCGCAGTCCCAATTGATAGCCAACTTCTTTGGTATATTTGTACTCCAGCTCACTGATGGAGTGTCCACCCCAGCATACCACCATGTTCGCGTCACCACTGGGACGGATAACCTCGGCATTACGCAGCATATCAAAGACCATATGGGTGATATGGATAGATTCAGACTGTTCGACCAGCAAGTTGTTCTGGTAACGGGCGCCCATATGTAGCAAATCCCGCAACACAGCAAATAAATGCTCATGAACCCCTTTGATCAGTTTATCGTCTACAAAAGCCAGAGCAGGTGGGTTGACCAGTTCAATCTTCACCCCGCGTTCGCGGCGCAGAAGGTTGATCTCGAAATCTTCATAGGGAGAAAATATGTTTTCGTAGTTGTCTTCATGGGCGCCACTATTCAGCACTGCCAGGCTGCAATTGCGAAACAGTTGGTAAAGTTCGCTGGAGGTGGATTTTTTCAGTCTGTCTACTTCCAACTGGGACAGCAGACTCATGGCCCCGATAGGGTTTAGCTGTACAGTTTTTTTCATTATCATCCTTTACTGATTATGCAGCGGTTTCGGCCCTGATGCTTAGCTTCGTATAGTGCGCGATCGGCACGCTCGAAGACGGTGTCAACGTCATCTTCACGGGAAAAGCCAGCAGCACCAAGTGATACTGTGATACTGACCGCTTGCTCTTTGAATTTAAAGGGGATTTTTTCAATTTGTTGGCGAATTTTTTCCAGCACGCTATCCAATTCTGCAATGGGGGTTTGCGGAAACAAGATTACAAACTCTTCCCCACCCCAGCGGGCTAAAAAGTCTGTGGAGCGCAGACATTTGGCAATTTGCTGGGCAATAACCTGCAAAGTCTTGTCGCCCCCAGCGTGGCCATATTTATCATTAATACCTTTAAAGTGATCGACATCAACCAGAGCCAGGCTTAAGTCGGTGCCGTATCGGCGCCAGCGCCGATATTCCAGCTCGACCCTGTCATTGTAAGCATAACGGTTGGGGATCTGAGTCAGAGGATCATGATGACTATGGTATTTTTGCTGTAATAGCTTTTGTTTGTATTCAGATGCTTCTTTTTCGAGCAAGGTCAGTTGATCCTTCATATCCCTTAACAGGTTCATCAGCACCAATTGCTCTTCTTTGTCGGCCCGTTCACGGCTGTCTAACGTGGATGCTATCTTGCTCAGGTAGTCGCAGGCCTGTTGTTTTAGTAAAGACAGGTCATGGGCTTCCCCTACTGCCAGTTCGATACCCTGAAGATGTTGGCGCAGTTGCTGATTACTTTGTACCTTGATTTGATATGCCGCCTGACTGTCTTTGAGTGAGCGGCCCACCGCCTGGCTGACATTATTCAAGGTTGAATGCAAACTGGTTATAAAACGCTCGGCTTGTTTTCTGTCTTTGAGCACATCCTTCAATAGACAGCGTACGATCACCAGACAGCATTCCAGCAGTTCACTGCGCTGCAGACCATGATCGAGCCGCTGGCGGATTTCTTGTAACTCTTCGTCCTTACTGGCGCCGGACAGTTGCAACACCAGTTCCCGTAATTCGCAGACCAGTTGTTGGTGCAATCGTTGCTCATCTTGGTCAGAGGAAGGCTTGGTTATCTTGTTGCCTTGTGTAGCGGGGCTTTCGGCCAGCGCTCTTTGGTAGAGTGATAAGACTTTTTCTAAATAGGCCTGACCAGTATAAATCGATGCATAACTTTGTCGGATAGTTTGCAGAAATTGCTGAGAGTCCTCTTTCAGGGCCTGGGGCACATCTGGGGTTTCACGTAACTGTTGAATGGCATCTTCCAGCAGGGCCTGAAACTTGGCATTCTGCTGGCGGCTGTGGTCAGCATTGTCCATCAGCAACCCGGTCAGTTTGCCGATACTGACTTCCGCCAAAGTAAAGTTAACCTTGCCCCCCAAATGCCCGCGTAACACCTGAAGTTCCTTGTCAAGCAGGGGGTTTACCCCATCATAGAATTTGCTGAGTCTTAAAATAAATTGCGACAGCGTATCAATTTGATGCTTAAAGCTACGCAGCACTTTCTGCTGGTTCTGGGAAGACAGATCTAATCGCACAGTATTTGTTTGTGACTCATTATCCATGCCAATGGGTCCTTACTTTCGGCTCCGTGTCAGACCAATGGATTGGGCTGTCAGCTCATCGCGTTGCGAGGTACGATCGTCAGTATAATGGTTATTTATCTGGGTATAAGCAATTTTTTTAAGAATATCGGGGAGTTGGGCGTATATACAGGAGCGCTCAGGCAGAAAAAACAAAGGGATGGCAAGCCATCCCTTTGTTTCAGTCGTCGTTCAATGGACGTTTGACCAGATAGTAGGGTAACCGGTCATTTTTATTATTGTTAAGAGGCATGTGTGTTCTAGTCCTGTTATCAACAACTGCGGACATTTTACACAGTTAGCTTTAAAGTGAAAGTGGTTTTGTAATTATTCTTGTAGGCTTTCAGTTTTACTGGCGAATCAGTCGCAAATTGGCATAGGGAGATTCAAAATTACTTCTGAAAGGATTGATGTCCAAACCACCGCGACGGGTGTAGCGTGCATAAACAGTCAGATTCTGAGGCTGACACTGCTGCAGGATGTCGCAAAATATCCGCTCGACACACTGTTCGTGAAACTCGTTATGTTGCCGGAAAGATATCAGGTAGCGTAACAGACTCTCCGGTTGGATTTCGTTTCCGCTGTAGCGAATTAAAACACTAGCCCAGTCTGGTTGGCTGGTGATCAGGCAATTGGATTTGAGCAAGTGACTGATATGACTTCGCTCTACCAACTTATCGGTACAGACCAGCAATTGAGGATTGGGTTGATATTCACTTACCTCAATATCCAGATCATCCAATAAATCAGCCTGATAATGCTGGATTTGGTAATCCTTGGTGGCGTCGAGGTCATGTAAACTGACCTTAACCTTTTCTCCGGCACAATGGGATAAGTCCCTGCTAAGTGTGGCTTGTAGTTCATCCCGGCCGCCAATCTTCCACTGATTGAAGCTGTTCAAATATAGCTTGAAAGACTTGGATTCAATTAAGTTTGGGCTACTGGCTGGGATCTCAACCTGCATCAGGGCTACACAGGGTTTACCCTTAAGATTCAGCCAGGATAGCTCATAACCGTTCCAGATATCCACACCGTGGAAGGGTTGAGTATCCACACATTTCAACGCTTGCCGATTCATACTGCGAGGTACGGCCTGCAACAGATCCGGTGTGTATTGGTCAATGTATTCTGAGACTTTACCCAGGCTGAGATGGGCCAAGGTATCGGTGGCTTTCTGCTCTGTCATCATCATTCTATGCAGGTTAAACTGACACTATTCTAACGTTTTTCGTGTTCAATCAATAGATATGCAAGTTGCCAGTAGTCTACAAACCTTTGTTCAGCGTTATGTTCAATATTATCAGCAATCTGGGCGGCCCTTGCTGACTGACTGGGATGCGAACTGGCTTTCTCCTTGCCAGATTGGCGAGACTGATGCCGCTGGACAGATTATATGGCAGCCTGTGGCCAGAGTCGGGCTCGCTGACTTTGTTGATACCGAACGGGCGTTGGAGCTTGAGTTTCACCCGGATATCAAGGCGTTTTATAGCGCATATTGGAGTGAGAATCTGACGGCCCATACTTCCAGGGGGGACTTACAATTGCTGTTGCCCTGGAATGAGGATGACTTTATTCGCTTGCAGCAAAATTTGATTGGTCACGTGCTGATGAAAAAGCGCTTAAAGCAGCCTGTCACCCTGTTCTTTGCGGTGACGGATGATGATGATTTTATTCTCAGCCTGGACAACCACAGCGGTCAGGTGGTGCTGGAACGCGTGGGTTTACCTGCCTCAGAGGTGCTGGCGGATAATCTCAGCTGTTTTCTTGACGGTCTGGCACCAGGCCCAGGCGAGGTTTAGGATTTGCCCAACTGCTGATGAATCTGAGCAACCAGAGCGATAAGTTCTGACATCTGCTTTTCCAGTCTATCTACCCGTTGTGACAAAGACGGAACCTGTTGCTCGGTTTCTGCCACGGGTTTGGCCTTGGCCGCTAATGCCTCGGGTGCCTGTTTCCACTTTTGTAATACCGACAGAATGTCGGCCAGCGGCAGTGGCTTTTGTGCTCTGGACTTTATCAGAGCCACTGAGGGGGCTTTCCCTGCCGCCGATAATTCCTTGCATAACGACAAAATATAGTCCGCATTGTTCATAGTATTGGTCAATTTGGCTATCTAGTGGTGAATAGAGTCATTCTAACACTACCTAAGCATGGCACTGATATTAAAAAGTGTTTTAATATCAGTGTTATACAACTTGGTTCGTCTCTTGCTTACACCCATTCACATCAACCAACTGTCCAACAAGACGAGGAAAATAATGAATAAATGGATAGCTGCGATTACGTTAAGTTTGGCTGTAGGCAGTTTATCTGGCTGTATAATTTCGGTTAAACCTGATCAGTATCATCAGGCAGATTGGGAGAAACGTGAAAGCCAGAATCGCCAAGAGATTGCCAGGCTAAGCCCAGGGTTAAGTCTGGAAGAAATTACTCACCGCCTGGGGGTACCCGATTTTAGCGAGTATCACGATCAAAATGGCCAAAAGGTCCAAGTCTTGTTTTATCGTACCCATCGAAATCATGGTGATGGTGTAACAAGCAAGGATGAATGCACACCTCTGGTGTTCAAAGATAACCACTTAAGTGGCTGGGGCGACGAGGCCTATCGGACATATTAGTCTGAACCTAATGCTTACTCATTGATCAGCGCAGCCTGTTGTTGAGCTGATCAATGACTTCAGCCCACTCCGCATCATCAGTCAAGGCATGCTGAATAAAACTGCTTTGAGACGAGTTCCAGAAGGGTGCCTGCTCCAGCTTGACCCGGCTGTCTAAGCCTTTATGACGGTCTATAAAGCGGTTTATCGCTCCTTCGTCACTGGCGAGCCCCAACTGGTTAAATAGATCGTTAATGCTTGGACTGTTGATGTTCATACCTTCCTCCACGAAGATAACAAAATGTTAACAAATTCCCCGTGCTGGGTTATTGTCTTATCTACAACTATAGACAACTTCTGTTGGAAACGGCATGAACCTGGCGTTGGCAAAAGATAAAGTAAAAGCGGTATTCCTGGCGGCTGAAGATCTCAAGATCGCTGCTTCGATTTTATACCAGGCTTACCATGATGATCCGCTGTTTATGAATATATTTCAGGCCGATAAAGAGGGCTACGAAGAGCGACTACGCGCTGCTATCCGTGAAGAACTGCATACTTTTTGGATCGCCAAACAGCCTATGGTCGGGTTATTTGAAGGCGAACGACTGTTGGCAGTGGCCTGCCTTATTCAGCCCAACGCCAGCCTGGGACCCAATCGTTTCTGGCATTGGCGTTTAAAAATGTTGTTGACCGCTGGATTCCTGGGCACCCGACAAATGGTTGAGAAGGAGCAAAAGGTCAGAGAGCAGGTGCCGGCAGGACGTTACCATATGCTGTCGTTTATTGGTGTGCATCCGGATCATCAGCATCGTGGCTTGGGGCATGTATTGATGGGGGCCATTGATACCTTGATGGATGAAGATAGATCCAGTGAAGGGGTTGCAGTATTTGTCACTTTGCCCAAATGTCTTGGCTTTTTTGAGGACGGTGACTACGGGTTAGTGAAAGAATTACAGGTTGGCCGTATCGCTGGCCACTTGATGTTTCGGCGAAAAAAATAGCACTTTGCTTAGCGTTTGCGCAGCTTTATTTGGACTGAGCATTTGGCCGTTGTCAGACGTGTAAGACAAAGGCCGCTTTCTTTGTAAGACATTTCTCACAAAACTGTAGGATAAACCGCTTTTGTTTATGCCGACAAACTCCTACGACTTTTCTTAATCTATTGAAATGTAAAGTTTATTGGTCTTTTCTTCTTGTCTGTCATAGTGCATTTATGTTGTCAGCCTGAATTGGGGGTATGGCAAATAATCCCCTGTGCTTTATCTTTATCCCTGTCACAAGGAAACACGATGGGTCAGGGAAGAGTTTTGGATACCTTCAGGATGAAGGGCAGGGATGAAGCCTAAGGAGAAGGCAAAAGGAACAGCTTCAGGGGGAAGCTAAAGGAATAACTTCAGGATGAAGTAAATGGACAACCCTGGGAGAGGGGAATCGCGCCACAATGGAGGCAGCGTACAGGGATAAGGGAGCGGGATCCACTCAGGACGAGTGTCTTACTCAGGGAGAGTAAGGGCAAACGGATTGGATTCCAGATGGAACCGGAACAAGGATGATAGTGGCAAAGGTATGCCGTAAAGGGAGTTAGTATTTGGTAGGGGCGTGGTCTGATGACCACGCCTTTATTCTTTTTGGCGCCTTGGTTTGGCGGGGTCAAACCCGGTAAGGCGGCAACTGGGTATCTGTTACTTGCATTCCACGCATAATTAAACTGCCCTGATAGGTATCCTCGCCGTTACCGGAAAATTCAAAATCAAATTCACAGTACCAATCCAGTTTGCCGTGAAAAGGACGAATTCTGGTCTTTCTTCTGGACAGAGAAATAAGCTGTAAGCCTTGCTTATTGCAATAGTCCTGCAGATAGCCATAGGCTTTTTCACTCATAGCCCTGACTCGCCAGAATTGCCAGGCCAGCGCCAGAATCACCATCATTAATAGCAGGTCAGCCAGATTCATTGCTGTTGCTCGCTAAATAGTCGTCCGATGGCCTGGGTAAGGGCGGGACTTTTGTCTGTGCTGCGCAGCATGGCCAGCATAGCTGTTCTGAGCTGCGGCAATCTGACCAGATCTGCAAACACTGGTGCAAACAAATCCGGCGTATGTTCAGCCACAAGATTTATATAGGGTGAAAGCAAGTCATGGGGTAGCAGCCTGTGCCAGTGACGCCCGGAAATCGTTATCAGCAAATCGCTGTCAATTTGCTCACCTTGCAGCAGCTTGCTGAGTGTATCAGCCACTAATCCATCAGCCTGACTTTGGCTGAGAGCCCGTAATCCAGCTATTTGCCAGGCTGGCTGTGTCGGGTGTGCCGCCATCTGTGCCAGTATAAACTCACTCAGACCGACATCCAGTTGGTGATTTTCCAAGGAATTCAATAAGGTTAGCTGCACCTGTTGATGTAATGCAGTAAATTGACTGATAAACAATTGGCGTGTCTTAGGGTCGTCCAGACTAGCGGCTAAATCAGCCAGTCCTTGCAAGGCCAGGGATTGCCACTCCTGATCCGCAGGGGCACGAATATAAGCCTGAACATTAGCCAGGTGTTCTGATTCGGGTAATTTCATCGCCTTACGCACTAAAGCGTTAAAATCTGCCATTTGTTGTTGGCCCGGAACAAAGCCATAAGGATGTTCCGGCAGGGTGTCTGGCGAGGCGTTGTCCATCTGTTTGCCCAACGCTTCTAATACAATGCCCAGGAAATGATTGCGGGCGGCACTGACCAACATTCCTTGCTCGTCCAGTGGCAGTTTTAAAAACCAGATGTACTGCTGATGACTAAGCTGCTTATTCCAGAACAACACAGCCAGCCAAGCATAGCCAAGTCGGGGATAAGGATGGGCCTTGCGGTTATTTTCTATATCCAGAAAGGTTTGCGGATCCAGCTTACGGATCGCGCGGCCTAAATCATATACCCGGTACTGACAGCCGGATTGCAGCAGGAATTCACTCAGTGTACTGATACTGGTCATGTTACTCTTGGACTTTTCGCCCCTCCGATTGGAGGTGCACCATATTGCCTTAATTTGAAGCAGGCAAGTATAACCCGATAGATATAGCATGTCAGACTTTGTAAAACGTAAGCTAAGCCACAAGCTCCTCACTAAACTCACCAATGCAATGCAGCATGCGGGTCTATGGCACAAACAAACCCCAGCGGCTGGAGCGTTGTTAAGTCAGGCACCATTTTGTGTGGATACCCTGCAGTTTGAACAATGGTTACAGTTTGTTTTTCTGCCGCGCATGAATAGCATTATCACTCAAGATTTACCTTTGCCTGGCACTATGGCGCTGCTCCCCATGGCCGAGCAAAGCTGGGGTGACAGAGTTGATCTCTCTGCTGTGCTGACGGTGTTGTCGCAGATAGATGACTTATATGCACCCATGCCGACCTTACCCGTATTGTATCAGGATGACTACCTGGTGGCGGTGCACAAGCCGGCCGGGTTGCTGGTGCATCGCAGTGTGATTGACAAGTACGAGACACGTTTTGCCATGCAGGCCGTGCGCGATCAAATTGGTCAGCCAGTGTATACCGTGCACCGCCTGGATAAGCCTACTTCTGGGGTATTGTTATTCGCTCTTAGCCAGGAAGCTGCCAGGCGGCTGACGGAGCAGTTTACTCAAGGGGCAATAAACAAAACCTACCGGGCCATTGTCAGAGGCTTTACCCCGGATGCCGGGCGCATCGATTATGCTCTTAAGGAAAAGCTGGATAAAATTGCCGATAAACAGGCAAAAACAGATAAACCAGCGCAGTCCGCGGTCACTGATTATAAAACCTTACAGCGATTTGAATTACCCTTTGCGGTCAGACCTTATCAAACTGCCCGTTATTCCCTTTTGGAGTTGTATCCGCAAACGGGTCGTAAGCACCAGATACGCAGACATATGGCACATATCCGCCATCCCATTGTCGGCGATGTGAATCACGGCGATGGCAAACACAATGCGTTGCTACGCCGTGAATTTAGTTTTAACGGACTGGGGCTGTGTGCCTGGAGTATGTCGCTGATACACCCTTTTACTCAACAGGCGCTGACAATCACACTTGAGCAGGAACCCAGATTCGATGCACTATTGACCCGTTGGCACGATTACCAAATTAAGGAGTAATAATAGGCTTATGGCTGAAATCAGTATTTTTTACGGCAGTGTTTATGGCAATGCCCAGCAATTGGCCGAAGATGCCAAACAACAATTAGCCGCTGGCGGACATCAGGCTAAGGTGATTGATGAACCTGTTATGGCAGATTTCCAACAGGCCGAGCAACTGTTATTTATCAGCTCCACCACCGGGCAGGGCGACATTCCGCCTAATCTTGAAGGTTTTATTCTGGATCTGGAATCCCGCTTTCCGCTACTCAATGGTAAAGGCTTTGCCGTTGTGGGCTTAGGGGACAGTAGTTACGGAGAAACCTATTGTGGGGCCGGGCGAAAAATATTTGCCTTGCTGGAAGAATTACGCGGTGAGCCATTGGCGCCGCTTTTCAAAGTGGATGCATGTGAAACCCTGGATCCGCAGGACGAAGTACTGCCCTGGTTAAAACAGGTATTTGGCTAAGCCAGATTATGGCTGTGACGCGGCAAGAAAAGTCCTGAGCGCTCATCACCTGATAGTCTTTGCGTCATACAAGTAGTACCGTTGATTGAGGGCGGGGTGTCCCGCCCTCAGCGCAGATTACTCAGCGCCCCGCAGCAGGGCATTGATACCCACTTTAGCGCGGGTTTTGGCATCCACTTTTTTAACAATGATCGCGGCGTACAGGCTGTATTTGCCATCGGCTGACGGCAGATTGCCAGGTACCACGACCGAGCCCGCCGGGACTCGACCATAATGGATCTCGCCTGTTTCACGATCATAGATGCGGGTGCTCTGGCCAATATAGACACCCATAGAGATCACGGCGCCTTCCTCAACTACCACGCCTTCCACGATTTCAGAGCGGGCACCGATAAAACAGTTGTCTTCAATGATGGTTGGGTTGGCTTGCAGCGGCTCCAGTACACCGCCAATACCGACACCACCAGACAAATGCACGTTCTTACCAATTTGTGCACAAGAGCCCACTGTGGCCCAGGTGTCCACCATGGTGCCTTCATCCACAAAGGCGCCGATATTAACGTAGGAAGGCATCAACACCACATTGCGGCCGATAAAGCTGCCGGTACGTACTGTTGCCGGCGGTACCACCCTTACACCTTCAGCGGCAAACTGTTCGGCGCTGTAGTCGGCATATTTCAGTGGCACTTTGTCAAAGAAACGGCTTTCGGCACCGTCCATTACCTGGTTGTCATGCAAACGGAAATACAACAGCACGGCCTTTTTCAGCCACTGGTGCACGACCCATTCACCGGCTATTTTCTCGGCTACCCTGGCCTTACCGCTGTTAAGCAGGGCCATCGCCTGCGCCACGGCGTCATGAATACTGGCGTCAGCCGTGGCTGCACTCAGTTCGTTACGTTGTTCAAATGCGTGTTCAATAATGGATTTCAGTTCTGACATGTTTCACCGTGGTTTTGTTGATCTAATGTCTCGATCAGTTGTTTTTTAAGGGAAAGTTGTTGCTCCTGGCTCAGCGCCTGGCCCTCGGCATTGGTCAGGATAAAAAGATCTTCTGCCCGCTCACCAATGGTGGTGATCTTGGCCATATGCAGTGACAGGTTAAAGACCACAAACTGCTGACTGATTTTGGCCAGCAAACCCGGAGCATCCAGTGCCTCCAGTTCCAATAGCGTCATATTGGCCTGATTAGTAAAAAAGCGCATCTTGGTCGGCACATTCAACTGCTTCATGCGCCTGGGCATTTTACGATTATTGGTATGCTGGTGGCCGGGCTTGGCCAATTGGGTCTGGATGGCATTTTTCAGACTCTGACGACGGGATGGTGAGTCTACACGGCCACCATCCTGTTCCAGAATAATAAAACTGTCCAGCACGTAGCCATCCTGAGTGCTCATAATTTGCGCATCATGAATGGAGCAGTTGCGGCTGTCCAACACCGAAGCTACCTGAGCAAACAGGGTCGCTCTGTCACGTCCATACAAAATCAGCTCGGTACCGGCCTTGGACGTTTCATCAGACAGTTCAATTAACACCTGCTGCTCGTCAAGATCTTCATTGTTAAGGAGCACTTTGGCATGCCAAATGAGCTGACTGGGTTTGAATCGAACAAAATAATCCCAATCCAGTCGCTGCCATAACGCTTCGACCTGCTCTGGCTTGTGCCCCATGCTGGTGAGCATAGCCAGGGCTTCCTGCTTGTGTTCATTGACCAGCGACTGCAAGTCAATCTGGCACTCCAGACCGTTTTCCAGAGCCTTGCGGGTCATCTGGTAAAGTTCGCGTAAAAGTGAGGCTTTCCAGTCATTCCACAGGTTGTCATTGGTGGCACGGATATCCGCCAGGGTCAGGGCATACAGATGATTCAGGTAGGCTTTGTTACGCACTTTACCGGCAAATTCGTGGATAACATCCGGATCATAGATATCGCGGCGCTGCGCAGTGACAGACATTAATAAATGCTGCTCCACTAGCCATACCGCCAATTCGGTGTCTTTGTCAGACAAATTGTGACTCTGGCAAAACTCGGCTAAATCTGCTGCACCTAACTTGGAATGATCGCCTCCCCGTCCTTTGCCAATATCGTGGAACAACGCAGCGATGTAGAGTATCTCCGGCTTATCCAGATTTTGCATGATGCGATGGCAGCGGGGAAAGTCCCGTGCCCCTTCAGGGCGTGAATAGCTATAGATGTGCTTGATCAGTCTGTGGGTATGTTCATCTACGGTGTAGGCATGAAACAGGTCAAACTGCATCATGCCGACAATCTGATTCCACTGCGGTAAATAGGCCTGCATGATGCCGTGCTTATGGGCCAAATCCCAGGCCAAGCCAAAAAAGCCGGGATGGCGTAACAGCCGAATAAAAATCTGTCGGCAACTGGCATGTTCACTGAAGTAGTGTTCGCGGAAACGCCGTCTGGCATTGCGCAGTAAACGCAGGGTGGCGGAATGCAGGCCGATAGTTTGTGGCGTATCGGCGACCAGCATCAGGAAGCTCAGAAGCTTCTCGGGGCTGTCAAATACCTGCTCGTGACGGGCCTGTAACAGGCCGTCTGACAAGGCAAAATCCTGATTGATCGGCTGATAATCCCGTACCTTAAGGGCCAGAATGTCTTGGCGGAAATGCTGCAGCAGCATTTCGTTTAATTCACTGATACGCCTGACAGTGCGAAAGAACGCCTTCATCATGGTTTCCACCGACGCCTTGCCCTGCTCACCATAACCCAGACGCTTCGCTACCTGCGGCTGATAGTCAAACAGCAGGCGGTTTTCACTGCGCCCGGCCACCAGATGCAAACTGAAACGGATACGCCACAGATGATTGCGACATTCGATCAGTTCCTCAAACTCCCGCGCGGTAAAGTAACCATGCTCAACCAGCTCGCGGCCTTTAAGGACCTTAAAGTGTTTTTTGGCCACCCAGCCGATACTCTGAATATCGCGCAGACAGCCAGGATTCTCTTTTACGTTGGGTTCCAGGTTGTAAGAGGTACCGTTGAATTTGGCATGCCGTTGAATCTGCTCTTCGTACTTGGCCAGAAAAAAGTCTTTGCTGTTCCAGAATCCTTTGCCTTGTACCTTCTGCTGCAGTTGCTCAAACGTAGTTTGGCTGCCACTTAGCAATCTGGCTTCAATCAGGTTGGTGGCAATGGTGATATCTTGCTTGGCCAGCTTAATGGTTTCGCTGATGGTGCGCACAGCCTGGCCGATATCCAGGCCAATATCCCACAGCAGGGTAATAAAGCTGCCAAGTTTTGTCTTGACCTCTTCTGCTGGCGGCTTTTGGCTAAGTAGCAGTAAATCCACATCGGAATAGGGCTGTAACTGCCCGCGGCCATAACCGCCTACTGCCACCAATGACAAATCCTTGATTTTATCCAGTTCCAGCAATTGCCAGGCCTGACGCAGCAATGCATCCACAAACACAGCGCGACCCGTAACCAGATGGTCCACATCCACCTGGGATGACTCACTGTTCAGCCATTGATAGCTGTTTTCGACACAGGCTTTAAAGGCCGCCACATTGTCGAAGTTGTTGATCTGTCTGATTTGCCCTAGCAGGCTTTGCAGCGCCAAAGTTTGCCTCTTTTAGTGACTGATGATGCGAGGAATACTGTCGTCGCTACGCAAGGTCAGGATTTCGCAGCCATCGGCCGTGACCAGCAGCGTGTGCTCCCACTGGGCGCTCAGGCTTCTGTCCTTGGTGACCACAGTCCAGCCGTCTTTTAATAACTTGGAATGACGTTTACCAGCGTTGATCATGGGTTCGATGGTCAGGCACATACCTTCTTTCAACACTTCCCCTGAGCCCGGTTTGCCATAATGCAACACCTGCGGTTCTTCGTGGAATTCCGCGCCAATACCATGGCCGCAATATTCGCGGACCACAGAATACTTATGTTGCTCGGCATGCACCTGGATGGCATGGCCGATATCGCCCAGGTGCACACCAGGGCGCACCAGCTCTATGCCTTTATACATACATTCCTGAGTAATGCGGATAAGGCGTTCAGCCAAAATAGACGGCTGACCGACCACAAACATTTTGGATGTGTCACCGTGGTAGCCATCTTTAATAACAGTGACGTCAATATTAATGATGTCGCCGTCCTTCAGCACCTTTTCGGAAGGAATGCCGTGACAGATGACATGATTGACTGAGGTACAGATGGACTTAGGAAAGCCGTGATAATTCAAAGGAGCAGGAATGGCCTGCTGCTGATTGACAATATAGTCATGGCAAATGCGGTTGAGCTCATCGGTACTGACGCCTTTTTTAACATAAGGGCCAATCATTTCCAGCACTTCTGCGGCCAGAGCGCCGGCAACGCGCATCTTTTCTATCTCTTGCGGGGTTTTGATTATGGCTGTCAAAGGAAATCCACTGTCTGCTAACAATAAAACACTGGCCGCATTCTAGCGGCTGGGGGACGGACTGTATAGGCTGGATTAGATAGCGGATAGTTGTAACTTATAGCGGCTTTATGGTATAAAGCGCGCGCATTTTGTCCGGCTGTTGTCCGTGGCAAGTGTAATTAACTTAATAACACACATGCATCGACACGGTTTTCGGGGTGTCTTGCCGTTTTTACGGCGGGATCGAGGACTGGGATGCATGGAGGCCTAACCCCATTTGAGGAAAATCTAATGGCAAACGTATCTATGCGTGACATGCTGCAAGCCGGCGTGCACTTCGGTCACCAGACCCGTTACTGGAACCCGAAAATGAAACCTTTCATCTTCGGTGCCCGTAACAAGGTTCATATCATCAACCTGGAAAAAACCGTTCCTTTGTTCAACAACGCACTGAACTTCCTGTCTGGCGTTTCCGCCCGTAAAGGTAAGATCCTGTTCGTTGGTACCAAGCGCGCGGCCTCTGAAGCTGTTAAAGAAGCAGCACAGAGCTGTGATCAGTTCTACGTGAACAAGCGCTGGTTGGGCGGTATGTTGACCAACTGGAAAACCGTTCGTCAGTCCATCAAGCGTCTGAAAGATCTGGAACAGCAAGCTCAGGACGGTACGTTCGACAAGCTGACCAAGAAAGAAGCGCTGATGCTGTCTCGCGAAATGGCCAAGTTGGAATCCAGCCTGGGTGGTATCAAGGACATGGGCGGTTTGCCTGATGTTCTGTTTGTGATCGATGCTGACCACGAGCACATTGCCATCACTGAAGCCAGAAACCTGGGTATCCCTGTTGTATCTGTAGTAGATACTAACTCTGATCCAGACGGCGTAGACTACATCATTCCTGGTAACGACGACGCTATCCGTGCCGTTCAGTTGTACCTGAAAGCTGCTGCCGACGCTATCAGCCAGGGTCGTGAACAGAACCTGGAAACTCAGGCTGAAAGCGACGACTTCGTAGAAGCTGAATAATCGTCATCCCTTTGTCATGGCAGGCCGACATACTGGCCTGTCAATGGGATGTCATAACACAAGGGCTTTTAAGCCCTTGTGTTCCATACGAACAAATCTACTGAGGAAAACAAAATGGCAGTGACTGCAGCCCTAGTAAAAGAACTTCGTGAGCGTACCGGCGCCGGTATGCTGGATTGTAAAAAAGCACTGGAAGAAACCGCTGGTGATATCGAGCTGGCGATTGAGAACATGCGTAAATCTGGTCAGGCCAAAGCCGCCAAGAAAGCTGGCCGTATCGCCGCTGAAGGCGTGATCCTGACTGCCGTTGACGGTAACACCGCAGTGATGATGGAACTGAACTGTGAGACTGACTTCGTTGCCCGTGACGAAAGCTTCCTGGCTTTCGGCGCTAAAGTTGTTGCTCTGGCTCTGGCCAATAAAGTCAACGACGTGGAAGTGCTGAATGGTCTGGAAATCGACGGCGCAAAAGTTTCTGACGTACGTGATACGCTGGTGGCTAAAATCGGTGAAAACATCAACGTTCGTCGCGTCGTAACCATTGAAGGTGACAACCTGGGTGCCTACGTGCACGGTGGTCGTATTGGCGTTCTGGCTATCCTGCAAGGTGGCGAGAGCGATTTGGCTAAAGACGTTGCCATGCACGTTGCCGCCAGCAACCCACAATTTGTTAAGCCTGAGCAAGTACCTGCCGACGTGGTAGAGAAAGAGAAGGCAATTCAAATTGATATCGCTATGCAAAGCGGCAAGCCTGCAGACATCGCAGAAAAGATGGTTGCTGGCCGTATGAGCAAGTTTACCGGCGAAATCAGCCTGACTGGTCAGCCTTTCGTAAAAGATCCTTCTCAGACCGTTGGTCAGTTGCTTAAAGCTGCCAATGCTGACGCTGTTAACTTCGTGCGTTTCGAAGTAGGTGAAGGTATCGAGAAGAAGACCGAAGACTTCGCTGCCGAAGTTCAGGCGCAGATGGCCGCGGCCAAGAAATAAATAGACGCTGTGACTTTTGCCTCAGGGCATTGTCATATAAACTACGGGCACCTCAATTGGGGTGCCTTTTATTATGTGCTGGTTTCTGAATAGAAATCCGGCCATATACCCCAAAGACTCAGAGGCTTTGCCAGACTCAGTGTCAGGGCAGAGCGCGGGCCAAGCAGAACTTACAGGAAGCATCTTTTCAATGAGTATCAATCCAAAATCCGCCTATCGACGCATATTGTTAAAACTCAGTGGTGAAGCCCTGATGGGCGAAGAAGGTTTTGGTATCGATCCCAAGGTGCTGGATCGTATGGCACAGGAAATTAAGGAGCTGGTGGAACTGGGCGTGCAGGTTGGCCTGGTGATCGGCGGCGGTAACCTGTTCCGCGGTGAAGGTCTGGCGAAAGCCGGAATGAACCGCGTGGTGGGTGACCATATGGGCATGCTGGCGACGGTAATGAATGGTCTGGCCATGCGTGACGCTTTGCACCGAGCCTTTGTCAATGCCCGTTTAATGTCTGCCATTCCCCTAAACGGCGTATGCGATGCCTACAATTGGGCCGAGGCCATCAGCTTGCTTAAATCTGGCCGGGTGGTGATTTTTGCCGCCGGTACAGGTAACCCCTTCTTCACCACTGACTCTGCCGCCTGTTTGCGCGGTATAGAAATTGAAGCCGATGCGGTACTGAAAGGAACCAAAGTAGACGGCGTATATGATTCCGATCCGGCTAAAAACCCCAATGCCGTGATGTATGAGCAACTAAGTTATCAGGAAGTGCTGGAAAAAGAGCTTAAGGTGATGGATCTGGCCGCCTTTACCCTGGCCCGCGACCATAGTTTGCCAATTCGGGTGTTCAATATGAACAAGCCTGGCAGTCTAAAAGCGGTTGTCATGGGTGAAAATGAAGGTACTCTAATCGATCACCTCGATAATCTGAATTAAGCACTGTAGACAGGATTGAAAGCATGATTAACGAAATAAAAAATGACGCCAAAGAGCGTATGAGCAAATCTATCAGCGCACTGAAAAGCCAGTTCAGCAAGATCCGTACGGGGCGCGCTCATCCAAGCCTGTTGGACAGTATTATGGTGTCCTATTACGGCTCTGATACGCCGCTGCGTCAGATCGCCAACGTGGTCGCTGAAGATGCCCGGACCTTGTCGCTGACTGTATTTGATAAGGGTGCGACTCAAGCAGTTGAAAAAGCCATTATGCAATCGGATCTGGGTCTCAACCCCATGAGTACCGGTACCGTGATTCGTATTCCATTGCCGCCATTGACCGAGGAACGTCGTAAAGATCTGATTAAAGTGGTACGTGGTGAAGCCGAACAAGGCCGCGTAGGGATCCGCAATGTGCGTCGTGACGCTAATGCCGGAATTAAAGATCTGGTAAAAGAAAAGGAAATCAGTGAAGACGATGGTCGCCGTGCTGAGGATGATGTTCAGAAACTGACGGACGATTTCATCAAGCAGATAGATCAACTGCTGGTGGAAAAAGAAAAAGAACTTATGGAAATCTGATCGGTTTCATCACGCGATCGGAGTTTTCCTCATGATGTCTTCACAAAGCATTCCAAGGCATGTTGCCATCATTATGGATGGCAACGGGCGTTGGGCCAAGCAGCGGGGTAAGATTCGTACCTTCGGCCATAAGGCTGGAGTCGATTCTGTACGCAGCTCGGTAACCTATGCTCGCAAGAAAGGGATTCAAGTCCTCACCCTGTTTGCTTTTTCCAGTGAAAACTGGAATCGGCCTGCTGATGAAGTTGGCGTATTGATGGAGCTTTTCAAGCTGGTTTTGAAAAGTGAAGTCAAACGTTTGCATAAGAATGATGTGCGCCTCAAGGTCGTTGGGGATCTTAGCCGTTTTGATGAGAAACTGGTCACGCGCATTCGCGAAGCAGAAGCCATGACCGCTGGTAATCAATCACTGGTATTGAATATCGCTGCTAATTACGGCGGTCGATGGGATATAGTCCAGGCTGCCAGGCAATTGGCTGACAAAGTTAAGTCCGGTGAAATGGACAGCGCTCAGATCGATGAGACCAGCTTTGATGCCCATACCTCGTTGTCTGGTTTGGCGGATTTGGATTTACTGATCCGTACCGGCGGTGAAAGTCGGGTGAGCAATTTTCTGCTTTGGCAGTTGGCCTATGCAGAGCTTTATTTTACGTCAGCCCTGTGGCCGGATTTCACTGAACAGGAATTCGAGCTGGCCGTAGCCGATTTTTCCGCTCGCCAGAGGCGATTCGGTAAAACCGGCGAGCAGGTCGAGGTATGACGTTCCGAGGATCAACCCTTTGCTAAAACAACGCATAATCACCGCTTTGGTGTTGGCCCCCCTGGCGCTTGGCGCTATTCTGTTCCTGCCTTTAACCGGTTTTGAACTGTGTATTGGCCTGATTGTAGGCCTTGGCGCCTGGGAATGGGCCAATCTGATGAGTCTTTCCAGCCGCAAGGCGAAGGCACTCTTTACGTTACTGGTTATGGGTATCTGCTTGGTCCTGACCTGGCAAATACCCACAGAGCAAATCTGGGTGCAAGGCCAGCTTAACCCTGTGTATCTTGCTATTCTGAGCGCTGCGGCGGCCTGGTGGGCACTGGCTTTGCTGATGATCCTGGCATATCCCAGACATACCAGCATGTGGCGAAACAGTGTGCCGATTCGTGGGCTGTTTGGCCTTTTGACTCTGGTCCCCACCTGGGTTGCTATCGTGACCCTGCGTACCAAACTCTATGATATCGACCCTTACTATGGTGCTTCGCTGATATTCTACGTACTTGGTATTGTCTGGGCGGCAGATATTGGTGCTTTCTTTGTCGGCGTGAAATTCGGACGGCGCAAGTTGCGTCCCAATGTATCGCCCGGTAAAACCTTGGAAGGCTTATTAGGGGGCATTGCTGCTTCGTCTGCCATTATAGGTTTTGCGGCTTTGCATTATCAGGTTAATGCCAGCATGATCTGGACACATATACTGATTGGCGGACTGACGGTTGGCGTGTCTGCGCTGGGCGATCTGAATGAAAGCATGTTTAAACGCTGCGTAGGGTGCAAAGACAGTGGCACTTTGTTGCCTGGCCATGGCGGTATACTGGACAGAATTGACAGTCTGACTGCAGCCTTCCCGGTGTTCGCCCTTTGCTATGTATTATGGATGACCTGATGCCAGGAATTTGCATATTGGGTTCAACCGGCTCTATTGGCCAAAGTACGCTGGATGTGCTGGCTCGTCATCCGCAGCGTTATCAGGTTGTTGCCCTTACCGCGCACAAGAATCTGCCCTTGCTGATTGAGCAAGCCAGACTGCATCAACCCAGATATCTGGTGGCGGCAGATGAGGCTGATTATGCAAGTCTGTCTGAACTGGCCGCTGATGCAGGGGTGACAGCAGAGATTTTAGCAGGAGACGATGGGCTGGCGTATGTAGCCAGCCATGGCGAGTCTCAGGTGGTGATGGCGGCTATTGTCGGTGCGGCAGGCTTGCTTCCTACCCTGGCCGCTGTCAAAGCTGGCAAGCGGGTGTTATTGGCCAATAAAGAAGCGCTGGTCATGTCTGGGCACTTGTTTATGCAAGCTGTGCGGGAACATCAGGCGACGCTGCTTCCCATCGACAGTGAGCACAATGCTATTTTTCAATGTCTGCCCGACGATTTTCGTTATGGTGATTTGCAGGCTGCCGGGATCAGTAAAATTTTGCTGACCGGTTCTGGTGGCCCTTTTCTGAACTACCAGCTAGACGAGCTTAGTCTAGTTACCCCCGAGCAAGCCTGTAAACATCCCAACTGGAGCATGGGGCGGAAAATTTCGGTGGACTCGGCCACCATGATGAATAAAGGCTTGGAGTTTATCGAAGCTTGCTGGCTGTTTGGGTTACTAGCCAGTCAGATTGAAGTGGTCATACATCCACAAAGTGTCATTCATTCAATGGTGCAATATCGCGACGGCTCTGTTTTAGCGCAAATGGGTAACCCGGATATGCGTACGCCCATTGCCCATGCATTGGCCTATCCACAGCGTATTGATGCCGGGGTCAGCCCCCTGGACTTTGCCACTCTGACAGATTTCTCCTTTCAGTACCCTGACTATGCGCGGTATCCTAATCTGAAGCTGGCGATTGAGGCGTGCCAGGCCGGTCAATATGCCACAACCAGTCTCAATGCTGCCAATGAGATTGCGGTGGAGGCCTTTTTGCACAAACAAATTAGTTTTACCTGTATTGCAGAGGTCAATGCTGCCGTGCTGGCAAACATTGAACATCGGCAACTGCAAAGTATTGACGCAATACTGGCTATGGATGCTGAAGCTCGCAGTCTGGCGCACCAGACCATAAAAAGGCTGGCCGTATGATTTTGTCTTTTTTGTGGAGTCTGCTGTTTTTTGTTATCGCGTTGGGATTGCTGGTGGCGGTGCATGAATGGGGGCATTTTATTGTGGCCCGCTGGTGTGGCGTAAAAGTGCAGCGCTTTTCCATCGGTTTTGGTAAAGCATTCTGGCGTCGTACCGATCGTCATGGCACCGAATTTGTGCTGGCGGTGATTCCGCTTGGCGGGTATGTCAAGATGCTGGATGAGCGGGTAGAGCAGGTAAGTGAAGCCGAGCTGCCAAAAGCCTTTAACCGACAAAGCGTGTATAAACGAATCGCCATTATTGCGGCAGGTCCTTTGACCAATTTCATTTTCGCCGTTTTTGCCCTGATGTTGATGTACATGCTCGGGGTAGAAACAGTCAAACCTGTAGTGGGGGATGTACCGAAGGAATCCATTGCGGGAAGGGCTTTTGTTCAGCCCGGTATGCAGATTACCCGGATAGCGGATCATGATACCCTCGACTGGGAAGCCGTGAATCTGGAGCTGATTTCACATATTGGTAAAGACATGATGCAAGTCGAAGCCATCTGGCCTGAATCTGGTCAAAAAGTGGATCTAACCCTGGATTTGCGTGATTGGCAGTTTGACCCGGAGAAGGATTCGGCATTGCTCAGTTTGGGGCTGGTGCCCTATCGCCCAGAAGTAACGACCCGTATTGCACAGGTGGCTGACGATTCACCAGCAAAAGCGGCTGGGCTGAAGGTAAATGATAAAATTGTCCAGTTAGATGGAACTCCGGTGCAGAATTGGGAACAAATAGTGGACCGGATTGCCGCCAGGCCCAATCAGATGATGAATATCTCCCTGCAGCGGGATGGCTATTTAGTTACGCTGGATGTGCGGGTCGGGCAGCGGCAGGGACAAGACAGTCAGCAGGGTTACCTTGGGGTCGTACCTTATGTGGAGCCATGGCCTGATTCTTATCGCTTTAGCCATGAGTACGGGCCTGTTGGCGCGTTTATACAAGGTGCGCAGAAGACCTGGCGTTGGATGGTATTGAGTGTGGAAATGATCGGTAAGCTGATCAGCGGCGATGTGTCGGTGAAAAATCTTAGCGGCCCCATTTCCATAGCGCAGGGCGCAGGGGCCAGCGCTGGATTTGGATTGGTATATTTCCTGAGTTTTCTGGCACTTATTAGTGTAAATCTTGGGATCATTAACCTTTTACCCCTGCCGGTACTTGATGGCGGACACCTACTCTATTATTTTATTGAGCTTTTAACGGGTAGGCCGGTACCGGAGTCGGTTCAGGAGATCGGGTTTCGTATTGGTGGCGCACTGTTGTTGTTGCTGATGACGATAGCCATAGTTAACGATATAACTCGCTTGTAGGCTGCCATGTTGGCGTTCCAGCGAAACCCAGTAGTTTGGAAGAATAATAGTAAATGAAGTTAAAACCTCTAATTGCAGCCTTGATGCTGGCCGGTACTACCAATGTCTCTGCCAATAGTGACAGTGAATTCATCGTTGAAGACATCAAGGTGGAAGGCCTGCAGCGGGTTGCCCTGGGTGCCGCGCTGACTTATCTGCCGGTGAAAGTGGGCGACCGCCTGAATGATTTCCGCGTTTCGCAGTTAATCCGTTCACTGTATGCCTCTACGCACTTTGAAAGTATTAAAGTACTGCGTGATGGCGGCACACTGGTGGTGCAGGTGAAAGAACGCCCCACCATCAGCAAGATCACCTTTGAAGACAATAAAGACATTAAGGACGAGCAGCTCCAGCAAAGTCTGGATGACAGTAAGATCCGGGTCGGAGAGCCGCTGGATAAAACAGTGCTGACGTCTATTGAAAATGGCCTGAAAGATTTTTATTACAGCATTGGTAAATACAATGCTGAAGTGAATGCCATTATTACGCCGTTGCCCCGCAACCGGGTGGATCTGAAACTGTCCTTTGAAGAAGGGGACGCCGCGAAGATAAAGCAAATCAACGTGGTGGGTAACGAAGTCTATTCAGATGTCGAACTGATGGATCAGATTGAGCTCAAGTTCGATACACCCTGGTGGGATTTCTTGTCTGAGACCCGTTATCAGAAGCAAAAACTGACCGGTGATATGGAAACCCTGCGCAGTTACTACATGGACCGGGGCTACTTGCGTTATAACCTGGATTCCACGCAGGTTTCTATGACTCCGGATAAATCCGGCATCTATATCACCCTAAACGTGACCGAGGGCGAACAATACACTGTTTCTGATGTGGAACTGGTGGGGGATTTGCTTGGTCAGGAAGAGTTCGTTAAGCAGATACTGCCGCTACGTAGCGGCGAGATGTACAACCTGGCCGAAGTGACCTATACCGAAGAGTTTATCAGTAAGTATCTGGGCCGCTTTGGTTATGCTTTCCCAACGGTCACCACCATTCCTGAAATTAACGATGAAGACAAAACCGTTAAGCTGACTCTGTCGGTAGACCCAGGCAAACGCATTTATGTGCGCCGGATTAACTTCCAGGGCAATGAAGTGACTTCTGATGAGGTACTACGCCGTGAAGTGCGCCAGATGGAAGGTGCCTGGTTATCCAATGTGGCACTAGAATCATCTAAAGGCCATATGTCGCGACTCACCTATGTAGAGGAAGTCGAGTTTGACACGGTGCGTCTGCCGGGTGAGGAAGACAAGGTCGATGTGGACTTTAAAGTCAAAGAGCAGCCATCGGGTTCATTTAACGCCGGTATTGGTTACGGCGACCGCACCAAGTTGAGTCTGCAGGCCGGTATTCAACAGGATAACTTCCTCGGCACCGGCAAACGCCTGGCGTTGAATCTGAACACAGTTTCCTATCAGCGTAGTGCAACTATTTCATACACTGATCCCTATTTCACCATTGATGGCATCAGCCTGGGTGGCACACTGTTCTATTCAGACTTTGATGCCGGCAATGCCAACCTGGTGCAATATAAAAATAAATCCTGGGGCATCGGAGCGAACTTTGGTTACCCGGTGGACGAATATAACCGGTTGAATTTTGGCGTTACTTACCGCTACAACGAAATTTCACAGTTACGCACCTATGATCAGATCCGTAATTTCTATGAGTTGTTTGCCGATCCTAGTAACCCGGATGCAGGTATTGAATTTAACAGCTATGAGTTTAGTGCCGGCTGGAGCAGAACTACCTTAAACCGCGGGATTTTCCCTACCGCTGGCTCGTCACAACGGGCTGTGGCCAAAGTCACTGCACCGTTTTCTGATGTGGATTATTTTAAGCTGAGCTTTGATACCCGTTTCTATTTCCCCTTGTCCCGTGATCAGCGTTGGTCGGTATTGGCCAGGTTGGAACTTGGTTATGGTAATGGTTATGGTGATATCGACGGCAATGATCAGATCTTGCCATTCTGGGACAACTTCCGGGCCGGTGGTAGTGACTCGTTGCGCGGCTTTGAAAGTAATACCGTGGGGCCGAGACCGGTTTACCGTAGAACATCTGTCATCGATGGCCCGGGTGGCGTGAAAATACCTCTTGGACCCGATCAGGATTTCATTGACGACCCAAATAACCTGAGATCCATTGGCGGCAATGCGCTGGCCCTTGCTGGTCTTGAGTTGATAGTGCCGACTCCGTTTGTGGATGAGGAATTCGACAATTCAGTGCGTACCAGCTTGTTTGTTGATGCTGGTAATGTATGGGACACTGAGTTCAGGCTGGACAGGTATAAGAATCTGCGCGACAGTGAGCGCGCCAAAATTCCGGACTTTGCTGACCCTGGTCGTTTCCGCGCCTCAGCAGGTATTTCAGTACAATGGCTATCGCCTATGGGTCCGATGATTTTCAGTTTCTCACGGATCCTGAAAGAAGAAGAGGGTGATGAAAGTCGCTTCTTCTCCTTCAATATCGGCCAGACATTCTAATAACAGTGCAGTTACAGCACACCCAAAGACTTAAAGGAGAACAAATTGAAAACCCTTAGAAAAAGCATGCTGACCGCCGCCATTTTGGGCACTGCCATGATGAGCTCTGCCGCGATGGCTGAGCAGAAACTGGGTTTTGTCAATGTACAGGGCGTGTTCCAGGCCCTGCCCCAGGCAGCACAAATCCAGGAAACGATTCGCACTGAGTTTAAGGACCAGTTCGACGAAGTGGCTCGCCTGGAAAAAGACATTAAGTATTATCTGGAAAAGCAGCAGCGCGATGCTGCGACAATGAGCGACAAGGAAAAGAAAGAGCTGGAGACTAAACTGATCAGTCTGCGTGATGATTATCAGGCCAAGGCTCAGCCACTTCAGCAGAATGCCCAGCGTCGCCAGATGGAAGAGCGCAACAAAATTCTGGGTTTGATCAAACAAGCCATCGACAGCATTGCAGCCAAAGATAAGTATGATTTAGTCATCAATGCTGAAGCGGTACTCTATACTGCAGATGAAAAGCATGACCTGTCCAAGCAGGTTATTGATCAGGTCAGCAAAATTAAATAACGGACCCTTGCATGAAGCCAATCAGCTTACGCGAACTCGCGCAGCATTTGGGCGCCAGGCTGGTTGGAGATGGCGACCTGATGATTCAGTCAGTGTCGACCCTCTCCAGAGCTGGCAAAGGTCAGATTTCCTTTTTGTCCAACAGCAAGTATCGTAACCAACTCGCTGACACGTCGGCCGGTGCCGTGATTCTGAGCGAAGATGATCTGCCTCACTGTCCTTGTGCCGCGTTGGTATTGGCCAACCCTTATGTAGGATTTGCCAGAGTTGCCCAGTTAATGGATACCACTCCCGCAGCGGCACAGGGTGTTTCATCTAAGGCGGTGATTGCCGATGATGCAGTGCTTGGCCAGGGCGTGGTGATTGGGCCTAATGCGGTGATTGAATCCGGTGTTGTATTGGGTGACCAGGTGCAGATAGGTGCAGGTTGCGTGATTGGGCGTAACAGCCGAATCGGCGCGCGCACCAAGCTTTGGGCCAATGTGACCCTTTACCACGAAGTGGAAATTGGTGAAGACTGCCTGGTGCAATCCGGAGCGGTAATTGGTGCTGACGGCTTTGGTTACGCCAATGATAAGGGTGCCTGGGTAAAAATTCCGCAACTTGGCCGGGTTATTCTGGGCAACAGAGTGGAAATTGGTGCCAGCACCACAGTTGATCGCGGTGCACTGGACGATACCATCCTGCATGATGGTGTGATAATCGATAACCAATGCCAGATTGCTCATAATGTGGTGATCGGTGAGAACACGGCGATGGCTGGTTGTAGTGTTATCGGTGGCAGTACCCGTATTGGCCGAAATTGTACTATTGGCGGGCTGAGTGCCATAACCGGTCATGTGGAAATTGGCGACAATGTCCATTTTACCGGCATGAGTATGGTAACCAAAGGGGTAACCGAGCCTGGCTTGTATTCGTCTGGTTTGCCCTCACAGAGCAGCAAAGACTGGCGCAAGTCGGTGGCCAATGTACGTAGCCTGGACAAGCTTGGTCAACGTGTCAAAGCATTGGAAAAGAAATGTGCTGAGCGGGATTAATCCCGCCTTTTGGAGACAAACAGTTGGCTAACGAACTGAATCTGATTCAAATTGAAGAAATTATGGAGTTGTTACCCCATCGCTATCCGTTTCTACTGATAGACCGGGTGACCGACTATACTTTGGGCGAGTCTATTCGCGCATACAAGAATATTACCTTTAATGAACCTTGCTTCACTGGCCATTTCCCTGGCAAGCCCATCTTCCCGGGCGTGTTAATTCTGGAAGCCATGGCGCAGGCGGCTGGTGTCTTGGGTTTTAAAACCGTAGGTAATTCTGACCAATTGTATTTATATGCCGGTATTGATAACGCTCGCTTTAAACGCCCGGTGGTACCTGGGGACAGACTGGACTTCGACGTGAAGTTAGTTAAGGAAAAGCGCGGTATCTGGAAGTTTGCCGGGGTGGCCAGCGTGGATGGTGCGGAGGCCTGTAGTGCCGAGTTTATGTGTGCCATGAGGAAGATGTAACCGGTGATTCACCAGACTGCCATTGTTCATCCGAGTGCCAAGCTGGGTAAAAATGTCCAGATTGGTCCGTATTCTGTTATTCAGGGAGAGGTGGAGATCGGTGACGATACCCGCATCGAATCCCATGTGCTGATTAAAGGCCCTACTCGTATTGGTAAGGGAAACCATTTCTATCAGTTCAGCTCCATTGGCGAAGATTGCCAGGATAAGAAGTATGCCGGTGAGGACACCCGACTGGAGATCGGTGATAACAATATCTTTCGCGAATGCGTAACCGTGCATCGCGGCACAGTCCAGGATCAGGGGCTGACCCGCATAGGTTCCAATAATCTGTTTATGAACTACGTGCATGTCGCGCATGATTGCATGATTGGTGACAATAACATATTTGCCAATAACGCCAGTACCGCAGGGCATGTGCATGTTGGCGACTGGGCCATTCTTGGCGGTATGTCAGGGGTACACCAGTTTTGTCATATCGGTTCCCACAGCTTTGTGGGTGCCGGTTCCATTATGGTGAAAGACCTGCCTCCTTATGTGATGGTGGGCGGCGTGAATGTGACCCCTCACGGTATTAATTCCGAGGGCTTGCGCCGTCGCGGTTACTCTAAAGAAGCGATTTTACAGATTCGCCGAGCTTATAAGGTGTTGTACCGTAACGGTAACACCGTGGAACAGGCTCTGGTGGAGCTAAACGAGATGGCCAAAACTACCCCGGAGCTGCAAATTCTGGCCCAGTTTGTTGCCAATTCTCCACGGGGGATTGTCCGCTGACAATCTCATCTGTGCCAGTCGAAAAAGCACCATTGCGAATTGGAATTGTCGCCGGAGAAACCTCCGGCGATATTCTTGGTGCCGGTTTAATTCAAGCCCTCAATAGCCGCTTCCCGCATATTCAATTCGAAGGTATTGGCGGCCCCCGTATGCAGGCGCAAGGCTGTCAGTCGTTGTTTGATATGGAAGAGCTGTCTGTTATGGGGCTGGTTGAGGTATTGTCCCGGATCCGGCGCTTATTACATATCCGCGCATCACTGGTCGAACATTTTATTGCCAACCCACCAGACCTGTTTATCGGCATCGATGCGCCTGATTTCAATCTGGGGTTGGAAAAACGCCTCAAAGCCGCAGGCATATGCACGGTTCAGTATGTTAGTCCGACCATTTGGGCCTGGCGTGAGAAGCGGGTATTCAATATTGCAAAGGCGACCAATCTGGTGCTGAGTTTATTGCCCTTTGAAAAGGCGTTTTACGACAAATACCAGGTGCCGTGCACTTTTGTCGGTCATACCCTGGCCGATGCTATTCCTGTTGAAGTTGATTCAACTGGAGCCAGAGCGCGACTGGGGTTATCCGAACAGTGCAAGGTGCTGGCGCTGTTACCTGGCAGCCGGGGTGGGGAGGTCAGCCTGTTATTACCTGCCTTTGTGCAAACCGCTGCGCTGCTGCAGCAGCAGATCCCAGATTTGCAGGTGGTATTGCCTGCCGCCAATGCCAAACGTCGTCAGCAAATTGAAGAGTATTTGGCGAGCACCCAGAGCCAAGCGCACATTCAGATCCTGGATGGTCAGTCCCGAGACGCGATGAGCGCCGCTGATGCGATTTTGCTGGCATCCGGTACCGCTACCCTGGAGGCTATGTTATGCAAAAAGCCGATGCTGGTGGCATATAAGTTCAACTGGCTGACCTATCAGATTGCCAAGCGTATGGTCCGGGCTAAGTATTTTTCCCTGCCCAATTTGCTGGCGGGTGAGGCCTTGGTACCCGAGCTGCTGCAGCACGATGTCGAGCCAGAGCGGATGACCAAAATTTTAGCTCCCATGCTCACTCAGGGCGCACCTGGCTTGGTAGATAAATTCACTGCTTTGCATCAACAACTCAGGCTCAATGCTGACGAACGCGCAGCAGATGCCATCAGTAAATTAATAGAATCCAATGGAAAATAGATTGATTGCCGGTGTCGACGAGGTTGGCCGCGGCCCACTGGTCGGTGACGTGGTCACTGCTGCCGTGATCTTGCATCCCGACCAACCCATTGTTGGACTGGCAGACTCCAAAGCCATTTCAGAAAAGAAACGTCTTAGACTTGCCGACGAAATCCGTGAAAACGCCCTGTGCTGGTGTATTGGCCGGGCCAGTCCGGCAGAAATTGATAAGCTGAATATCCTGCATGCCACTATGCTGGCTATGACCCGTGCTGTGCAGGGCCTGGCCGTTCAACCTGAGCATGTGATGGTAGACGGCAATCGTTGCCCGCCCTGGCAATATTCCAGTGAGGCTGTGGTAAAGGGCGACGGCCTTATCGCCGCCATTTCGGCAGCTTCGATACTGGCGAAAGTCACCCGTGACGAAGAAATGCAGCAGTTAGATGCCCTGTATCCGGCTTATGGCTTTGCCAAGCACAAAGGCTATCCCACCGCATTGCACTTACAAAAGCTGGCTGAGCTTGGCCCCACCCCTTTGCACCGCATCAGTTTTAAGCCGGTGCAATTGGCATTGCAGTCACGTCAGGGAGAGTTACATGGCTGATGCTAAGTTTGTGCATCTAAGGGTGCACAGCGATTTTTCCATGCGCGATGGTCTGAATAAGGTCAAGCCCATACTTGGCAAGGTCAAGGCGCTGAATATGCCGGCGGTGGCCATTACCGACCAGATGAACTTCTGTGGACTGGTAAGGTTCTACAGTGAGGCCCATGCTCAGGGGATTAAACCCATAGTGGGTGCTGACTTCTGGGTGCAGAGCGAAGAGCTGGAAGAACAGATGTTCCGCCTGACCCTGCTGGCCGCCAACAACGAAGGCTATAAAAATATCACTTTGTTGATATCCCGTGCCTATCAGCGCGGCTTTCATCCCGACCGACCGGTTATTGATAAGAACTGGTTGGCAGAACATAAAACCGGTGTGTTGATTTTATCCGGTGCCAGGGAAGGGGATCTGGGTATTGCCCTGAGCAAGGGCAATCAGGATATGGTGAAAGAGATCCTGGCCTTTTACCAGCAGCATTTTCATGATGCGTATTACCTGGAGCTGATGCGCACTGGTCGGCCGGGAGAAGATGACTATCTGCACCGGGCGGTGGAGATTGCCCAGCAATATGATTTACCCGTGGTGGCAACCAACGAAGTGTGCTTTATTGAAGCGGACGCCTTCGATGCCCATGAAGTGCGCGTCTGCATTCACGACGGCTATACGCTGGAGGACAGCCGCCGTCCTAAGCGTTACAGTGAGCAGCAATATTTACGCAGCGGCGAGGAAATGGCCGAGCTGTTTGCTGATATTCCCGAAGCCCTGGAAAATACCCTGGAGATTGCCAAGCGCTGCAACGTCACTATGCGTTTGGGTGAATACTTCCTGCCTAATTTCCCCACCGGGGATTTAAGTATTGAGGACTTCCTGGTCAAAGTATCCGAGGAGGGTCTTGAAGAGCGACTGGCGTTTTTGTTCCCCGACCCTGCTGAACGGGCAGAGAAGCGCCCCGCCTATGATGAGCGCTTGGCCATCGAGCTGCAGGTCATCAACCAGATGGGCTTTCCCGGTTACTTCCTGATCGTGATGGAGTTTATCCAGTGGAGTAAAGACAATGGGATTCCGGTTGGACCGGGGCGTGGCTCGGGTGCCGGTTCACTGGTGGCTTATGCGCTGAAGATCACTGATTTGGATCCCCTTGAGTTTGATTTGCTGTTCGAACGTTTCCTCAACCCCGAACGGGTATCCATGCCGGATTTTGATGTGGATTTCTGTATGGACCGGCGTGATGAAGTGATTGATCACGTGGCGGATTTATATGGACGGGATGCGGTATCGCAGATCATTACCTTCGGTACTATGGCGGCGAAAGCCGTGGTGCGGGATGTGGGCAGGGTATTGGGTCACCCCTATGGTTTTGTTGACAGAATTTCCAAGCTGATTCCTGGTGATCCAGGCATGACACTGGCCAAAGCCTTTGAGGTGGAGCCGCGTCTGCCTGAACTTTATGATCAGGACGAAGAGGTTCGCGACCTCATTGATATGGCCCGCACCCTGGAAGGGGTAACCCGAAACGCCGGTAAACATGCCGGAGGGGTAGTAATCGCGCCCACCAAAATTACCGATTTCGCCGCACTGTATTGCGATGACGAAGGTAAAAACCCGGTTACCCAGTTTGACAAAAACGACGTGGAAACCGCCGGGCTGGTCAAGTTTGACTTTTTGGGATTACGCACTCTGACCATTATCCAGTGGGCGCTGGATATGGTCAAACAAACCAAAGGGCTGGATATCGATATCAGCGCCATCCCCCTGGATGATCTGCCCAGTTACAAGATGCTGCAAAATGCTGAGACAACTGCGGTCTTCCAGCTTGAATCGCGGGGCATGAAAGACCTTATCAAGCGTCTGAAGCCGGACACCTTCGAAGACATTATCGCCTTGGTTGCCTTGTTCCGCCCTGGTCCGTTGCAGTCAGGCATGGTGGATAACTTTATCGACCGTAAGCATGGCCGTGAGGACATATCTTACCCGGATGCCGAATACCAGCATGAATGCTTGAAAGAGATCCTTGAGCCCACCTACGGCATCATTCTGTATCAGGAGCAGGTGATGCAGATTGCCCAGGAAATGGCTGGCTACAGTTTAGGTGGCGCTGACCTGTTACGCCGGGCCATGGGTAAGAAAAAACCCGAAGAAATGGCCAAGCAGCGCTCTACCTTTGAGGAAGGTTCGAAAAACAACGGCATTGACGGTGAGCTGTCAATGAAGATCTTCGACCTGGTGGAAAAATTTGCCGGGTATGGTTTCAACAAGTCTCACTCTGCTGCCTATGCCCTGGTGTCATATCAGACCCTGTGGCTTAAGAAGCATCATCCAGCCGAGTTTATGGCGGCAGTGATGTCGGCGGATATGGATAACACCGATAAAATTGTGACTCTGGTGGACGAGGTTCAGCGCATGGAGCTGACGGTCTTGCCACCGGATGTGAATACCGGCCTGTACAAGTTTACGGTGAACCCGCAAGGGCAAATTGTTTACGGCATTGGTGCCGTGAAAGGGGTGGGCGAGGGCCCGATTGAAGCCATTATCCAGGCCCGCCAGGTCAAAGGCCCGTTCAGCGATTTATTTGATTTTTGTGCCAGAGTTGACCTTAAAAAAGTCAACAAAAGGGTGTTGGAAAAGCTGGTGTTATCTGGTGCTATGGACAATCTTGGGCCGCACCGGGCTTCGCTGATGGCCAGTCTGCCCGAAGCGATTGCTGCTGCCGACCAGCATGCCAAAGCCGAATCTTTTGGTCAGAGCGATATGTTTGGCTTGCTGACAACCGAACCGGAGCAGGTGCAACAAGCCTTTGCTGATGTACCCAAATGGCCGGAAAAAGTCTGGCTGGAAGGCGAGCGGGAAACGCTGGGACTGTATCTTACCGGCCACCCCATTAATCAGTATCAAAAGGAAATTAAGAATTACACCAAAATCCGTCTGGTGGATGTTAAACCTACTCCCAGGGATGGCAGTGTCACCGCCATTGGTCTGGTGATCGATATGCGGGTAATGGTGAACAAGCGAGGTCGGCGCTGGGCCATTGTTACTCTGGATGACAAAAGTGCCAGGCTGGATGTGCGCTTTTTCCCCGACATGTTTGAACAATTCGAAAGCACGCTGGAGAAAGATCGTATTCTGGTGGTGTCCGGACAGGTCAGCTTTGATGAATATTCCGGGGGCAATACAATGTCGGCCCGCGACGTATTGGATATTGTACAGGCCAGGGAAAAGCATGCCAGGGCGATTCTGCTGGGACTTGAACAACCCTGGTGTAATGCCGACAATATCGGCAGGTTAAGAGAACTGCTTAGTCAGTATCAGGGGGGCACCTGTCCTATTCAGTTGTCATACCAGCACCCGGATGCCAGTGCTATGTTGACCGTTGGTGCGCAGTGGTACGTGACGCCGCAGGATGAACTGTTGCATGAATTGCAGGTTTTGCTGGGCGAAGAGCGGGTGTCTCTGACATTCCATTAAGCATGTGGCTGTTGAAAACAGACAAAATGTACCCATGAAGCTGGTCAAGGGCCGGTTTCATCCATAGAATTCAAAGGATGTCCGGGAGCCGGACAACCAAACAACCAATAAGGTAGTGGGATGAGTTTAAACTATCTGAGTTTTGAACAACCGATTGCAGAGCTGGAAGCCAAGATTGAAGAGTTGCGCCTGGTCAACCGGGGCGGCGAGTTTGACGTGGGCCTGGAAGAGGAAATTACCAAGCTCAGGGAAAAGAGTGGCGAGCTGACCCGCAAGATATTCAGTGATCTGGGCGCCTGGCAGATTTCCCAGTTGGCGCGTCATCCCTTGCGCCCTTACACACTGGATTATATTTCCCGGATCTTTACCGATTTTGACGAATTGGCCGGTGATCGGGCCTTTGCCGATGACAAAGCCATTGTGGGCGGACTGGCCAGACTGGATGATCAGCCGGTGATGATTATCGGCCACCAGAAAGGCCGGGATACAGCCGAAAAAATTAAGCGCAATTTTGGTATGCCCAAGCCCGAGGGATACCGCAAAGCCTTGCGTCTGATGGAAATGGCTGAACGATTCAACCTGCCGATTATTACCTTTATCGATACACCTGGCGCCTATCCTGGGGTGGGGGCCGAGGAACGCGGTCAAAGTGAAGCTATTGCCCGCAATCTGAAGGTAATGGCCGGACTGAAAGTACCGGTAATCTGCACTGTGATTGGTGAAGGTGGCTCTGGTGGCGCACTGGCTATCGGGGTGGGCGATAGGGTCAATATGCTGCAATACAGCACCTACTCGGTGATATCTCCAGAGGGCTGTGCCTCTATTTTGTGGAAAAGTGCTGAAAAGGCCCCGCTGGCTGCAGAGGCCATGGGCGTCAGTGCACCGCAAATTAAAAAACTGGGGCTGATCAACAATATCATCGATGAACCCTTAGGCGGCGCGCATCGTGATCATGACGGCATGGCGGCAAACCTCAAGGCTTGTATTAAACAGCAACTGGCACAATTACAGAAATTGTCCAAGGTGGATCTGCTGAATGAGCGTTACGAGCGTTTGATGTCTTTTGGCTATTGCTAAGTAAATCCCCTAGAATAGGCCGCAATTAAGCGGCCTTTTTTATATGTCAGACAGTTTATATTCCAGCTTCGAATCCAGCCTGATTGCTACTTGGCGGCCACCCCAGCCCATTGTGGTTGCCTATAGTGGCGGACTGGATTCAACCGTGCTATTGCACTTACTGGCCAGCTTCAAACAGCGGCATCCGAATGCTGTGGTCAGTGCAGCGCATATTCATCATGGCCTGAGTGCCAATGCCGATAGTTGGCTGATACATTGCCAGAAACAGTGTGAGCGACTGGCTGTGCCTTTTGCTGCCCGTCATCTGGTGCTGCAACGTTCGCCAAGACAGAGTCTGGAAGCTTTGGCCAGAAAGGGGCGTTATCAGGCGCTGGCCGAGCTGACGGATGAGGATGCACTGATACTGCTGGGCCAGCATCAGGATGACCAACTGGAAACCCTGCTTTTGCAATTAAAACGAGGGGCCGGTCCCAAAGGGCTGTCTGGAATGGGGGTTGATACTACCCATTGTCAGCGTCGCTACGCCAGACTTCTGCTTAATCATAGCCGGGCTGCGCTTGCTGACTATGCGGCTTGCCATCAGCTTGACTGGATTGAAGATGAGTCAAATCAGAACCCGGCGTATGAGCGTAATTTTTTGCGCAATGCGGTTATTCCGCTGCTCAGGGAGCGCTGGCCCAGCATTGGTACTACGGTATCGCGCAGTGCCAGATTGTGTGCCCAGCAGCAGGCGTTGTTAGATGAGGTGGCGCAGCAGCGACTTAAGCTGGTGCGAGTGGCGGCCGATTGTCTGGATTTGCAGTCCCTGGCCGACTACAGCTGGGCCTGGCAGCAACAGATAATCCGCCTATGGTTGCAGGAAATGGCAGTCCCCGCCCCCTCTGAACAGCTTTTGCATCGCTTACCGACTGAGTTATTTAACGCCAGGGAAGATGCCCAGCCCTGTATACAATGGGACAATTGGCAATTTCGCCGTTTTCGTCAAAGGCTGTATATCGTCAGATCACAGTGTTGGCAGCCTGAGCCTATCAACTGGTTGGGAGAAGGAGCGTTGTTGTTACCCGATCAGCGCGTGATGGAGTTTGATCTGACCGAAGACACCACTGAGTGTCCATTACTCTATTTACATCAAACAGATAGGGTACAGATTCGATTTGGTGAGTTTAGCCACCGTTTTACCCCGGCGGATGCGCTACACAGCAAACCGTTGAAACAATGGTTTAAGTTTTGGTCTGTGCCACCCTGGCTCAGAGATAAGCTACCACTGGTGTTTGTCAATGACAGGTTGGCCGCCGTGCCCGGTTATGCAGTCGACCAGGCATTTTCCCAACCGCAACAGGATAAGTCAGCCTGGCGGCTTAACCTTGCCGGATCTGGCAAATAGTTTCCGGGTCAGGCGGTCTTTCCCAGCAGGCTGGCATTCTGTTTGTCCTGATACAGTGCTGCATCGGCCCGACTGAACAAAGCACCACGCTCTTCACCAGACTGATAGAGTCCTGTGCCTATACTGCAGCGCATATGGTGCTTGGCCAGCAAGGGTTGGTTGTGCATCGCCTGGCGAATGCGGTGACTGACCCGTTGTAACGTTGCGCTGTCAGCGTCTGGAATTAAGCAACAAAATTCGTCGCCACCGAAGCGAAAAGCAAAATCGGTATCCCTCAGGCTGGTGCTAATAGCTTGTGCCATGGCAATCAGTACATTGTCACCCTCCTGATGGCCAAAGCTGTCATTAATAGCTTTGAATTTATCCATGTCCAAGACCATCAGGCCGAACACTTCGCCACTGCGTTTGGCGTGGCTAAATAACCTGCTGAGATGTTCTTCAAAGCCTGCCCGGTTGCCCAGGCTGGTTAGATGGTCCTTGCTGGCCAGACGTTTAATCTCACTGTGCCTGATAACGTTGCGCAATTGCGGTGTCACAAGGGTATGGATCTCATCCAGTCGTCTGTTATCCAATGCATTCAGTGGTCGGTTAAAGTGATAGCGGATAGCCGTGGCGGTATCCCGCGGACAATCCATCAGTCGGGTTAGTGTACCGCTGCTACCCAAGGCTAATCGTCCTGCTGGCGACTGAATTTCCAAGCCACATAATCCAAGGCGCACAGTTAAAAGATTTTGCAGGGTCTGGGCGAAATCCGCCAGGTCCAGACAGCCCAGCAAGGTTTCGAGGATATGCAGACGCTCGGCATCGCCCAATTGCTTGTCTATTTGGCTGAAGCGGAAAAAGCTATCAGAACCTGCGTTGTCGTAAAAGGGAAGATGTTGTTCCACCGTCTGCTCCTGGTTGCGTAACGGCCTGTGCCAGCAACCTTTGCTATATTATCTCTGCTTAGATTCGAGCAAAAACTATGCCGGACTCCTTGTGAGCGTATTCGTCGGTAACCATGCTATTGAAGCTTATGAACTTTTTTGCCTTGAAGTCGAAGACTCTATGGCCATAGTGAGTTGGCGTTCTGGCCAGAGACGTCAAATAACCGCCGGTTATTGTTTAAATTGGTTATGCGCTGTTTGTTTAAGCCGGTATTTGACAATTGCTGCAGATATTTGTGCTTAGCTGCGCCTGTCACACTATATTGGTAAAGCAGATGTTCTTTTCGCTTTGGACAAGGAGCCCTGATGGAGCAGCACCTCAATGACTTTTTCCGCGCCGATTATATGCCGCATGGACATTGTTTTTTATGGCGACCGGACATTCTGTGGCTGAATGTACTGTCCGATGCGCTGATTGCCACCGCTTACTTTACCATCCCTTTAGTGCTCTATCTGTTTGTCCGTCAGCGGCCGGACATTCGTTTTGGCTGGATGCTGTATTTATTTGCCGCCTTTATCTTATGTTGTGGCGTGACCCACTTATTTGGCATCTATGTTATCTGGCACGGGGCTTATGGTTACCACGGCCTGGCAAAGCTGCTCACGGCTACTGTTTCCATCAGCACTGCTTATGTGTTGATTCGGCGCCTGCCAGACGCGCTGGCTATGCCCAATTTATCGGAATATTCTCAGCATAAGGAAATGGCTTACCGGGCCGAGCTGGACAGGTTGGAGCTGGTCAGAGAGCAGGAACGGCTGGCTATGGTGCGACTGGCAGTAGAAGGCTCCCCTTTTGGTATGCTGGTAACCGATGCAAGCGGACATATTCGTATGGTCAATTCTGCCCTGACCCGCATGTTTGGTTACAGTGAACAGGAATTACTGAATGAACATGTCAATATGCTTCTACCGACAGAACAGCGCAGTCGTCACAGAAAGCTGGTAGAGGAAATCAGTATCGGTGCCCGTAGCTCAGGTTTAATGACCTCCAGGCTGGTGTATGGGGTGGCCAGAAATGGCGATAAAATCCCGGTGGAGGTGACCCTGCATCGCAGCGAAGTGGACGACGAGGTACGAGTGTTTGCCACCGTGGTGGATATCAGTGAGCGTTTGTCTTATCAGGCCCGGCTGGTGGAGGCCAATAACCGTTTTGAGCGGGTCATCTCTGGCTCAAGAGACGCCCCCTGGGAATGGCATCCCAAAGATAACAGTAACTGGTTCTCACCGCGTTTCCATGAACTGTTGGGCTGGCCAGCTCAGGTGCCGGGCCACTTCGATACCTGGATAGCTCATGTACACCCGGATTATCATGACAAAGTGATGGAACACTTAAAAAGTCACATCGAGCAGCACAGCAAGTACGATATTAACTACCTGGGGCTGGCGGCAGACGGGACTTACCACTGGTTTAATACCAGGGGCGACAGTCAGCGGGATGAAAACGGCAATATTGTGATTATGTCCGGGGTGATTTCCGATATTCAGGAAGAAAAGGAAATGGAAGCGGCGGTAATGCATAAAACGGCGTTTCTTGAGTCGGTATTTGCCGGCGCATCCTGTGGTTTACTGGTGCTCGACTGGGAGGAAGATGACAAGGTTAGCATCTCTGCCGTTAATCAACGTTTTAGCATTCTGTTGGGGGATCAGGCTGGCGATTTAGAGGGGCAGGAGCTGCATCATCTGGCCCAGTCAGACGAGCGGGGCGTAATGGCTCGCTTGCAAGCACTGCTGTTTGGTTCGGCTATGGAAGCCGAGCAGGGCAGTCCGGTTGGTTTTCTATTTCAGACCCAAGATCATTGGGTGCAGATAGATGTACATCCTATTTCCGACGCGAAAGGAGAATGGTTCAGGGTGATAGTGTCTGCCAGTGACGTCAGCGAATTAAAGCAGGCCGAAGAGGAACTGGAAGAGGCCTTACAGGAGAAAGTTTCGCTGCTTAATGAAGTGCATCATCGAGTGAAGAACAACCTGCAAATCGTCAGTAGCCTGATGGATATCCAAAGCCGTCAGGTTAAAAAAGAAGATCTGGCGGTGATGAGCGATCTGAAAAACCGGGTGCGGGCCATGGCCCTGATCCACGAGTTGCTCTATCAAAATGACAGCCTGGGCTCGATTAACTTGCAAAGTTATGTGCAGCGTCTGGTCAACCTGATCGGCGATACCCTCAATCACTCCAGTCGTGAACAACTGACCTTAGATATACAGGCAGGACGTGGCGAACTGAACATCAGCATAAACCAGATGGTGCCTTTGGGGCTGCTGATTTGTGAGGCGGTCACTAATGCCTTTAAATATGCCTTCAGCGGTCGCCCGGGTAAGTTGACCATCAGTATGAAAAGGGAAGACGCGCGGCTGCAATTGGCGATCTGTGACGATGGCCCGGGGTTTGATGCTGAGCTGTTCGAGCAAGCCAGCCTGACCAGCCATCTTGGCTTTACCCTGATGAAAACCTTTGCCAAGCAAGCAGGTTTTGCCATTCAGGTGGATGGCAGTCAGGGCACCTGTATTTATCTGACTGAACAGGCCAGCAATTCAGACTAGAACAAGTTGTGGTTGCCGTCTTTATTGTCAGACAAGTACCTGAGTAAATCATTTAGCGGCATGGGTTTGGCAAAATAATAGCCCTGCATGCTGTGTACGCCCTTGTCACGCAGGTAGTGCCATTGTTCCTTGGTCTCAATGCCTTCGGCGGTAATCAGCAAGCCCAGGCTTCTGGCCAGATTGATAATGGCCTCGATTATGATCTGGTGGCGACTGTCCGTCCCCAAACTATCCACAAAGGTCCGGTCTATTTTTAGCTTGCTGACCGCCATTTCCGCCAGTCTGGATAAGGATGAATAACCGGTGCCGAAGTCATCAATGGCAATATTGACCCCGGTCTGGCGAATCTGCCAAAGCAGCATGGCGGCGTTTTCCGATTGCAGGGTACTTTCGGTGACCTCCATTTCCAGATGGGCGGGATTTATCTGACAATCCTGGATAATTTCATTCAGGGCGTCGAGGATTTCGCTGTCTTTTAACTGGGCGCCGGATACATTAACCGCAACCCGAATACCACTGAAGCCGCGTTCATCTAACAGTTTCAATAACATGCAGGATTCTCGCAGCATATGCAGGCCGATACTTTGGATCAGGCCGGTTTCTTCCGCTACCGGAATAAAAGCATCAGGTGACACCATGCCCACGTCTTTGTCTATCCAGCGACATAGGGCTTCCACTCCCACCACCTGACCACTGTGGCCATCGACAATAGGTTGCCAATGCGCGGTAATACTCTGCTCGGTCAGGGCCTTACGCAGCCCCTGTTCGATAAACAGGCGATAGCGGACTACATCCACCAGATCATTTGAATAGAAGGTATAAGTGTACTTGCCACGGCGTTTGGACTCGTACATGGCAGCGTCGGCATGTTTAAGCAGTGACGCCGCGCAATCTACGCTTTCATCGGCAATGGCCACACCTATGCTGCAGGTGACCATAATATCTCTGCCGCTGATGTTAAATGGTTCGTTGCAGATGGCGATGATTTTTTCTGCCAGCCGCTCAAAGTCCTGACGCCGTTCTACGTCCTCGACTATCACGACAAATTCATCGCCGCCCAGGCGAATCAGCACATCTTCGGCACGCATGATCTGCTGTAATCGCTGAGCAAACTCTATTAACAATTGATCGCCGGGCTCATGGCCCATGGAATCGTTAATCAATTTAAAAGAGTCAATATCAATAAAAAACAAGCCAATTCCGCTACCTTTCTGACAATCCAGCTCCCCTAATACCTGGTTCATCAAATTTCGGTTGCCAAGGCCAGTCAGACCATCCCGATAGGCCATACGATTCAGTTCCCGTTCGGCCTTTTTCAGCGACGAGATATCGGTCAGGATCATGATAAATAATTCAGGGTTGTGTTCGGTGGCAGCGATGCGACTGATATTTTGCAAGGCATGAAAATGACTGTGATCGCGTCGATGTACCACCACTTCATGACGAATACTTTTGTTGCAGTCGGCCAGCACTTCATCGTGGCGCCTGTTGCCGGACAATACCATGGAGACCGGAGCGCCAATCACGTCATTGGCATTAAAGTGAGTGTGTTTATAGAAGGCCTTGTTCACCGAGCGAATGGTGAAATCTGAGTAGAGTACAATCACCGACTCATCTATATTGGCCAGAATGTTGTAGGCGGTGCGAAGCTCATTGACAAAATTTTCTCGTTCCGATACGTCTTTAACCGCGCCAATCCGAATCAGGCCCTGTTCCAGCGTCATATCGCTTAAGTACAGCTCTATCCAGCGTTCGTCCTGAACATCATTATGTTGAGCTTTGAGTTTGAAGGTGCGACTGACATTTTGTCCGTTACGCAGCAAGGCTTCCAGTTCGTCCACATCCTCCAGCGCCAGACGGGCGAAAAAGTCGTGAGCCTTAAGTTCCACCTTATCGCCAACGATATTAACTTGTTCACCGAACAAGCCCTCAAACAGCACCGTGCCGCGCTGCACGTTGTATTCCCAAAGCCCCAGCTTAGCGGCATGCACGGCTGCTTTGAGACGTTTTTCGGAGCGCTCTGTGATTTTTTCATATCTGTGCCTGGCTAAGGCGGTTTCGATACTGGCTTTTAACTCCCGCACATTATATGGCTTGACGATATAACCGTAAGGTGCCGTCAGACCGGTGCGGCGGATAAGATCGTCACTGGTGTAGGCGGTAAGGTAAACTACCGGAACATGTAATTCTGCGCCAATGCGCTGGGCTGCGTTGATGCCATCACCCCCTGCACCCAGGTTAATGTCCATCATCACCAAATCAGGTTGATGTTGCTTGGCCATCTCAAAGGCTTCTTTTTCTGAACTGGCAATACCACAGACATGGTAACCGTTATCCTGCAAATCCAGAGAAAGATTCAGGGCGATGAGCTGTTCATCCTCGACAATCAACAAAGTGCTACGTTCCATTTACCTTCCTTGTCGCACAAGAGGTTTACCGGACATTGTCCGGCCTGGGAGCGGCCATTAACACTGAAAGTGTGATAAGTATCCTAAATCTCCCACCTCTTCAGATTTAGTCTAAGAGAGATTAGATTTCCAGAAAGGCGCGAATTTCATCCAGTCTTTGCAGACCATCTTCCAGACCTTTGTCCATCATGGCCTGGCAAAAGCCGCCTTCAAACAGCAGATAGCTGAGCAAACTGGACTGTGAATCGGGTTTAATGCCCATAAAACGCATCAGGGTGCGAATGCCCAGCGGCAGATTGGCATAGTAGTCGGCCGCCTGCTCATTAATATTAAAACTGGGGTTGATTGCCAGGCATTCCACTGGTTTTAACTGGGTCGCCTGACGTTGCTTGTCATTTAACAGCGACAGGGTGTGGTTGATTCGATACAAACGCTCTAAATCTGAATGCAGGGTATCGGCGAAGATGGTGTCCAGTAAATGACCGGCAATGGTGGCGCTGTTTGGATAATGTTGTAACTGATGGCGGCGGTCCGGCCGCGGCTGCTCAACACCCACAATCAGGATTTTTTCTGCGCCCAGGTGAATGGGTGGACTTAAAGGAGAAAGTTGGTGAATGGAGCCATCGCCAAAATACTGGTCGTTGATTTTGACCGGTGGAAAAACCAGTGGAATGGCAGCGGACGCCATCAGGTGTTCTACATTTAGCTGGGTTTTGATGCCCAAACGTTTGGAGCGTTGCCAGGAGTTGAGCTCTGGCACGCCCTGGAAGAAGCTGATGGAATCATTGGTGCTGAAACTGGATGCCGTGACACTGATCGCTTTCAAATGTCCGGTCAGCAGGTTGCGGTCAATGCGGCTAAAGTCCAGAGTGTGTTTCAGCAAACGACGCAGCGGCTGGTTGTTAAGCAGGCTTGAAGGTCGTCGGCTTTTGTCTTTGGCACTCAGATGTTGTAACTGGTTGCCCAGTAAATAGCTAAACAGCGGTAATGTGTCACTGGCATATACCTGTTGGGTATGAAAGTTTTTCCATACCCACTCCAGCTTTCTCACGCCTAAATGATAGCAGGAGGCAAAACAGGCCAGCGCGGTTGCATTGATGGCGCCAGCAGAGGTGCCGCAGATGATGGGGAAGGGCAGACTGTGATTGCGTGGCAGCAGGCGGGTAATGGCTTTCAGTACGCCCACCTGATAAGCCGCACGGGCTCCGCCACCGGTTAACAGTAAGGCAAATCGGTGTCTTTGCGACATCTTGTGTAATTATTCCTGATCAAAGTCAATCTGCATACCCTCATAGGCGGCAAACAAGTCTACATTCATCTGGCCAACCTGAATGATGTCCCGACAATGTTGTTGAATGGCATCGATTTCATCATCGGTGCGTATATCATCATGGCTGTACAGCGCTACGCGTTTTGCTCTGCAGGCCATGGCCAGCTTCACTGCTTCTTCTGCTACGGAGTGACCCCAACCCGCTTTTTTGGGCATATCGGCTTGCTGGTATTGTGCATCATGTATTATCAAGTCTGTGTCGGCAGCAAACTTCACCCAATCCAGAAAGGCGGTGGCTTTTTGATAGGGAGGGTAAAGTTCATTATCGGTAATGTAGGCGATACGGGCACCATCGGCTTCTATAAGATATGAACTGCCGCCGCCAGGATGATTAATGGCAATGCGTGAAACGCAGGCGCTACCCAGTCGCCAGGTGCTCACTTGTGCATCTTGTGGGCAAAGCTGAATATTGGCCGGTAAATCCTGATAGTGCACTGGGAAATAACTGCCAGTCATTTGTCTTAACACCGCATCCTGTTCAGGCAATTGTGTTTTTCCTGGCGTGATGTAAATAGTACGCCCGGCTTGATATATAGGGGCAAAGAAGGGAAAGCCCTGAATATGATCCCAATGGTTGTGGGTGAGCAGTAAATGTATATCGTTGGATTTATCCGCAAGATTGGCACCTAAGGCTTTAATACCCGTGCCAGCATCCAGAATAATATCGGTACCATCATTTAACTCAATATGCACACAGGCTGTGTTGCCGCCGTAACGGATAAAGGCTTGGCCCGGAGCCGGGATAGAGCCTCTTACACCATAAAATGTTAGTTTCATGCCTCAACCTGCTGCAGCGTATCAGTGATGTTAAGCTGATACTGTTTTCCTTTGTTTTATAAGGAATTCCCTAATTCAAGCCTAACTCTAATTAAAGCAAAAATATAAGCCAAGTGTTATCTGCTTGGTCTTGTGGCTTTATCGACTGACAAATTCAGGTTACCACTTCAGCATACCTGCGCCGCTGGTGAGGCTGTCCAATCACACCTGCTGCGTCCATTCCTGGATATCGCAGGTGAATGTTCCCGACCACACCTGCTGCATCCATCCCTGGACATCGCAGGTGAATGTTCCCGACAACACCTGCATACCGTCCATCCCTGGACATAAAAAAGAGCGCCTGGGCGCTCTTTGTCATTTACCTTACAGGGCCTGGATAAAACTCAAGACCTTGTCCAGCGCCAGCAGTTGCTTTTCCCCGCTGCGGCGGCATTTGTATTCCACCTGGTTATCGTCAAGGTTACGTTCACCAACCACGATATGGTGGGGGATACCCATCAGCTCCATATCGGCAAACATTACGCCAGGGCGCTCTTTACGATCATCAAACAGTACCTCAATACCGGCTTGTTTAAGCTGCTGGTAGATCGCTTCGGCCGCTTCCTGAATACGGTGAGACTTGTGCATATTCATGGGGATCAGGGCGACTTTAAACGGCGCAATGGCATCCGGCCAGATGATACCGAATTTATCGTGATTTTGTTCAATGGCTGCGGCCACGATGCGCGACACACCAATACCATAACAACCCATGGTCAGTACCTGATGCTTGCCGGACTCGGTCAGCACTCCGCAGTTCATGGCCTGGGAATACTTGTCGCCTAACTGGAAGATATGCCCTACTTCAATGCCGCGCTTGATTTCCAACTGACCGTTGCCGTCAGGGGATGGATCGCCAGCCTGGACATTACGGATATCTGCCACCTTGGGCAACGGCAAATCACGTTGCCAATTGATATTAAAATAGTGCTTGCCGTCAATATTGGCACCAGCACCAAAATCGCTACATTGGGCCACGGCCCGATCGGCAATTACCGGAATCGGCAAGTTCACCGGCCCCAGTGAACCCGGCCCTGCACCAATAATGGCCCGAATTTCCTCATCACTGGCGAAGGTCAAGGGGGAAGCCACTTCCTCCAGTTTGTCCGCCTTGATTTCATTCAATTCATGGTCACCCCTGACCAGCAGGGCCACCAACGGTGCGCCCGTTTCTTCACTGGCTTTGACGATTAGCGTCTTGATGGTTTTTTCAATCGGCAGATTAAATTGTTCCACTAATTCGCTGATAGTCCGGGCGTTGGGGGTGTCCACCAGTTGCATATCGGCGGCAGGTGCGGCGCGCTCACCGGCAGGGGCCAAAGCCTCAGCCATTTCCACGTTAGCGGCAAAATCCGACGCATTACTAAAGGCAATATCGTCCTCACCGGAAGCAGCCAGTACATGGAACTCATGGGACATACTGCCACCGATAGAGCCGGTGTCGGCGATAACCGGACGATACTCAAGGCCAATGCGTTCAAAAATACTGCAATAAGCCTGATACATATCCTGGTAGGTTTTTTCCAGGCAGTCCTGACTCAGGTGAAAGGAGTAAGCATCTTTCATGGTGAATTCACGGCCACGCATTACGCCGAATCTGGGACGAACTTCATCGCGGAATTTGGTTTGCACCTGATACAAATTAATCGGCAGTTGTTTGTAGCTGCTGATTTCGCGCTTAACCAGATCTGTGATCACTTCCTCATGGGTTGGGCCAAGCACAAAATCGCGCTGATGACGGTCTTTAATGCGCAGCAGTTCCGGGCCATATTCTTCCCAACGACCGGATTCTTCCCATAAATCGGCCGGCTGCACCACAGGCATTAACACTTCAATGGCACCGGCCCGGTCCATTTCTTCGCGCACGATGTTCGCCACTTTATTCAGTACGCGCAGTCCGGTTGGCAGCCAGGTATAAAGTCCGGAGGCCAGTTTGCGGATAAGCCCGGCACGCAACATTAATTGATGGCTGATGACTTCGGCATCGGCTGGGGTTTCTTTTTGTGTAGCTAGTAAGTACTGACTGCTTCGCATAGTTCACGTTACCTGGTGTATTTCGCTGTACCTGATGGGCTGTGGTGCCCTTCGGCGTGCTGAGCTTATATAAGCTGCCGTTATTGCGGCAGTGAAAATTGCGCCATTCTAGCAGCGCTTTTACGGGGGCTAAAGGCAAAACTGTCGGCTTTTCACCATTGGCAAAGGAGCGCTAGTTTAGCGGCACAATGGCGGTCACCAGGCTTTGGCCATTTTCCACCTGCCAGCGGATATTAAATGCCCCAAGCTTAACCCCAAATTCCTGGATTTGCGGTTGATGTTTTTTGTAGGCCGGGCGGGGATCCTGGGCTAATACCTGGCTTATCAGTTCTGTAATGCCAGGATGCAGTTGTTCCGCCTTTGCCAGGGCGGGGGCCAGATTCGGGTGGAAAGACACTGGCATTTGATTATCCGGTATCTCGTTGGCAAACCCGCCTTGCGCCAGCGGCAGGGCATCGGCGTAGGGAAGATAGGGTTTAATATCCAGTATCGGTGTGCCGTCCATTAAATCCATGCCTCGTACTTTCAGTACGGTTTTTCCTTTCGTTGTGCTGAGCCCCGCAAATTCTACTACCGACAAGCCGATGCCGTTGGGTCTATGTGTACTGCGAGTGGCGAATACGCCCAATTTGGCATTGCCTCCCAGCCTGGGGGGGCGCACCAGTGGCGACCAGCCGCGGTCTGCGGTTTGATGAAACTGAAACAACAACCATAAATGCGAGAATTGCTCGATACCACGAAAGCCGTTGGGATCGGCATAATCGTCAAACAGATGGATTTCGCCAACCGCACTGCTAACCAGGCCGGGCTGGCGGGGAATGGCAAACTTTTCCTTGTAAGGAGTGAGGATAGTGCCTATGGGGGATAAATGCATGTCGCCGGTCTGGATTCATAATTTGCAACATTTTCACGGCTAACGGTAATAATTTCAAAAGCTTTTACCCTTACACTGGCTACAGGATTTGAGAACATTCTCAAACTCCCCTTCCCGGACAAGTTCTTCGCCCACCGCCTTGGTGGGTTTTTTTTGCCCTTTGTTTGTACCTCCACGCTTCGACTTCACTTGTATGTGAGTTATTCTGGGCTTGAATTTTGGCTAACCATGCCCATATGAAAGGCGATTTTCTAACTCTTTGATCATTTAAGGAATCTTATGATCTCAGTAAAGAACCTGTGTAAACAATTTGGCGACTTTATGGCCGTCGACAATCTTTCCTTCGAGGTCAGACCTGGCGATATCGTCGGTTTTCTCGGACCCAATGGGGCGGGTAAATCCACCACAATGAAGATGCTCACTGGCTTTCTGGCCCCGACCCGGGGCGAAATCCGTATCTTTGACCAGGATATGAGTCAGTCGGCCAAGCATATCCAGCGTCAGCTCGGCTACCTGCCAGAAGGTGCGCCAGCCTATGGCGATATGACGCCGCTGCAGTTTCTGGATTTTATTGCCAATGTGCGTGGCTTACGTGGTCAGCAAAAACGCCAGCGTCTGAATGATGTGGTCGATATGGTAGAAATCCGTTCCATGCTGGACAGGCCAATAGAAAACCTATCCAAAGGGTTTAAGCGCCGAGTAGGGCTGGCTCAGGCCATATTGCATGATCCGCAGATTCTGATTCTGGATGAGCCCACCGATGGGTTGGATCCTAATCAGAAACACCAGGTCAGGGAGCTGATTCAGAATCTGTCCAAAGATAAGCTGGTGATCATTTCCACCCATATTCTCGAAGAAGTGACGGCGGTGTGTAATCGCGCCATGATTATCGCTGGTGGCCGCATGTTGTTCGATGCCACCCCTGATGACTTGCAGCGTCGCTCCCGTTACTACCGGGCGGTAAGTTTGCATTTTACGCAGATGACCGACATCTCCGGTCTGGCGGAATTACCAGGGGTGGACGATATGGAAGTGGAAAAAAACAGTGGCCGGGTGGTGCTGTTTCCAGAACATCAGCAGGATTTAATGCCTGTGGTGTCTGCCTATATTAAAGATCGTGGTCTGCAGGTGGATAGCCTGTATCAGGAGCAGGGCCGTCTGGACGATGTGTTCAGACAAATGACAGCTGAGGTACGTGAATAATGGTCGGTACGTTATTCCGGCGCGAGTTCGCCAGTTATTTTGCCACGCCAGTGGCTTATGTCTTTATTCTTATATTTCTGATGTTAAGCGGTGTCTTCAGCTTCTTCATTGGTAATTTTTACGAACGTGGCCAGGCTGACCTGCTGCCATTTTTTAATTTCCATCCCTGGCTGTATCTGTTTTTGGTACCGGCCATGGCCATGCGCAGTTGGTCAGAGGAACGCAAGAGCGGCACCATTGAACTGTTGATGACCTTGCCGGTGACTATCTGGCAGGTGATGCTGGGTAAGTTTCTGGCAGCCTGGGCGGTACTGGGATTGGCATTGGTGCTGACCTTTCCGTTGTGGGTGACGGTTAACTATCTGGGCAATCCTGACAACGGCATTATTCTGGCGGCCTATATAGGTAGTTGGTTGATGGCCGGGGCCTTTCTGGCCATAGGTATTTGCATGTCCGCCCTCACGAAGAGCCAGGTGGTGGCTTTTATTCTGGCCGTGGTGGTGTGCTTTTTGTTTGTGCTGTCGGGCAGCAGTATTGTACTGGATTCCTTTAAAGGCTGGATGTCGCCGATGTTACTGGACACGCTGGCGTCTTTTAGCTTCCTCACCCATTTTGAATCCATGGCCAAAGGCGTGTTGGCGCTGAATGATGTGGGCTACTTCCTGATTGCCATTGGCATTTGGCTATATGCTGGCTTTTTGGCCGTAGAACAGAAAAAGGCGGAGTAATTCATGTTGAAGCGATTATCCACGTCAATAGCCGGAATTTTGTTATTACTGGTGTTTTTTGTGCTGGTCATGCTTAACAATCAGTTGTTAGGCTCTGTGCGCCTGGATCTGACCGAAAATCAGGTTTATTCCTTATCTGAGGGCAGCAAACAGGTGCTGAAAGAGCTGGATGAGCCGGTACATCTTTATTTCTTCTTTTCTGATAAAGCCTCCAAAGGCATGACCAGTTTGCGCAATTATGCCAACCGGGTGGAAAGCTTGCTGGAAGAGTACCGTTCTGCATCAGGTGGCAAAATTGTGTTGCATAAAGTTGATCCTGAACCGTTCTCCGAAGCCGAGGATGAGGCCAATCGATTTGGCTTGACCGCCGCGACGCTTGGCTCTGCCGGTGATGCTATCTACCTTGGACTGGCGGCAAGAAATGCCTTTGATGATGAAAAAGTCATCGGCTTTTTTGACCCACAACAGGAAAGCTTTCTGGAATATGAAATCAGTAAACTGATTTACCAGTTAAGTGATCCCAAGGACGTCAAAGTCACGGTGATTACCGACTTGCAGGTACAAGGTGGGCAAAATCCAATGACGGGGCGCTTCGACCCTGCCTGGACCAGCATCACCCAGTTGCAACAGCTTTACGATGTGCAAGTGCTGGGCTCAGATATCAGCCAGGTGCCGGAAGATACGGATGTACTGCTGCTGGTGCATCCTAAAGCGTTTAGCGATGCCTTGCTGTTGAGTATTGATCAGTATGCCCTGGGCGGCGGCAAGCTGATGGCTTTTGTGGATCCTCACCATGAATCTGATCCTATGGGGGCCATGGGCGGAGCCAATAGTTCCAGTCTGGATAAACTGTTTACGGCCTGGGGAGTACAGTTCGATGCTGGCAATGTGGTGCTCGATGCGGCGACAGGCCTGGATATCCGTACCCAAAGTGGCGTAACGCGACATATGGGCTTTTTGGGCTTGGGCAGAGAGCAACTGGATAGCAAGGATGTGGTGACCAGTGGGTTGGAGTTGTTAAACGGCGCATCATTTGGGCATTTCACGCCGCCAACCGGCACATCACTGAAATGGCATCCGCTGCTAACCTCATCGCGTTCCACCAGCCTGATGGACAATATGACCTATGCGATGACCCGTGATGCGAAACAACTGAGCAGTGGCTTTGTTGACGCCAATCAATCCTATGTACTGGCGGCCCGGTTATCAGGACGGGCAAATTCCGCCTTTGATGCCTTACCAGAGGGCAGCGAACCGCAGGAACTGCTTGCTTCCGGTGAACTGAATGTGATTCTGGTTGGTGATACCGATTTGTTAACGGACCGATTCTGGGTGAGTCAGAGCAATTTCTTTGGTCAGACTATCTTTACGCCTTTTGCCAATAACGGCGATTTCCTGACGAATGCGGTGGAGAATCTGGGGGGCAGTAATGCCCTGATCAGTATCCGCAGTCGCGGTACGTTTTCCCGTCCCTTTGAGGTAGTGCAGGCTCTGACAGTTAAAGCCGAACAGGCTTTCAGGGATCAGGAACAATTGCTGCAGCAGCAATTGGATGAGACCGAACAGGCCCTGGCCCAATTACAGGGGCAGCGCAGCGACAGCGGTGCGCTGGTACTGGATGCTCAGCAGCAGGAAGCGCTGGAAGATTTCATGCAAAAGAAGATTGAAATTCGCAAGGCTCTGCGAGAGGTGCGTCACCAGTTGGATAAAGATATCGAACGTCTGGGCAGTTGGTTGAAGTTGATTAACATTGCCGTGATGCCGATCCTGTTGGTGCTGTTGTTAGGGCTGTTGGCCAGACTGATGCGTAAAAAGGCCGGGGAGGTTAAACATGGCTAAACACTTGTTGAGTTTGTTGTTGGTATTGCTACTTGCTGTGGGGGCAGGCTTTTTGTTGCTGACACAGGAAGATGGGCAAGCCAAATTGCAACAAGGACCTTTATTGCCAGCCCTGGCCGAGCAGGGCAGCCATGTGACCCACCTTGCGATTCAGGATGCCCAGGGCCTGTTGATTGAGGCTGAACTGGTGGATGGCAAATGGCTTGTCAGCAGTGAAGGCGGTTATCCCGCTGATGAACAAAAACTGGCGGAGTTACTGCAATCTTTGGTGGATGCCAATCGCCTGCAGGCTAAAACCCGTCAGCCGGAGCATTTTCATCGCCTGGGTTTGCAGGCGCTGGATGCTCCGGGCAGCACCGCAAGCTTACTTACCCTGGAAACCACACAGCACAGCTGGCAGCTCTTGATTGGTAATACTCCAAGTAGTGGTCATGGCCGTTACGTGCGTTTTGCTGACGACCAGCAGAGCTGGTTGATTGACCAGGACCTGAGTTTGCCTATGGCTGCGCGGGACTGGATGCGCCAACCCATATTGGATTTCGACAAGCAACAGATTGCCAGTATCAGCCGCTTGGATGGCAGCGCCTGGCAGATACTAAGAGACAGTGCCGAACAGCCGGATTACCAATTAGCGGCAATGCCTAAGGGCAGAGAGCTGAAGTACGCAACTGTATTAAATTCCGTGGTAACCAATCTGCTGGGTCTGAATTTTGAAGAGCGCCTGGTGGTAGATGAGGAATTCTGGCAAGCGCCGCTACAGGCTGTTTTTCAAATGGTTACTTTTGATGGCCAGCAAGTGGACATTGCGCTTTTGCAAAAGGACGACAAACACTATGTGCGTTTTACCTCTTCTGCGGGGCAGCCATACTGGCAGGGGCTGACCTATCAGATATCAGGGTTTTCCGCTAATCAGTTAGCGAAAACGCGGGAAGACTTCCTTGCCGAACCTGCCGCACCGCAGAATAAGTTACCGGTTGGTCACCTGGATGAAGGCGAAGCGCCAAACCGATAACATTTTCCACTCGGTTGTAACGCGATCAAACCCGCTGCCTGGCGGGTTTGTTTTTTCTGTGTAATTGCGTATTGTCAGCAAAGTATTGTGCAGTTGATCTGACTCTGACAGGAGAGAGGCATGGAGGCGATATTTGGCCTGATAATCTTGCTGGCCGCGTTGGCTGGCGTCATCGCTTTTTTTAAAGTGCAAAGTCTGAGCCGGGAGCTAAGTGAGCTGCGTCGGCTTGTTACTGATTTAAACAGCAGGATTGTGCCTGCGTCTTCTGCTCAGATGGAATCAACAGAACGGCATAAGACGGTGGATAACATAAATAGGCCGGTCAATGTGCAGCCCAAGCCGGCTATCCCGTCGGTGTCACCAGCGGCAGTGTTACAAGTAAAGGCGTCCGCCAATCAGTGGCAAACCAGCTTCAAAGCCTGGCAGAACGCTTTTGAGCAAAACGGTATGGTGTGGATTGGTGCTGTGGCGCTGGCGCTTGGCGGCATCTTTCTGGCCAGTTATAGCCTGGAAAGGGGCTTGCTGTCTCCCCTGGCCAGAATCTTACTAGGTAGCGTTTTTGGTGTGGGTCTGATCCTGACATCCTTGTGGTTACACCGCCGTGCAGTGGTGTTTGAAGGTTATGCCAATTACATTCCCGCAGCCCTGGCCAGTGGCGGCTTTATTAGCTGCTTTGCCATGGTGCTTCTGGCCTTTTATGGCTATCAGATGCTGGGTAATCTCAGTGCCTTTGTGTTATTAGCCATTGTCGCTCTGAGCGCCAGTTATCTGTCGTTATTGCTTGGCCCCTTGCTGGCGGCCATTGGCATAGTTGGCGCTTATACGGTCCCACTTTGGCTAGGGGCTGACAGTGGCAGTCTGTTTGCATTGCTCAGCTATGTGCTGTTTGTTGGCCTGGCGGTGCTGTTACTTGCCAGACGTGTGCAGCAATCCTGGCTTTGGTATGCCCTGTATGGTGGCCACTTTGGCTGGTACATGCTGGCCCTGATACAGGGGCAAGCATCAGACAGTTCGCTATTTAGTGGATTTGTGTTGCTGACCTTGTACGGACTGGTGGTGTGGCCGGTCTGCGGCTGGCGCCTGCAAAGCCGACAGCTGCAGTCGCTGCCATTTCGGTCCTTGTTGCAAGCAGACAAAGAAAACGCAGCTTTGTTGCTGAGCTTACTTCCGGCCCTGGTATTTTTGTTATCAATCAGTTATCAAACGGCCAGTCTCACGCTGCTATTGGCGCTGGCTTTTGCCATGCTGGTGCTACCAAGGCTGCATTGCCGGTTTTCACATTGTGCGTTACTGACTTTGCCGATTTTTCTGGTCGGCATAATGATAGTGCCGACACCGGTGCGTTTGGATGAGTTGAGCGGCGCGTTAAGTGGCAATTATTTGTTGGTGGTGGGGAGCGCATTGTTGCTGTTTGTTTATGGCCTGGCGCTGGGCAGACAGCAGACAAAGCGTCTGGAATGCCATCTTTTGGCTGCCTTTGCCCCTTTTATTCTGATTGGGGTCGGCTATAGTCTGGCGCCGACAGGTGATAGCGGATTGCTCTACCCCTTTTGGGCGACCATGTTGTTGTTGATGAGCATGGGACTGGCAGGATTGGCCTGGCGGACTGCCGGTTGGCAGGCATTTTGTTACGTAGCAGGCAGTAACGCCAATCTGGCATTAAGTCTGACCATGCTGCTGAATGATAGCGCCCTGACCCTGGCGTTGCTGACGCAGGTGCTGGTTATTAGCTATTTGGCACAAAAAAGGCAACTGGCGCTGCCGCATTGGATTGTAAAGCTGCTGGTATCACTGATTCTATTGCGACTGAGTCTGGCGCCATGGACGCCAGGTTACGACACTTTGCAATTGCTCGGACTGCATTGGTCTATTGTGGTTTATCCTCTGGCCATTGGTCTTTTTTATCTCAGTGCCAGACTCTGGCAGGCTTCAGCTTTGTATCCCTGGCTGCTGGCAGCGGTACTGCATTTGTTTGCGCTGCTGGTCACCACAGAAACCAGTTATCTGTTAGTGGGGCACTATCCGCAGCCTGGTGCGCTTAGCTTTCAGGAAACAGTGTTATTGGCCATGAACTGGTTGTTATTGGGTGCTATGTATTTATATCGTGCCAGCTTTGCCGGCAATGCCCTGCCCATCTATCGATTCGCAGGTATTCTGCTTTGCATCGCCGCAGGGCTTTTGCAACTGCAATTGCTGGTGGACGACAACCCATTCTTCATTCAACAAGGGGTGGGGCAGTGGCCGCTCCTGAATTGGTTGTTGCCGCTATGGGCAGTGCCTGCGGCATTACTATTTTATCTCTCCCGAGGTCATCTGGCGGGGACAGCAGCCAAGGTGGTAAAAGGCATCAGTGCCTTACTGGCGTTTTTGTTCGTCAATGCTGTGATTCGCCAGGCCTGGCAAGGTGAAGAAATCCATCTCTGGCTGGCCACCTCGGATGCTGAACAATACAGCTATTCATTGGTCTGGCTGCTGATTGCCAGTAGTCTGGTCGGAATAGCTTATAAATTCGTCTTGCCTGGCTGGCAACGACTGGGATTCGGTTTGTTACTGATGGTTATTCTCAAGGTTTTCATTGTGGATATGGCAAACTTACAAGGCTTATTCAGGGCGGTGTCTTTTATTGGGCTGGGTCTTTGCCTGGTGGCGCTGGGTTGGCTATTTCAGCGGCTCAGGCAAAGTATTGCCAGTGAGCCTGATTATAACTGACGGCAGGTTGCCAGGAGCGCCTGCATCGCCTCCGCGCCCAGTTTTTTTGCGGTGGCTATATTGCGCTCGGGAATTGCCTCCGGTTCGCGATAACGCGCCAGCACCTGTTCAATGCTGGCTTCACGCAGTAAGTGCAGCACCGGGTGGGGGGCTCTATTGGTATAATGCGCCGCGGAGTCTGCCGGTTCATCGGCAAAACAATACTGAGGATGAAAACTGGCAAGCTGATAAGTACCACGGAGTTGGTTGTTATCCAGACTGCGGTTGGCTTCTTCCAGTAATGCAAGGTATTGCTCGTAATCCTCAAACTGTGGATAAATCAGCAAGCTGGTGGCAATCTCAGGGTGGGCATCCAGATAGTCACACTCATCCAGCAGTGCTTCTATTGCTCTGACCATCCGTTCATGGCCGCACACCAGATAGCGGGTATTGGCCAGTTCTTTTTTAGCAAAAGGGCAAAAGTTCAGACCCACCACCACTGTCTCTACCCAGTGGCGGGTCTGGCTGATTAGCTTTTGCTCGTTCATCAACTGTGATATTTCACGTAGGCTTCCAGGGTGTTTTCGATCAGGCTGGCTACTGTCATTGGACCAACCCCGCCCGGTACCGGGGTGATCCAGCCAGCCCGTTCCACAGCACTGGAAAACTGCACATCACCTACTAATTTACCGTCGTCGACCCTGTTAATGCCTACGTCAATAACAATGGCACCGGGTTTGATCCAATCGCCAGGAATAAATTCTGGCTTACCAACGGCGACTACCAGCAAATCTGCCCGTTCCACATGGGCACGCAGATCTTTAGTAAACTTGTGGCAAACGCTGATTGTGCAACCTGCCAGTAGCAGTTCCAGTGACATGGGGCGACCAACGATATTGGATGCGCCCACTACAACGGCGTCCAACCCCTTGATATGACGCTTGGTGGATTCAATCAGGGTCATAATACCTTTAGGTGTGCAGGGCCGCAGCGCCGGCAGACGCTGGGCGAGACGACCCAGATTGTAAGGATGGAAGCCGTCCACATCTTTATGCGGGTGAATGCGCTCCAATATCTGTTCGGCATTAAGGCCGGCTGGCAGGGGCAACTGCAATAATATGCCATCGACCTGATTGTCCGCATTGAGCTCATCTACCAGATCCAGTAACTGTTGTTGTGTAGTACTGGCGGGTAAATCATAGGAGCGGGAGACAAACCCCACTTCTTCACAGGCGTTGCGTTTGCTGCCGACATAAACCTGAGAGGCCGGATCGCTGCCGACCAGGATCACCGCCAGCCCTGGGGCGCGTTTTCCTGAGGCACGTATAGAGGCTACCTGGCTGGCCACATTCTGGCGTAATTGCTTGGCAATAAGTTTTCCGTCAATAAGTTGTGCTGGCATGGATTTATTTATCTATATAGAAGCGTGGCCAATATTGTCCCACAGATTAATGATTCCATTAAGCACTTGATCTATAGATAGCGTTCGACAATTTGTGAATCAGGGTGGATTGATAGAAAAGCCGGGTTGTATAGAAGGAATTGCTCAAAATGTTGGCAAATAAGTCGAAAACTCGCCAGTCTGTTTTAAAATTGCGCATACGAACTTTTTTTAATGAAAAAGTGTTTGACGGTCAAAGGTCATGTGGGTAATATTCGCGCCCCGTAGCAGCCAGTAAATGTTCTACTGCTACAGCAAGAGTCGGTGAGTAGCGCAGCTTGGTAGCGCACTTGTTTTGGGTACAAGGGGTCGCAGGTTCAAATCCTGTCTCACCGACCATCTCTTGCTTCAGGTTCGAAGAGCGCCCGTAGCTCAGCTGGATAGAGCAACGGCCTTCTAAGCCGTGGGTCGCAGGTTCGAATCCTGCCGGGCGCGCCAGCGACAGGCAGGTGAGAACAGTTCGACAAAATCGCCTGGAGCGATTTTGAACATCCATAGGATGGCCCGAAAGGGCGGAGTACAGGAAGTACGAAGTCATCCTGCCGGGCGCGCCATTCCAATCTGGCGTGACCAAAAAGAGAATCAGTGGTGGGCGTAGCTCAGTCGGTAGAGCCCCGGATTGTGATTCCGGTTGTCGTGGGTTCAAGTCCCATCGTCCACCCCACTCTTCTCTCTCTTCTTTAGAATTCTATCTTGTAATCCCTTTTTTCTTCGCTTTTATCCAATATTTTTTCGTTTTTTCAACTGGAATTGCCATGGGGCTGCCGCTATAATGCTGCGTCTTTTTATCAGGTCCAAGTTCACCCTCCAATCGCCTGATTCCCGCCAGATAGATTAGCGCGTGATTAAAAGGAAGTGGGTGGGCATATAGAAAAGCAGCCTAAGTGCGCATAGTTGAGGTAGAAGAATGCAAGTTTCCGTTGAGACGACTAAAGGTTTAGAGCGCCGTCTTACTATCACTGTTCCGGCTGAAAAAGTCGATGTCGCAGTAAAATCCCGTTTGCAACAATTGGCTAAAACCCAAAGGGTTAATGGCTTCCGTCCAGGCAAGGTACCCGTTACTGTTATTCAGAAACGCTTCGGTCAAGCCGTTCGTCAGGAAATCGCTGGCGAAGTAATGCAACGTAATTTCTATGAAGCCATTGTTCAGGAAAAATTGAACCCTGCCGGTATGCCTGCCTTTGAACTGAAAAAGGATAGCCAGGGTGAAGACCTGGAATTTGTGGCTTCGTTTGAAGTTTATCCAGAGGTGGAAATTAAGGACCTGAGTAAAATTCAGGTAGAAAAGCCGGTTGTTGAGATCGCCGATAAAGATCTGGACAACATGATGGACACACTGCGTAAGCAGCACGCTACCTGGAAAGAAGGCAAGCGTAAAGCCAAGAAAGACGACCGTGTCACTATCGATTTCGTTGGCACTATCGACGGTGAAGAGTTCGAAGGTGGCAAAGCCGAAGGCTTCCAGTTGGAGCTGGGCAAAGGCCGCATGATCCCAGGTTTTGAAGACCCTATCGTGGGTAAGAAAGCCGGTGAAGAAGTGGTTGCCGACGTGACCTTCCCTGAAGATTACCATGCCGAAAAACTGAAAGGCAAAGCCGCTCAGTTCACCATTAAAGTGACCAAAGTAGAAGGCTTGGATCTGCCGGAAGTGAACGAAGAGTTCGCCAAGCTGTTCGGTGTGGAAGACGGTGGTGTTGAAGCCCTTCGTGCCGAAGTACGCAAGAATATGCAACGTGAGCTGGAGCAAACCCTGAAAAACCAGGTTAAAGAGCAAGTTCTGAAAGGTTTGCTGGAGAACAACCAGGTAGATCTGCCTAAGGCGCTGGTTGACCAGGAAATCAATGTATTGCGTCAGCAGGCACTGCAGCGTTTTGGTAACCAACAGCAAGGTAATATGCCTGAGCTACCTGCTGAACTGTTTGAAGAAAATGCCCGTCGTCGCGTCAGCATCGGTTTGTTGCTGGGCGAAGTGATCAAACAGAAAGAACTGAAAGTAGATGCAGCTAAGGTTGAAGCGTTGATTGAAACCACTGCTTCTGCTTACGAAGATCCTGCTGAAGTGGTTAGTTACTATAAAACTAACAAAGAACTGATGCAGCAGATGAATAATATTGCGCTGGAAGATCAAGCTGTAGAAAGCGTGTTGGCAGAAGCCAAAGTCAAAGAAGTGAAAAAGGCCTTTGACGAAATCATGAACAGACAAGCCTAATTTGGCTGTTGTTCGTTGACTTGACCAGTCAGCAACTGCTTAAATGCTCGGTACCTACCGAGCATTTTTATTTTCAGCGGACGAAACCCAAACGCTACAAGGAGGGGTCCAAGTGTTGAATAACGAGAAGCCTAATATGATGCAGAATGCCTTCGAGCCCATGAATTCTCTGGTACCCATGGTGGTTGAGCAAACCTCCAAAGGGGAGCGGGCCTATGATATTTACTCCCGACTGCTGAAAGAGCGAATTATCTTTATGGTAGGTCAGGTGGAAGATCATATGGCCAACCTGATCGTTGCACAGATGTTGTTTCTGGAGTCAGAAAACCCAGAGAAAGATATCTTTTTGTATATCAACTCTCCTGGCGGTTCGGTGACGGCGGGCATGGCTATTTATGACACCATGAACCTGATAAAGCCCGATGTCAGCACGATGTGCGTAGGACAGGCGGCCAGTATGGGCGCATTCCTGCTATCCGGCGGTGCCAAGGGCAAGCGTTATTGTCTGCCAAACTCCAGAGTGATGATTCACCAACCCCTGGGCGGTTTTCAGGGCCAGGCATCGGATTTTGAAATTCATGCCCGTGAAATACTGTCTATCAAGGAAAAGCTTAATCGTCTGATGGCTGAGCATACCGGGCAGGACTATGAGATTGTGGCCAGGGATACCGACAGGGACAACTTTATGAGTGCGGCGGAAGCCAAAGAATATGGACTGGTGGATCAGGTGCTGGCCAATCGTCTGGATGCCCATCAAGATAAATAGTCACTTCGGCTTATTTGTCGCCAAGAAATTGAGAAATTGGTCGATAAGGGTTAATACTTGTAAGACAGGTAGCCCCAGGTCTGACAGAGGTAACGAGTAAATGAGTAATAGTCACAGCGGGGACGGCGATAATAAGCTGCTGTATTGTTCTTTCTGCGGCAAAAGCCAGCATGAAGTTCGCAAGCTGATTGCCGGGCCGTCAGTCTTTATCTGTGATGAATGCGTTGAGCTCTGCAACGACATCATCCGTGAAGAAATTAAAGAGATTGCCCCGAAAAAGAAACAAAGTGCCCTGCCTAAGCCGCAGGACATCCATAAGCACCTGGACGACTATGTCATCGGTCAGGAGCATGCCAAGAAGGTGTTGGCAGTCGCTGTATATAATCACTATAAGCGTTTACGCAATGGTGATGTACACGAAGGCGTCGAGCTGGGTAAAAGTAATATTTTGCTGATCGGCCCGACCGGTAGTGGTAAAACCCTGCTGGCTGAGACCTTAGCGCGTTTTCTGGATGTGCCTTTCACTATGGCTGATGCCACCACCCTGACTGAAGCAGGGTACGTGGGGGAAGACGTTGAGAATATCATCCAGAAGCTGTTGCAAAAATGCGATTACGATGTAGAGAAAGCCCAACGGGGTATTGTTTACATTGATGAAATCGATAAGATTTCCCGCAAGTCCGACAATCCGTCCATTACCCGTGATGTCTCCGGGGAAGGCGTGCAGCAGGCGTTGCTTAAGCTGATTGAAGGGACCATTGCCTCTGTTCCGCCCCAGGGGGGCCGCAAGCATCCGCAGCAGGAATTCCTGCAGGTTGATACTTCCAAGATCCTGTTTATTTGCGGCGGCGCTTTTGCTGGTCTGGATAAGGTGATTGAGCAGCGCATGCAAACTGGCACCAGCATTGGCTTTGTCGCTCAGGTTCGTAGTAAGGATCAGAAAGCCGGGTTGGGTAAGCTGTTCCAGCAGGTTGAGCCGGAAGATTTGATTAAGTACGGTTTAATCCCTGAATTCATCGGGCGTTTGCCGGTAGTTGCGACACTGGAAGAGTTGAATGAAGCGGCGCTTATCCAAATTTTGTGTGAGCCCAAAAACGCCTTAACCAAACAGTATGGCGCACTGTTTTCCATGGAAAACACCGAACTGGAATTCCGGGACGATGCTTTGCACGCTATTGCCACCAAGGCTATGGAGCGTAAAACCGGTGCCCGTGGATTGCGTTCCATTGTGGAAGGTGTATTACTGGAAACCATGTACGAGCTGCCTGCCATGAGCAACGTCAGTAAGGTGGTGATTGACGAGTCGGTGATCCGCGGTGAATCCAAACCCATATTGATATACGATAACGCCAAGGAAAAGAAGGCGGCATCCGAATAATCAAAGGCCCCACAGGGGCCTTTTTGCTGCCTTGATAGAGGCAACTGCAGAAGATGACAGGGCATGTCGTTGAACTTCCCCTGACCATCCCCATATTACTTCCAGTTTAGATTAAAACGATAAGAGATTGAGTATGACGACTGAGCGACCTGAACGTGTCGAAATGCCCGTCCTGGCCTTAAGGGATGTGGTGGTATACCCGCATATGGTTATCCCGCTGTTTGTCGGCCGGGAAAAGTCCATTCAATGCCTGGAAGCGGCCATGAACAATGACAAGCAAATCTTTCTGGTCGCCCAGAAAGACGCTGGCATTGATGAACCGCAAACCGATGATATTTACAAGGTTGGAACCATCGCCACCATTCTGCAATTGCTGAAGTTACCCGACGGCACCGTCAAGGTGCTGGTAGAAGGCAATGTACGCGGAGAAATTCAGACTTATCTGCAAACCGACGAGTTTTTCATCGCTGAGGTCATCCGTAAACAGGACGATGCCATGGCTGATGCCGAACAGGAAGTCTTGATTCGTTCCGCCATCTCGCAGTTTGAAGGCTACGTAAAGCTGAATAAGAAAATTCCGCCAGAGGTACTGACGTCTTTAAATGGTATCGAGGATGCCGCGCGCCTGGCAGATACTATGGCCGCGCATATGCCGCTGAAGCTGGCGGAAAAACAAAAAGTGCTGGAAATGGCTCAGGTCAATGAGCGTCTGGAATATCTGATGGCGCTGATGGAAGGGGAAATAGACCTGCTGCAGGTGGAGAAGAAGATTCGCACCAGAGTCAAAAAGCAGATGGAGAAAAGTCAGCGCGAGTATTATCTCAATGAGCAGATGAAAGCCATTCAGAAAGAGTTGGGGGAGCTGGATGAAGCCCCTGACGAATTCGAAAGTCTGAGTAAAAAAATTGAAGACGCCAAGATGCCGGCCGATGCCAAACAGAAGGCCGCCGCAGAATTACAAAAGCTGAAGATGATGTCACCCATGTCAGCTGAGGCCACTGTGGTGCGCAGCTATATTGACTGGCTGGTGTCGGTGCCATGGCATAAGCGCAGTAAGGTGAAGAAAAACCTCGCCGCCGCCGAGCAAGTACTGGACGCTGACCACTACGGTCTGGAGCGGGTCAAAGAGCGAATCATCGAATACCTGGCGGTGCAGCAGCGCGTACGCAAGTTAAAAGGCCCCATATTGTGCCTGGTTGGCCCGCCTGGAGTGGGTAAAACCTCGTTAGGACAGTCCATCGCCAAAGCGACGGGCCGCGAATATGTGCGTATGGCCCTTGGCGGGGTCAGGGATGAAGCAGAAATCCGTGGTCATCGTCGCACATACATTGGTTCATTGCCCGGTAAACTGATCCAGAAGATGGCCAAGGTTGGCGTAAAAAACCCGCTGTTCCTGTTGGATGAAATTGACAAAATGTCATCTGATATGCGCGGCGATCCTGCTTCTGCCTTGTTGGAGGTGCTGGATCCTGAACAAAACAGCAGCTTCAGCGATCATTATCTCGAAGTGGATTACGACCTGTCTGATGTGATGTTTGTTGCCACTTCCAACAGTATGAATATTCCCGGTCCGTTGCTGGACAGAATGGAAGTGATTCGACTGTCCGGTTATACCGAGGATGAAAAACTCAATATCGCCACCCGCCATCTGATAGAGAAACAGATGAGCCGTAACGGTCTGAAGAAAGGCGAGTTGGTCATTGAGGAATCTGCCATTTTGGGCATCATTCGTTATTACACTCGCGAAGCCGGGGTGCGCAGCCTTGAGCGGGAGATTTCCAAGATCTGTCGCAAGGCGGTAAAGAATGTATTACTGGATAAATCCATCAAGAAAGTCGTGGTGACTCAGGACAATCTGGCCGACTACCTGGGGGTGCAGCGTTTCGATTACGGCAAGGCAGACAAAAACAATCAGATTGGTCAGGTGACGGGTCTGGCCTGGACTCAGGTTGGTGGCGATCTGCTTACTATTGAGACCGCAGCGGTAGCGGGCAAAGGTAAAACTACCTTTACCGGCTCGCTGGGTGATGTTATGCAAGAGTCAATTCAGACCGCCATGACAGTGGTTCGCAGCCGGGCCAGCAAGTTGGGCATCAACGAAGATTTCTACGAGAAACGTGATATCCATGTACACGTACCTGAAGGTGCAACTCCCAAAGACGGTCCCAGCGCAGGTATCGCGATGTGTACTGCCCTGGTGTCAACCCTGACAGGTAACCCAGTGCGCTGCGATGTGGCAATGACCGGGGAAATCACCCTGCGTGGTGAGGTACTGGCCATTGGCGGCTTGAAAGAGAAGCTACTGGCTGCGCACCGTGGTGGGATAAAGACCGTGGTGATTCCCAAAGAAAACGAGCGTGATCTGAAAGAAATTCCAGATAATGTTAAGCAGGATCTGGCGATTCATCCGGTGCAATGGATTGATGAAGTGTTGGTCCTAGCCTTGGAAAACAACCCGGAAGGTTTCGAGGTGGTAAACGCCGCAAAGGCCTAGTTGGATTGCACCGACTTGGTGCTGAAAGGTCACGAAATCCGCTGTTGTGGATGACAAAGCGCAAAAAGTTGTCGTAAACAGGCACTTTTTGCGTTTTTTTTGATTTACAGGGCTTCCCTACCCAGCAAGATATGGTAGCCTTAATTCAAGATCGCTTCAGGCCTTGTCACAAAAGGGATAGCGGCGAATCTGAATTAATTTAAATATTAAAATCTTGGCTTGAAGTTGCGATTCAAGCTTGTTATAACATTTTCGCAACAATTGTTTGCGGATCAGCAATATAATAAAAACTGAAGGGGATGATATTGTGAATAAGTCTCAACTAATCGATAAAATCGCTGCTGGCGCGGATATTTCCAAAGCTGCCGCAGGTCGTGCACTTGATGCCCTGACCGATGCAGTAACCGACGCGCTGAAAGGTGGCGATCAAGTTGCTCTGGTTGGCTTTGGTACTTTCTCCGTGCGTGAGCGTTCTGCTCGTAGCGGTCGCAATCCACAAACTGGTGCGACTATCCAAATCGCAGCTGCCAAAGTGCCTTCTTTCAAAGCTGGTAAAGCCCTGAAAGACGCTTGTAATTAAGCCGCTATGTTCGGTTGAAAAAGCGATGAGAAATCATCGCTTTTTTTATGTCCAGGGATGGACGGTATGCCGTGGTCGCATGGATGCGAGAGAACGGCGATGTCCAGGGACGGACGGGACGAAAGCCAGCTCCTGCGTTTTCGTCACTTCCACCATCCTTGGTGGTCGTATGCCGTGGTCGCATGGATGCGAAAGAACGGCGATGTCCAGGGACGGACGGTACGAAAGGCTATAAGCTACTTCCTGTAGCTTACCTGCAATGCAGGCCAGCTAAAGCTGTTCCATAGCGTTCCATACGCTATGGTGCTCCTGCGTTTTCGTCACTTCCACCATCTTTGGTGGTCGGCAGAAAAGCTGCTCCTGCGTTTTCTGCACTTCCACCATCCTTGGTGGTCGGCAGAAAGGCTGCTCCTGCGTTTTCTGCACTTCCACCATCCTTGGTGGTCGAATGCCGTGGTCGCATGGATGCGAGTGAGCGGCGATATGCTGGGGCGGCAATACGCCGTTGCCATTCTGTTTCAGTTTACACTGAGTTATAATCCGGCGAATTTGATTAAGCGCTGACCAGGTCTCCCCCAAGGTTTTGGCGCAAATTGGAGTTTAAAGACCAAGATGTTAGAGAGAATAAGAGAAGGATCGCAGGGATTTTGGGCAAAAGCCATTCTGGGGCTGGTCATTCTGACCTTTGCCCTGGCTGGGGTTGGAAGCTACTTAAATGCTAAGTCAGATATCCCTGTCGCAACTGTTAATGGTGATGACATCAGTCAGTCCAGTCTGGAAAATGCTTATCAGAATGAACGTGCCAGAATGGAAAGTCAGTATGGTGATGCTTTTGCCAATCTGATGGCAGACAGCGAATATATGCGGACGTTCCGTCGTGGTTTACTGGATCGGTTAATCGCCGACAAGTTGGTAGAACAAACCGCTGCAGAGCTGGATTTACGCGTCAGTGACAATCAGGTTAAAGAGGCTATTGTGAATATGCCTGAGTTTCAACTCGGCGGCACATTCAACAATGACAGATATCAGGCCGTATTGCGCCAGGCCGGGATGCAACCACAGGATTTTCGTGATCGCCTTCGCCAGGACATGACGCGTCAGCAGTTGATGCGAGCCCTGGTTGGCAGTGAATTCAGTCTGGATGCGGAAGTCGCACAAACATATGCGCTGCAGCAGCAAAAGCGCGATATCAGCTATGTGAATATTCCTGCCGTTGCTTTTGAGGCTGATGTGCAGGTTTCAGAGCAGGAAATCAGCGATTATTATCAAACTCACATCAGCAGTTTTGACACCGAAGAGCAGGTTGCTTTGCGTTATCTGGAATTGAAGGTTGCCGATCTGTTAGATGCGGTGCAGGTTTCAGAACAGGAGCTTAATGATTACTACCTGTCTAATCAGGACCAATACAGAACCGAAGAGGAACGTCGCGTCTCGCATATTCTGTTGGAGTTTGGTGAGGACAAACAGGCAACGCAGGAACAGGCAAACGCTATTCTTGAGCGCCTCAACAATGGTGAAGACTTTGCTGCACTAGCAAAAGAGTTATCTACCGATGCATTCAGTGCTGAGAATGGTGGTGATCTGGATTGGTTTGGCCGTGGCGTGATGGATCCCGCTTTTGAAGAGGCCGCCTTTGCTTTGGCTCAGGAAGGCGATGTCAGTGACGTGGTGGAGAGTGCATTTGGTTTGCATATTATCAAGCTGACGGGTGTAAAACCTGAACAAGTGCAGACCCTGGAGCAGGTTCGGGATGAAATTGTTGCTGCAGTCAAGCAGGACAAAGCGCAGGCAGAGTTTTATCAGTTACATCAGCAGGTGGCTGAGCTGGCTTTTGAGCAGCCAGATAGTCTGGATGATGTGGCCGGTTTGTTGGGCAAGGAAATTCAAAGCACTGAACTGTTCAGTCGCACTTCTGCACCAGAAACCTTTGCTGGAAACCAGGTGTTGAATGTCGCCTTTTCAGAGGAATTGATTGAAGACCGGGTAAACAGCGAGGTGATTGATATTTCACCTGAGCATTTGCTGGTACTCAGAGTGGCGGAACATCAACCACAGCGCACCCGTCAGTTAGCTGAAGTCAGCGAAGATATTAGCGCTCAACTTAAAGCCGATAAAGCGCAAGCTGCAGCCAGACAATGGGCTGACGAGTTGGTTGCTTCAGCTAAGTCTGGAGAGAGTATTCAGTCCAAACTGGATGAGAAAGGGCTGAGCTGGGCAACGGAGTCAGGCCAAATGCGGTATGGCTCGGTACTACCGGCTGCGGTAGTGGAACAGGCCTTTAAATTGACTGCCAACTCAGATGCGAATCTTGCTGCGGTCAATACAGCCGCTGGCAATGCCGCATTAGTAAGGCTAGACGCGATACACGAAGCTGAGGCAGCACAAGATACAATGCTGGCCAGCATTGAGCAGCGTCTGTCCAGTGGCCGCGGTCAGCAGCTTTATGTGGATTTTATCGATGCCTTAAAGGCGAAAGCAGATATAGAGATCCACGCTGTTCAGCAGTAAGGCTGAAAGCACAGAAAAAACGCTGCAGATTGCAGCGTTTTTTGTTTTAGAAGCCAGTTGACAGCGCTCTCGAGGTCAGAATGTGATACGTCAACTGCCTAAGCGTCCCGGCTAATGAGGGCCTGATAGGCATGGATCAGCCGTTGCGTATAATCTGATTTTGGCCAGTTAAAAATCACATCGGTTTTACCGGACTCCACCAGTTTTCCTTCCTCTAGCACGAGTATTCTGTCGCTGATATGCCGGACAATTCCCAGATTGTGCGAGATAAAGATAAAGCCCAGGCCCAGGTCACGCTGTAACTTCATCAACAGGTTGACCGTTTGTGAACGTACCGATGGATCCAGTGCGGCGAAGGGCTCGTCAGCTACCAACACTTGTGGGTTGAGAATTAAGGCTCTGGCAACAGCGACCCGTTGCCGCTGCCCTTCAGAAAGCATATGCCGATAAAAGAACTGATGTTCAGGCAGCATGCCTACCAGTTTCAGCGTTTCTTCAATTTTCTGCTTACGCGCCCGACTATCCAGCTCCGTGTTGAGGATCAGCGGCTCCTCCAGCAGGCTGCCCAATGTCAGTGCTGGATTGAGTGATTCCTTGGTATGCTGAAAGATCATACGAATGGCTTGAAAACGCTGCCTTTTGTGATGAAGAGGCTCACCATTTAGCAGTATTTCACCTGCATTTGGCCGTTCCACCCCTACCAGTAATTTAGCCAGCAGCGATTTACCTGAGCCGTTTTCACCCATGATGGCCATGGTTTCTCCGGCTTTCAGTTCAAAACTCAGAGGGTCCAGGCGAAAGCCTGCATTTTTGCCAAACCAGGATTTGTCCTTTTTGCAATAACTGAGGTTAGAAACGGTCAATAGTGGCGTCATGTCTTATCCCTGTGCAGAGGGAAATGGCAGGCGTAATAGTGTTCATGAATACGTCGGACATCCGGCATCTTAACGCATTCTTTCTGCGCTCTTGGACAGCGGGGACCCAACCTGCAGCCAATAGGTAAATGCTGAAGCGTGGGAATGGTGCCATCCAGACTCGACAGAGCCGCCTTAGGTGGTAAATCACGTCTGAAACTGGGCGCACTATCCAGAAGCGCCTTGGTGTAGGGATGCAGTGGTCGTCTTTTTAACTGGCTCATTTTGCCGCTTTCCACTGTCTGGCCGCAATAAAGTACGGTCATAGTGTCTGCCATGGCCGAGATAGCCAGTAAGTCATGACTGACAAATAAGATACTCAGTTCCCTGGTTTTATTGAGCTTAGCCAGTAGGCGCAACACTTGGATCTTGGTGGTGGTTTCCATTCCCATCGTGGGATTGTCAGCAATCAACAGTTTAGGGTTGGATACCAACGCCATGGCTAACGCAAACTTCTGGCTAATATCTTCTGCAACCTGATGCGGGTAGCTGGCCAGACAAACGTCGTGGTCCCGGATACCGACCTTATGCAATTGTTGGGTGGCAATTAAACGTCGCTGCTGCCGACGTTGCCAGAACCAACCCCTGTCAAGCTGACTGTCAGCAATACTTTCCTCAATCTGTTCCTGAAGTGTGGCTGAGGGGTCTAATGAGGTTGCTGGATTTTGCAATACCACGGACATTTCGCTGCGGGTAATGGCGCGGCGCTGGCTGTCAGACATGGACAGTAAATCCCGGCCTTTCCAGTTCATACGGTCAGCCGTGACTTTCCATCTGTCCGGCAGCGCGCCTACGATAGACTTGACCACCAGACTCTTACCCGAACCTGACTCGCCCACCAATGCGCGGACCTCGCTACTATCAATGCTGAGGTTTATCTTATCCAGTGCTTTGATCCAGCCCAGCGGTGTGTCGATTTCCAGGGTTAGATTCTTGATATCCAGAAGTGGCATTATTGACTCAACCTGTTTTTCAGCGCGGTACGAAGTCCGTCTCCCACCAGATTAATGGATAGAACCATCAGGAAGATGGCCGCCCCGGGCAATGATATGCTCCAGGGGGCAACATAAGCGGTTTCCAGTGCATCGGACAGCATCGCGCCAAGCTCAGGAGAAGGAGACTGAGCACCCAGACTCAGAAAACCAAGGGCGGATATGTCCAATATTGCCACAGACAGCGCCATGGTCGCCTGTACGACCAGCATTTCAATCATGTTCGGTAAGATGCTATGAAAGAATATGCGCAGCTCGCTGGCTCCGTCCAGGCGGGCAGCGGTCACATATTCTTTTTTATATTCACGTCTGACCATATCGCGGGTGTGGTGTATAAACTGCGGTATAAGCGCCAGGGTTATGGCCCACATACTGTTCATCAGGCCAGTACCGAGGATGGCCACGATGATAATAGCGATCAGCAGGGTAGGGATAGCCATGATGGCATCAAGTAGGTGATTAATAATACTGGCGCGAAGTCCCCGGCTCATGCCAGCATAAGCGCCGATACTGCAGCCTATTAACATCGCCAGTAATACTAAAAACAGGCTGGCACCAAAGGTGATCTGGCAACCATGTACAACCCGGGTCAATAAGTCCCTGCCTATACCATCGGTGCCAAACAGGTGCGAGACATCACCATTCGCATCCCAGGCCGGAGGCAATAGAATGGCCTCAGTATTCTGATCAAGTGGGCCAAAGGGTAACAACCAGGGGCCCAATAACACCAGCAGTACAAAGAATCCAAGGCACCATAGACCGGCCAGGGCAATATGGTTACGTTGGAACTCGTTCCAGGTATGGCGCATTGGCGAGGGATATAACTCCTCGTTGTAAAAACTAGACTTGGGCATGGATTTGTTTCTTGCTCAAGGGGTAGATCATACGGATCAGCAGATCCACGGAGATAGTAACAATCACCACCAGGGCCGATACCGCCAACATACCGCCGCGAATAGCTGGAAAGTCACGCTGATAAATAGCCTGAATCAACCATTCCCCGATACCGGGCCAGGAAAAGATTACTTCGACAATCATGGCATTGGTGAGCAATACAGTAAACTGCATCGCCAATTGCGGCATGATGGGAAGCAGAGCATTCTTCATACCATGGCGCCAAAAAACCTGGGGGCGACTTAACCCTTTTGCAAAGGCGGCTTTTATATAGTCACTGGCCATGACATTAATAACCGAGCGGCGTGTCAGACGAATGACCAGGGAACTGGTCACTATGGATAAAGATAGGGTGGGTAAAATCAAATGATTCAGCGCATCCAGCAATACCTGCTGCTTATTTGCAACATTGGACATGATTATGTCTAACAGAATAAAACCTGTTTGGTGAGGAATGTCGTAAAGCAGGCTAACCCGCCCGGACATCGGCAGCCCTCCCCATTGCAGGGCAAAAATCAGTATTAATAGTAAGGCCAGCCAAAAAACCGGCAAAGAGAACCCCACCAGGCTAACGGACAGGATCCCCATATCAGAAATACGTCGGTGGTTTAAACCGGCGATAATACCCAATGGAATACCAACCAGTAGCGATACAAACATGGCATACAGGCTGAGTTCAATACTGGCAGGCAGAAACTGACAAATGTCGTCGAAGATTGGATTTTGCGAGCTGAGGCTAAGACCCCATTCACCTACAAGAGTCAGCTTCAAGTATTGCCAGAAGCCAGCAAGCGCTCCTTCATCTAACGCATACATCAAGCGCAATTGTTGCGCCTGATCATCCGATGGTGAGGGGTTGCCTGACAGATTTGTCAGAGGATCACCCGGAAACAGGAATGCCAGAATGTATGAGGCAATACATAGAATCAGCAAGGTGATCAGTAGCAGATTTAGTCGGCGTCCGAGGTAAATAAGCATTTTCACTTACTCTCCTTACGTGCCTGACCAAAACGAATGCCACCAAATGGATTGATCTGCATGCCGCTAATACCTTCCCTGTATGCCTGAAAGCGATACGCATGTGCGATAGGCAGCAATGGCATTTCTTCTACCAGCAGTTCATTGGCCTGACGGTAGTAGTGCAGTCGCTTCTCCTCTTCAGTAAAGCGCAAGGCCTCGTCGATTAAGGCATCATATTCCTGCATGCACCAGTTCGCCCTGTTAGTACCAGAAGCAATGGCCGAACAACTAAGCAGAGGGCGATAGAAATTATCCGGGTCACCATTGTCAGCAGACCAGCCAATCAGCACTGTGTCGTGCATGCCTTGCTTTAACAGTCGTCTGAAGGTGGCCCATTCATAGCTGACTATGTCGGCTCTGATTCCCACCTTATCCAGATAGCTTTGGATAAGCTCTGCCATTTTCGTTGCATTGGGGTTGTAGGCACGCTGAACCGGCATGGCCCAGATATTCATTCTGAAACCTCTGGCGATACCAGCTTCATCCAGAAGTTGCCTGGCTGCAACAGGGTTGTAATGCACCTCACGCTGATTTTCATCGAATGCCCACGAGGTTGGGGGCAACAAGCCTTTGGACGATACTGCACTATCTGAGTAAACTGCATCCAATAAGGCTTTTCTGTCTATGGCCATGGCCAGGGCTCGCCTGACACGTGCGTCATTAAAGGGCGCTTTGGTGGTATTAAAAGCCCAAAAGCCGACATTCAGCCCCGGCTTTTCTTCCAATACCAGGTCCTGGCGCTCGTCAACAATTCGCAACTCAGTCTGGGCTGGAAAGGCAATCACATCACATTCACCGGTAATCAGCTTGGCCAGACGCATTGAGCTGGTTGGCGTAATATCAAATATCAATTGTTGTTGCTGGACGTGACCTTGCCAGTAATTTTCGTGGCGTTGATACCTGATAAAGTTGTTCTTTTTGAACTTATCAAACTTGAATGGTCCGGTTCCGATGGGTTGGCTGTCCAGTAATTCGGGCGTACCGGCCTGCATAAGCTGCTCTGCATACTCTGCCGACAGAATCACGGCAAAATCGGTGGCCAGGGTGGCCAGAAAAGAGCTGTCCGGTCTGTTTAGCTTAATTTCCACCCTGTAGCCGTTAAGCTTGTTCACTTCAGCGACAATGTCCTGTAAACCAAGGCTCTCAAAGTAGGGGTATATGCCGCCCGAAATTTTATGATACGGGTGATTGGGCTGGCGCCAGCGATTAATACTGAACAGGACATCGTCCGCGTTAAAAGTTCGGCTGGGAGTAAAGTAACGGGTTTGCTGAAATTGCACATCTTTGCGCAACTGAAAGGTATAAGTCAGTCCATCCTCGCTGACCAGCCAACTGTCGGCCAGCGCCGGAATAACCTTACTGGAGTCGGGATCAAAATCCAGTAAGCCATTATACAGTTGATGTGCTGTTGCATCGGCCGTGGTACCAGATATGTCTAACTGCGGATTGAAGGTTACCGGGCTCCCTTCCGAACAATATATTAGCCCCTGTTGTTTCACCTGGGCATCGTTGATGTCCTGGCAGCCGATGCTTAAAGTGCAGGACAACATCAGACCAAGGTAAGTTCTGTTAATCATCAATCCACTTCTCTGGATGTGCCTTCCAGCAGGTTGTACTTTTTCAGGTAACCCCGTAATTGATGGTAGGTCAATCCCAGCTTATCCGCTGTTTTCTTCTGATTAAACTGACTATCTGCCAACGCCTGCCGGATCAGGTCAATTTCGAAATCCTGTGACATGGTTTTTAAGTCGACCGGGAAGCTGAACCTTACGGCACTGCTATGATCTTTCTTGGCTATAGGCATCGGCTCAGCAATACTGACCGTTGGCTCAGCAATTGGTTTAGGCGGTGGCAGCCGGTCTTGTGTTTTGATTCTGCCTTTAGGACGGAACGGCGATTCGAAGGGGTCAAGGACAATCTGATGAACCGGCAAGTGAGGATTGTTGCAACGGTAAACCGCACGTTCTACTACGTTCTTTAATTCCCGAATATTGCCTGGCCAGTGATAATCCAACAAGGTGCGTCGGGCTTTTTCGGTAAAACCGCTGAACAATTCCATTTCAAGTTCTCTCGCCATATTAATAGCAAAGTGTTCGGCCAGCATCAGAATATCTTCTGGCCTTTCACGCAGCGGCGGTAGGGTAATAACGTCAAAGGCCAGCCTGTCCAGTAGATCGGCTCTGAACTCCCCCCGCTCTGCTAAATCTGGCAAATCTTCATTAGTGGCGGCTACCAGTCTGACGTCCACTTTGACCGACTTGGAACCCCCCACACGTTCAAATTCACCATACTCAATGACTCTTAGTAACTTTTCCTGAATCAGACCTGAGGTGTTGGCCAGTTCATCCAAAAACAGTGTGCCATTATTCGCGGTCTCAAAGCGTCCTTCACGACGTTTGGCTGCGCCGGTAAATGCGCCAGCTTCATAGCCGAACAGTTCACTTTCCAGCAGATTGTCGTTTAAAGCCGCACAGTTCAGTTTCAGGTAAGCCTGATCCCAACGGCCAGACAGGAAATGTAATCGGGCTGCCACCAACTCTTTGCCTGTGCCCCGTTCGCCAATAATTAATACGGGCTTGTTCAACGGGGCTATCTGAGAGATCTGCTCGAGTACTTCGAGAAAACTGTTGGATTGCCCCAACAGATTGTCTTGTTGGCGAAACCGGCTCACTACAATCCTTAAAAAGTGGTCTAATCGACTAATTAGTGGTTGAGTTTAATAATAAGTCAGCTGTGATTAAAAGAATAGTAAATTAATAATCCTTTTAAATCAGGTTGTTACTTTGCTTTGCCTGATTGGCCTGTAAATTGTATGGTCACATGCAAGGTTGGAAATGAACAATGCATTTCCTTTCAGATCATGACAAAGAGGTAAGCATTATGGGTATTTTCTCTCGTTTCACCGACATAGTGAACTCAAATATCAATGCCTTGTTAGACAAGGCCGAAGACCCGGAAAAGATGGTCAGATTAATTATTCAGGAAATGGAGGACACCTTGGTGGAGGTGCGGTCAACCTCAGCGAAGACCATTGCCAATAAAAAAGAAATCAGTGCACAGATTAGCAAGCTGCAAGCTCAGTCTGACGATTGGCAAGCTAAAGCCGAACTGGCGCTGAGTAAGGACCGTGAAGATCTGGCCAGAGCCGCACTGGTGGAAAAGAAGAAAGCTGCTGAACATGCCGAAGCGCTGATTAAAGAACTACAGTTAGTGGAAGATCAAATTGCTAAACTTCAGGGCGAGACAGCGCAATTGCAGGAAAAGCTGGCAGACGCTAAGGCCAGACAGAAGGCGATTATTTTGCGTCAGAAAACCGCACAGTCCAGACTGGATGTAAAACGCACCCTGGATAGCAGTAAAGTCGATGATGCGATGGGGCGTTTCGAGCGCTACGAGCGTAAGATTGATGACCTGGAAAGCCAAATTGAGGCTTATGATATGGGTAAGAAGACCCTGGCCGATGAATTTGCGGCCCTAGAAGACGGCGATAAAATTGATGACGAACTGGCAGCGTTGAAGAAGAAAATAAGCAAGAAAACGCCTAAAGCCGCGAACAAAGAATAAGTCATCAAGCAGCACTGGTTGAGGAGAATATCGTGGAAGATATCATTGGTATATTAGTGGCGCCCATCATCATATTTATGATCTTTGTGGCTCCCATCTGGTTGATTCTGCACTATCGCAGTAAAAAGCAGGTGGCGCAGGGACTGTCCAAAGAAGAATACGCTTCGCTGACTGAACTGGCCGACAAGGCTGAAAAAATGGCCGAACGCATCCATACCTTGGAAGCCATTCTGGATGCTGAGGCCCCGCAGTGGAGGAACCGGGCATGAAAGGCAAAGGTGAAATGTTTCGTAACAGTCAAAAAGGCAAAATCGGTGGTGTATGTGCCGGCATTGCAGACTATTTCGGTTGGGAAGCCTGGTTAATCCGCATTATCCTGGTTTCAGCCGTCTTATTATCAGGGCCTTTCTTTATCATGGCGTATATTGCGGCTTGGTTTATTTTGGATAAGAAACCAGTCAATGACGATGTTTTGAAAGCGCAGGGTAAAGGTTGGTACAACGACGAAGGAGATAACTCACAAGTCGAAGTGAAGTCCAAAGTCTGGCAGGCGGGTGAGCCGCCAAAACAGGCTTTTCACGATATCAAAGGAAGGTTTGACCGACTGGAAATGCGTCTGCGCAGAATGGAAACCTACGTTACCTCGGCTGAGTATCAATTGAACAGGGAAATTAGCCGTCTCTGACCCAGGGACACTTATGACCAGGGGAGCAACATGCTCCTCTTGTTGTTTGTGTGTCTCTTTTCTTACCGTTAAAAACAACCCCGGTAAGAAGTTGAGGTTAAAGGTTTTATACATCAGGAGTTTGGATGCCCGATAAGCCCTTACGTTCTTTCTTCGATAACTTGCAAAATAAAGCCCAGGAAACGGCCAGTCGACTGGCGGATAAGCACGTCAGACTGGCAGTCACGGGCTTAAGTGGAGCTGGTAAAACGGCCTTCATTACGTCTTTGGTGAATCAATTACTTGAATCTGGCAGTACCGCCAGCCTGCCATTTTTTTCGGTGGTCAAAGAGACACGCCTGATGGGCGTGAAGAGAGTGGCGCAACCCGATCTGCGCTTAGCCCGGTTTGCTTACGAGCAAGGGATGGGCGCGCTGAACAACATGCCACCAGCTTGGCCAGAGCCGACTCGCGGGGTAAGCCAGATCCGTTTGCACATAAAATATCAGCCTGCTGGCGGTTTGAGTAAGCTGTTGTTCGAACATTCTACTATGGTGCTGGATATACTGGACTACCCCGGTGAGTGGTTGCTGGATTTGCCTTTGCTCAGCCTGGATTTTGGCCAATGGAGTGAATTTTGCGTCAGTCAAATGCAGCAAGGTGTTCGTCAGTTATTGTCAGCCCCATTGCGGGAAGCGTTACTGACATTTGACTGGTTTGCCGCTGGTGACGAAGTGAAACTGCTGGCTTTATCTGAACAATTCCGTCTGTACCTCAAGGAGTGTAAAGCAGCCGGTCTGGAACTGGTGCAACCGGGGCGTTTTGTGCTCCCTGGTGAACTCGAGGGTGCGCCGGTCCTGCAATTTGTGCCCTTCTTGGGCGACAAGGCTGACTGGGAGCAGGTTCCAGCCGGCTCTAATCTGGCCCTTCTGATAGACCGATACGAACAATACCGCGATAAAGTGGTCAAGCCCTTTTACAAAGCGTATTTCAGTGGCTTTGATCGTCAGATTGTTCTGGTAGATTGTTTGTCGGCTCTGAACAGAGGCGAACAGGCATTTGATGAGTTGCAGCAGTCGATTAATTGGATTTTGAAAAGCTTTGACTATGGTCAAAACTCCTTACTGAGGCGGTTGTTTTCTCCACGCATCGACAAACTGATTTTTGCTGCCAGTAAGGCCGATCATGTGACACCGGATCAGCAGGACAACCTGATTAGACTATTGGAATCCATGGTGCATCACGCCAGGCAGGACATGCGTTACCAGGGGGTGAAGATTCAAACGACGGCATTGGCATCCGTTAAGGCCTCCAAAGTCGGACAAACTCAATATCAGGGGCAAAAACTCAGTGTATTGTCCGGGCATGACATGCATGGACAGACACTCAGTCTGTATCCGGGGGATGTACCGGCCAGGCGACCTGCTCCCACTTTTTGGCAAACACAGGGATTTGAATTTCCACAGTTTTTGCCACCTCGTCGTGACCCATTGACTGCGTTACCACATATTCGCATGGACCAGATGCTGGAGTTTATGCTGGGGGATAAATTGCAATGAAGGAACAAGGTGCTGTGACCAACCTGATGCCGAGAATTGAAGTAACACTCGCAGGGCATGATGAACTACAGAGCGCTGAAGCTCTGCGCAAGGCCATCAAACTGGATGGTGATGTTGATTTGGAAGAAATGCAAGCTTGTGAGCAGGCAGATATTGCAGCGGACGTTAAAGAAGCCAGCAGACCTGGAAAGTTGTTCTGGCTGTTTTGTGCGTTCTTACTGCTAGGGGGAGTGCAACTGGCGGTAGACATCTGGAACAGTGTGCAATCCTTTGATTGGCTGTCTCTGGCCTGGGCAGGATTGTGGAGCCTGAGCCTGGCTGGCGTTCTGTTTTTACTCGCCAAAGAATGGCGAAGTTATCGCAAACTGGACAAGCGGGAGCATCTGCAGCATTTGTCCGCATCACTCAGCGAAAGCCCGGCGATAGGTGAAGCTCGCGATTTTTGTGAGAATCTGCTGCGACAAATGCCTGCATCGGTTCATCAAGACGCTCAACAATGGCAAACTGCTCTGCAGCAGCATTATTCTGATCAGGAAGTCATGCAGCTATTTGAGCAGTATGTACTGGCACCGGCTGATAAAAAAGCCTTAGCCGAGGTTAGCCGGGAATCTGCCGCTTCTGCCGCTTTGATTGCCGTCAGTCCCTTTGTGGTGTTGGATATGTTTTTGGTGCTTTGGCGAAATCTGCGGATGGTAAATCGATTGTGCGCCTGTTACGGGGTAAAAACCGGTTATCTGGCCAAGGTCACTTTATTGAAAAGAACGGTTCGCACCATGCTATATGCTGGAGCGACAGAGCTTTTGGCTGAAGCCTCGGCCTGGGCATTGGGTGGAAGTCTGACCGCCAAGTTATCCACCAGAATGGCGCAGGGCGTCGGGGCTGGGGTATTGACTGCCAGATTTGGTGTGCAGGCTATTCGAATATGTCGGCCTATGCCATTTATCCATCAGCCAGCACCCCAGGTCAGCCAGATTGCTGCCTCAATTGTTAAACAACTTGGCAGTACCGCGCGGGAGTAACTGATGGACTTCCCACTCCCGCACCCATGTAAAACTAATGTTACAGTTGAAACTATCTGGTAAGAGCGCTGTGGCTTTTTCTTTGCCACTATTTGGGTAGACTCACGTCCAAACTACAGGCCCGGTTATTTTTACATGGGCTGATGAATATAAGCGACAGAGTGTATGAGTAAAACTACCCAGTATGTTTCCCATCAGGCTGATGAGAATGGGGTGATCCATTGGAGTGATGAGGAAAATCAGGTGTGGCACGACTTGGTGCTACGCCAGAAAGATATTATTAAAGATCGGGCTTGCGATGAGTTTATGCATGGACTGGAACTGCTGAATTTACCCAGAGACCGTATTCCACAACTGCATGAAGTCAATGAAGTGCTGGCCAGGGAAACCGGCTGGCAGGTTGCTCAGGTACCGGCGTTAATCAATTTTGATGAGTTTTTTCGTCTGTTGGCCAATAAACAGTTCCCGGTTGCTACTTTTATCCGTACCCGGGAAGAGTTTGATTATCTTCAGGAACCGGACATTTTTCATGAGATATTCGGCCATTGCCCGCTTTTAACCAATAAAGCCTTTGCCCACTTCACCCACACCTATGGAAAACTGGGCTATGCGGCGAATAAACAGGACCGCGTATATCTGGCCAGATTGTATTGGTTCACGGTGGAATTTGGCTTACTTAGGCAAGCCGGTAAGTTACGTATCTATGGGGGCGGGATCCTGTCTTCTCCCGGAGAAACGCTCTATGCTCTCGAGAGTGACGAGCCTGAACGCCATGACATGGAGCCTCTGGAGGCATTCCGTACCCCATATCGCATCGATATCATGCAACCTGTTTACTATATTCTGCAAGAATTGGATGACCTGTTTGGTTTGGCTGAAATGGATATGATGGCATTAGTGGAACAAGCCAAAACACTGGGGTTGCATACACCGAAATTCCCACCTAAGCCACAGAAGATGGCCGGTTGAGAACCTTATTAACGAAATGGAGGAAAATCTTAGTATGACCGAACTTAGTCAACAGAAATGTGAAGCCTGTCGTGCTGATGCGCCTAAAGTGTCAGAACAGGAGTTAGCCGAATTAATTCGTGAAATCCCTGACTGGGTGCCTCAGGTTAGGGACAACGTGATGCAACTTGAGCGTGAATTCAAGTTTAAGAACTTCAAGTTAGCGCTGGCATTTGCCAACCGTGTAGCCGAATTGGCTGAAGCAGAGTTCCATCATCCCTCGATTCTGCTGGAATGGGGGAAAGTGACAATAACCTGGTGGACGCATGCTATTAACGGGTTGCATAAAAATGATTTTATTTGTGCCGCCAAAACCGATGCCTTACTCGACTAAGTAGCGTGCCACTTTAATGTTCGGGGGCCGTTGCCCCCAACATGTCATCACCTTCTACATTCCCTTATTGTAAGACCAGATTTCACTGTTCTCATCACGGCGAATGTCATAAAATGTTTACAACCTTGTCATATTGGATTCGTCTATGCGTCTGGAGATCAGCTGTAAGGATCGCCTTGGGATTACCCAGGATGTGCTGGATATACTGGTTGAATATGAGATTAATCTACGCGGTATAGAAATTGACAGCAGTGGGAAAATCTTTTTGCACTTCCCCAATGTTGAGTTTGCTGAATTTCAGCACTTGATGCCAAAGATTAGGCGCATAGAAGGGATAGAAGACGTAAAAACCACGCCATTTATGCCAATTGAGCGAGAGCAAAATCAACTTAGAGCCTTACTTCGTACCTTGCCAGACCCGGTTTTTTCCATAGACAGTCGAGGCAATATTCTGTTGGTCAACGAAGCCGTGGTATCCAGTCTGGAAAGTTCTTATGAAGAAATCGCCGGCAGGGAAATTACTGACCTGGTCAAGGGATTCAACTTCAGCCGCTGGTTGGATGGTAAGCAGGTTTTAGCACAAACCCAAAAGGTGAAATTTATTGAACAGGATTTCCTGGCTGATATTTTGCCAGTGATGGTGGCAGATGGTGATGCAGATGCTGTCCTGGCAGGCGCGGTGTTGTTACTTAAATCAGAATACCGCTTGGGGCAGCAATTAACCGTGTTTCATCAGGCCAGTAACGATTCCTTTAATGAAATCCAGGCCACCAGTAGTCAGATGAAAAAGGTGGTGCGTGAAGCCAAAAAGATGGCCGAGCTGGATGCACCAATTTTATTGGTAGGCGAGACCGGTGTCGGCAAAGAAATGATTGCCAGAGCGTGCCATCGTGCCAGCCGTCGCAGTAGCCACGAGTTTGTGTTGCTGAATTGTGCGTCTATTCCTGATGACATGGCCGAGCAAGAGTTGTTTGGCTATGGACCTGGGGCCTATGGCCAGAAACAAAGTAAGAGTGGGTTACTGGAGCAGGCCGAAAACGGCACGTTGTTTTTAGATGAAGTAGGGGACATGTCAATGTCCCTGCAAGCAAAATTATTGCGGGTACTGCAAGACGGCTCCTTCCGACGGGTTGGTGATGCCAGGGAAGTGGTGGTTAATGTGCGGATCATTGGCACCACACAAAAAGATCTTGCCCAGATGGTGATGGAAGGGCGCTTCCGCGAAGATCTTTATTACCGTCTGAATGTGTTGAGCCTGGTTGTGCCGCCACTTCGGGAACGTAAAGCTGATATTATTGGTTTAGCAGAGCATTTTCTTAAAAATCAAAGTACTAAACTCGGGAGACGGCCGCCAAAACTCAACAAGTCTTGCGTGGAGTTTCTGCAAAATTATCCTTGGCCGGGTAATGTCAGACAGTTGGAAAATACCTTATACAGGGCTCTGACATTGCTGGAGCGGGATGAGCTGGGTAAAGAAGATATTCAACTGCCAGACAGTGCTATGAGCTCTGGCTATTTTTCGGATGAGCTTGAGGGCACATTAGATCAAGAAGTTAAGCGATTTGAGAAAGATCTGTTACGCCGATTGTATCCGAGTTATCCCAGCACCAGGCAATTGGCCCGGAAGCTGGGGTTAAGTCATACGGCAATTGCCAACAAGCTGAGGGAGTACGGGATCAGTAAGAAGACCGTAAAGGTTTGATGCCATCACTTTATCAAATGACGTAAATTCAGTGTTACGCCTTAGTGGACAGCAAACACGAGCCTGTTTGCAAGGCTAGGCTTTTCATTTGAGGCTGGCTATTGTTTATTAGCAGCATAGATATAAAGCTTAATTGGATAGATAAGAATATTTCATGAAATTAGCAACGTTAAAAAATGGTACACGCGACGGCCAGTTGGTCGTGGTCAGCAAAGATCTTCAATCTGCAGTAGCGGTAACCCATATAGCGCCAACTATGCAGGCGGCTTTGGATAACTGGGATACCGTGTCCATGCATTTGCAAGCAACCTATCATGCGTTGAATATTGGCCAGTTGGACGATGTCATGGCGTTTGACGCCAGCCAATGTGAATCTCCATTGCCGCGCGCTTATCAATGGGCTGACGGCAGTGCCTATGTGAATCACGTGGAACTGGTCAGAAAGGCCAGAGGCGCTGACATGCCTGATACATTCTGGACGGATCCATTAATGTATCAAGGTGGTTCCGATGATTTCATCGGTCCGGAAGATGACATTCTGATGCCAAGCGATGACTGGGGCATCGATTTTGAAGCCGAAGTTGCCGTCGTTACCGGTGACGTGCCAATGGGGGTTAGTGCACTGGAAGCGGGAAATCATGTACGCCTGCTAATGCTGGTCAACGATGTATCGTTGAGAGGCCTTATTCCCGGTGAGCTGGCCAAAGGATTTGGTTTTTTTCAGTCCAAACCGGCCTCCGCGTTTTCTCCTGTCGCCATCACGCCGGATGAGCTCGGTGATGCCTGGCAGGGCTTTAAGGTCGCATTGCCGTTAATGTCCACCCTAAATGGTGAATTGTTTGGTAAACCCGATGCTGGCGTGGATATGACGTTTGATTTCGGCCAATTGATTGCCCATGCAGCCAAGACCCGAAATTTGGGGGCGGGCGCGATCATTGGTTCAGGTACAGTGTCTAACAAGCAGGGTACCGATCATGGTAGTGCTATCAAAGACGGCGGTGTTGGCTATTCCTGTATTGCTGAGGTGCGTATGATTGAAACTATCCGAGATGGCAAGCCCAGCACACCTTTTATGAAGTTTGGTGACAAAATTCGCATCGAAATGCTGGATGCTCAGGGTGTCAGTCTGTTTGGTGCCATTGATCAGCAGGTTAAAGAGTACGGAAAATGAGTATCAAGCTATATGGTTACTGGCGCTCATCGGCCAGTTACAGAGTGAGACTGGCACTTAATTTAAAAAAAATATCCTATCAGTACATACCTGTGCATTTAGTCAAAGACGGTGGTGAACAACATCAGCAAGCTTATTTGGGTTTAAATCCCGCCGAGCTTGTGCCGACGCTGGTGGACGAGGATGAAGATATTATCCTTAATCAGTCGCTGGCGATTATTGAATATCTGGATGAGAAGTACAGCTCTCCGGTAAGGTTGCTTCCAGAGCACAAACTTCAGCGAGCAAGAGTTCGGGCATTGGCACTGGATATCGCAGCAGACATTCAGCCGCTGGCCAACCTACGGGTGCTGCAGCACTTGGAGTCAGCTTATCAGGTGGACACCCAGGGCAAGACAGATTGGAGTCGGCACTGGATTGAGAAGGGCTTTGCAGCCATTGAACGGCGGTTGCAAAATACAGCAGGTAAGTTCTGCTTTGGCTTTGACTTAACCATGGCGGATGTGTGTTTGATTCCACAGGTTTATAACGCGCAACGCTTTGGTGTGGACATGAGCCAGTTCCCACTGATACAGCGCATTCAGGAAAACTGCAATAAGTTACCTGAGTTTGCCAGCGCGCTGCCTGAGAATCAGCCGGACGCGCAATAGGCAGAAAAGGGCTGTCAAATCAGCCCGTCTATTGGTTTTTAATCGGTAATTCAGTGGTGTTCTTAACCTGTTTTAGGGCAAAGGTTGAACTGAGATGATCAACGCATGGTAGGTGTGTGAGTTTGCTTTTCAGCAGTTGTTCGTACTCTTCTATGCTCTCGACCACCACCTTGAGCAGGTAGTCTTTTTCGCCGCTGGTGGTATGACACTCTACTACCTCGGCAATATGCTGGACCGCTGCTTCAAAGCCATTAAGAGATTCTTCGTCATGGTTTTTGAGCGTGACATAGATGAAAACACTGACACCTAAATTGAGCTTCTTACCGTCCAGCAGCGTCACTTTGCGTTTGATGATACCGTCGCTTTCCAGGCGTTTTACTCTTCGCCAGCAGGGGGTGTGCGACAGCCCCACCTTTTGGCTGAGTTCTGCCATTGAGACGGTCGCGTCTTTTTGCAGGACCCGAAGAATTTCACGATCAAATTTGTCTAGTTTCATAAATCACAGTGGGTTTACAAAGTGGCACAAGGATGCTGAAAAACAGAGGGTTTTTCAACTGAATTTACTAGGATGAGCCTCCTATTGAGGTTCGATTTTTAAGATTACTGTTGCGCACGGGTAGGGATGTAGCCTGAAAGTTAGCAAGACATGTCCTCTGGGCGATGCGCTACCATGTGCAACAATTTCCTAACATCCCGCATATTTTAACAGGGTAACGATATGTCTGTTTTTGATCACAAGGCCTACGACAACCACGAAAAAGTGGCGTTTTTCCATGATGCCAAATCTGGCCTTAAAGCCATAATTGCCGTGCATAATACAAACCTTGGTCCTGCCCTTGGCGGATGCCGTATGTGGCCTTACGCAAGCAGTGAGGAAGCCCTTACGGATGTATTGCGTTTATCTAAAGGTATGTCTTACAAATCTGCCATGGCAAATTTGCAGTTGGGCGGCGGAAAATCTGTCATTATTGGTGATCCTCGTAAAGGCAAGTCTGATGACATGATGTTGGCGATGGGGGATTTCGTGCAAAGTCTTGGAGGCAAGTACATCACCGCAGAAGATTCCGGCATTGCGGTGCGCGATTTGCAACTGATGGCGCAGCGCTGCGAGTATATCGCTGGCACTCACGCTAAGTTCCGTTATGACGGTGGTGCAGCAGACGGCAATCCGGCACCGTCAACTGCCTATGGGGTATTTGTTGGCTTACGTGCTTCCGTGCGTCACGCCCTTGGCTCAGATTTAAACGGTGTTTCAGTTGCCATTCAAGGGCTTGGCCATGTTGGCTATCGTTTGGCAGAGCATTTGTATAAAGAAGGTGCCAAGCTCTATGTTACCGATATCTACCCGGACAATCTTGACAAAGCGGTGCAGGAGTTTGGTGCGACAGTGGTATCGCCTGATGAGATTTTCGCATTAGATGTGGATGTATTCGCGCCTTGTGCACTAGGTGCCATTATTAATGACAACAGTTTATCTTTGTTGAAAGCCAAGGTGGTGGCTGGAGCGGCCAATAATCAACTGGCTGAGGAACGTCATGGTCAGATGCTCAAGGAAAAAGGCGTACTCTATGCACCTGACTATGTCATAAATGCCGGTGGCGTTATTGATATTTATCACCAGAAAATGGACAGTAGCGCCGAGGCCATGCGTAAGCATATAGAAGGAATTGGTGACACGCTGCTTGAAATCTATCAGCGTGCAGATGAGCAGGGACTGCCGACCAATCTGGAAGCCAACAAGATGGCTGAGGAGCGGTTTTCTTGATCGGTGCTCCATCCGTGACGAGCACCTAAATCGCTATGGCGAAGTGAATTCGCCTTCGCTTCGCCACAGGCGCACGGTACGTCCATGTACCTTGATCGGTACTCCGTCCGTGACGAGCACCTAAACCGCTGTGGCGAAGTGAACTTGTCCGTATACTTGCCTTGCAAGGTGACGGGTTATCAGGGATAATGCGCGCCGCCTAAGGGTGGCGATGTCATACCTGAGCTTTCTATGGTGGTCCCGTCGGTCCTCCCGCAATGATACTTTATGAACCCGGTCAGGCCCGGAAGGGAGCAGCCGCAGTAAAGGACTCATGTGCCGGGATGTGGCTGGCAGGACCGCCACCTTAATCCGGCCATTTTTAGCAGGGTCAGGATGTTACCGTTATCCCGCCTTTTTCTTTGCATCATCTGACTGCAAATATTTCAGTGCTTTGTCCATAGCTTCCGATACATTCATTTCCATTTGCTGCCGCTCACTTTGTGAAATGTAAAAGGCCATATCTACTTCGAACCGAATGTAGCGGGCTGGGCACTGGTTCAAGGTCAGGCAACTGAGGTCGGCTAGAAAATCATCATCTTGACTGTTGTGCAGCCCTAACTTTTCAATTCTTTCCAGCACCAGATGTTCATAGTAGTTATGAATGTCATCATCCAATTTCATTTTCTGTCCTGTTTGCTTCACGTTTTCAACAGGCTAGTTGAAGTTTGTCCCTTAGGCCAGAGGCTTCTTTGATTTATTGGACTTGAGTACACTTAACCTGTGTCATCAAGCGATTTGTCAATGCGTATGGCCGCTAAGAAAGGGCAAATCCGCTGAGCTCATTTTGTTTAGAAAATGGATAACTTTAATGAAAAAAAATATTGAACCCTGCTATTACGGTGACTACTTACAACTCGACAAGTTGTTAAGCGCGCAAAAGCTGCAAAGTGCCAAGTATGGGCAGGCAGCACACGAAGAAACCCTGTTTATTATCGTGCATCAGGTGTATGAGCTGTGGTTTAAACAGATATTGCACGAACTCTCCTCCATCATAGATGTGTTTTCCGAGCAGGAGGTGCGCGACCAGCAACTTACAACTGTCGTGCACAGATTGAAAAGGGTGATCAGTATTCAGGAATTGCTGAACGATCAAATAAGTGTGATGGAGACCATGAGCCCTCAGGAGTTCTTATCCTTCCGTGATTATTTGGTACCCGCCTCCGGATTCCAGAGCATTCAGTTCAAAATGCTGGAAATCTCGCTTGGATTAAAACGTGAGTTTCGCATTGATTTTGACAAGCAGTCTTTTTATAACCGGCTTGAAGACAGTGATAGAGCGTTTCTTGAGCGCCTGGAGAGCAAAGATAGTTTGTTTGAACTTACACAAAAATGGCTGGAGCGTCTGCCGTTGCTGGAGTTTGATGATTTCCGGTTTTGGCAGCTATATCGCCAGGCCACAGATAAAATGTTGGCAAGTGACGAGGAAATCATTCGAAATAACCCGACCTTATCAGATAAAGAGCTTCGTCAGGAGCTCAAAGAGCTGCAATCTACCCGGGATACATTTGAAGCATTGTGGGACGAAAATGAATACGCAAAGTGGCAGTTGCAAGGGCAATTTCGTTTATCGCAAAAGGCGCTTTTGGCCGCACTTTTCATTAATCAGTATAATGAGGAGCCATTGTTTAATTTGCCCTATCAGTTTATTACCTGCCTGACCGAAGTGGATGAGAAACTAACCATCTGGCGTTACCGTCATGCCATGATGGTACAGCGGATGCTGGGCGGCAAGATAGGTACCGGCGGGTCATCAGGGCATGAGTATTTGAAACGGACTACTGAATCTAACCGCATCTTTAAAGACTTCTTCAACATGGCCACCTTCTTGTTACCCAAAGCGGCTTTACCTGAATTACCGACTAAAGTTAGGCAAAAATTGGGTTTTGCGTTGAGTGACATATAAAAAATCTGTCTCAGGGTTTAATTATACTGGCATCTTCCTGTTACATAGCCGCTGGGAAGGCGTCAGTAAGCCTCTGGATACATTTTCTGATGTGTCCTGCAATCCATAAAAAGTTCCATTCGATTGTTATTTTTAGTGTCTTTTTGTTTTTGTTGTGTACACTAAATGTTACATGTAGGTGCTTTTTTGCTCGTTGTGAGCAGTGTTCAGGCGGGTTACTAGCTAACATCGGTTGACCAGATTAAAGCCCTATGTATATTATCGAATGAGAGGCTCACTACCTCTCATGAAAAATAACCGCTAAAGCGGATAACAAAAATCACTAGATAACAAGTTAGTGGTCCAGGGAGACAAAACATGTATATGAAATCCAGACTAGCTGGAGCTGTGCGCATGGCGCTGGCTCTGGGAGCTACTTCTGTTGCGTTTTCACCCGTTGCCTTTGCTCAAGAAGGTCAAAACACTGAAGGCGCCGAAGCCGTTGAAAAAATCTCTGTAACAGGTTCTCGCATTAAGCGTACTGATATGGAGTCTGCCAGCCCCATTACTGTTCTGACGGCTCAGGACTTGGAAGCAGCTGGTGTACCTACTATCGAAAAATACATCCAAGCGCTGCCAGCGGTGAATGGTTCTGCCCAGGGTTCTAACGTGAACAACGGCAGTAACGGTTCTGCCACTGTATCTCTGCGTGGCTTGGGTTCAGGCCGTACTCTGATTTTGGTGAATGGTCGTCGTACCGCGTTTAGTGATCTGAACTCCATCCCAATGTCATTCGTAGAGCGTGTAGAAGTTCTGCGTGATGGTGCTTCTACTGTATATGGTTCAGACGCTATCGCTGGTGTTGTGAACTTTATTACCAAGCGTAATTTTGAAGGTGCTGAGTTTGTTGCTCAGTACGACTTGTCTGGCAAAGGTGATGGCGAAACATCGAAAGTGGCCGCTACTGTTGGTACCTCAAATGACAAGGGCAACGTGGTGCTGTCATTGGAATACACCAATCGTCAGCCAATTGGTCAGAAAGACCGTGATTTCTCTGAATGCCCTCTTCAGGATGATGGTGCTGGTGGTGTTGAATGCTGGGGTTCTGGTACTACAGCAATGGGCACCTGGACATCATTAACACCTGGTACCACCTTAAAGAGCATGGTGGTTGATCCAAACACCGGTGAAATTCGCAAACTGAACGGCGCAACAGATGCCTATAACTTTGCAACTACCAGCTACATGGTAACGCCGCAGGAAGTGTTCAGTATCAACGCTGCTGCCAGCTATGAAGTGTTTGACGAAACCACGGTATTTCTGGAAGGTGGTTTTACCAACCGTCAGTCAGACCAGTTGATGGGCCCTGAAGGTACTTTCTGGGGACAAATCGTTACTGCTGATCACCCGGACAACCCTATCGGCGAAGAGTTGGTAATCAACCGCCGTTTGACCGAGACCGGTGGTCGTGCCTTTACGCAGGATTTTTCTGATTACCGCATGGTATTCGGTTTCGAAGGCTTCCTGGACAATGGTTGGGCCTGGGATGTGTCCTACAACTACGCGCGCTTCGTAGATGCGCGGGTTGATTTTGGCCGTGCCAACCCCAAACGTTTCGGTAACCTGACCGACCCCACTAAGTGTGCCGCTGATGCGCTGTGTCCTGGGTTGTGGAACCCCTTTGTTATGGACAGTCTGACTCAGGCCCAGCTTGATTATGCGTTCCTGCCTAACTCACCTGTTGTACGTGGTACTACCAAACAGTTACTGGCTAACCTGACTGGCGACCTGGGTGATTTCGAATTACCTGCAGGCCCAGTCGCCTGGGCTGTGGGTATTGAAAAGCGTTGGGAAGACTATCTGTTCCAACCTGATGGTGCAGCACTGATTGGTGAGATTTACTCAGTAGCCGGTGAGAAAACCGAAGGTCAATACGACGTAACGGAAACTTACCTGGAACTGAGCGTGCCTCTGCTGGCCGACCTGCCTGGAGTGGAGTCTCTGAACCTGTCTGCTGCAGTACGTCGTTCAGACTATAACTTCCTGGATGCACAAACCAACACCAAAATTGGTCTGGAATATACCCCGTTTGACGGTTTGTTAATTCGTGCCACTAAGGCGGATGGTTTCCGTGCACCGAGCATCAGTGAACTGTTTGCACCGCAGCAGGAATCTAACCTGAACTACAACGAACCTTGTACTAAGTACGCAACCGGTACTCAGAGTGCTACCGTTAAGGCCAACTGCGCGGCAGACGGCTTACCGGGCGACTTCGAGCTGACCTCTAACCAGTCCAGTTCTATCGTCGGTGGTAACCCTGACCTGCAACCTGAAGAGTCAGAAAGCTTGACCGTAGGTTTTGTGTATACACCTGATTTCATTGAGAACTTCAGTGTTGCAGTAGACTACTTTGATATTGAAATCACCAACGGTATCGGTACCGCAGGGACCAGTAATATCATCAATGGCTGTTATGAAAGTGCCAACTTCAGCAGCCCATTGTGTAGTTTGATTGTTGGTGCAGCAGCTGTTGACCGCGTACCTTATCCAACTTCACCGCGTCGCGATGTGTTAGGTGCCATGGCTGGTATCATGGTAACTAACGCTAACCTTGCGACCTTTGAAACGGCTGGTGTGGATTTTGACGCCAGCTACAGCATGGATATGGGTGAAGGTAGCCTGAAAATGCGTTTAGATGGTACCTGGTTGGACAAATACAACTATGTTCCATTTGATGGTGAAGAGATGATCCATCTGGCTGGTTACTATGGTGAAGACCAGTGGGAGAACAACGTCGCAGCGTTCTCTGAACTGCGTACTAACTTTACCGCCACTTATACTGCAGGTGATTACTCATTCACGTGGATGGCCCGTTTCATGATGGGTACTGACGATGAGACGGTAGAGGACCTGGCTGCCAGTGATAACACCAGTAACCATGCCGGTTCAGTGGTTTATCACGACATTCAGGGTAGCTACTACATGGATAACTACACCTTTACCTTGGGTGCAAGAAACCTGTTTGATAAAGAGCCACCTTACACCACCAACAATGATGATATGAATACTCTGTCATCTTCATACGATACCGCTGGTATGTACTGGTATGCTCGTGTGACTGCCAAGTTCTAAATCGAACTTGCTTAAAGAACCAGCCGAAAGGCTGGTTTTTTTTTGTTAGTCTAATGTGATAAGACTTTTGTGGGTCATAAGGTGAAGTTATGTCTGTTAACGCACAAAAGCTGATGCAACAAGCCGTTGCACTTTATCAGCAACAAAATTACCTGGCTGCGGAGCAAATGCTGAGGCAGTTAATCGGTGTGGGTAATGTCCATCCACTGGTGTGGCATATCTATGCCCTTAGTTTACGTAAACTGGGTCGGCTGCATGAGAGTGAGAGTGCATTCAACCAAGCCATTAAAATTGCGCCTAATGACCCGGAAGTGCACAATAATTTTGGCAATCTGCAAAAGCAAATGGGTAACGTTGAAAAAGCGTTAGCGCTTTTTCAACAAGCGTTGGACCTTAAGCCGGGTTTTGCTGATGCATCCTACAACGCCGGATTATTGCATTTTGAACAGAAGCGGTTTGCTTCTGCATTAGCACTATTTGGTCATGCCTTAGACGCCAAGCCTGCTTTTGTGTCGGCCGCTGTAATGTTTGCCAGTTGTTGTATGGAGTTGGGGCAAATTGACATGGCGCTGGAACGCCTGACAAAGCTCATTAACCTGGTATCAGACAAGGATCGAATACTGTTGTCGCTTGCGCAATGTCACCGAGCGAAAGGGCAGTATCAACTGGCGATAGAGTGCTTACGGGAAAGTCGCTTATCTGCATCCTGCTGCAAAGAATTAGCAACCAATCTGTTTCTAAATGGGAAGTGTGAAGAGGCCGAACAAATTTTACTCGATGCACTCAAACAGGAACCCGGCAATCTGTCCCTACATCAGGGATTGTCAGAAATACGCTGGCTCAATAATGACACTGCGTGGTTGAAAAGTTATGAGGACGCACTGCGTGGTTCGCCTGAAAATTGGGCGCTGCGCTGTGATTTAAGCAACAAACTGCTAAAGGCGGGATGTTTGCCACAGGCCGAAGCCGTGCTGAACGCGACTTCTGCAACGGACTGGCCAACTCAGGCCTTGCTGTTAAAAGGCCACATATTGCGTGAACAAGGTCAACTGGCGGCGGCCAAATCCACGTTGGAAATAGCGGTGAGTCAGTCTAAGAGAGAGGCTCAGGTGCTAAATGAGTTAATGCTTTGCTATTTGGCAACCAAAGATTTTGATGAGGCAAATCAGCTATGCACAGAATTAACGGAAAGGTACAGCGAAAATCAGGCGTGGTGGTCAATGCGGGCGGCCTGTTTGAAGTTATCCGGCAATTTGACCGCATACCGACAGCTTTATGACCTGGACCGATTTGTTAAAGCTTATGAGCTTCCTTGTCCTGACGGTTTCACTGCTATTACCGACTTTAATCTGCAATTACTCGATGATTTGGAAAAGTTACACAGCAGCCGGAATCATCCGCTTGTGCAGTCGTTACGAACGGGCACACAAACCGAAGGACATCTATTTCGCCGTGACGAAGGCAGTATTAAGTTACTTGAACAGCAGTTACGTTATGTCGTTGAGCAACATATCGACACCTTACCTAAAGACCATACGCATCCTTTTTTACAACGTGTCAGCCGGGAAGTCATATTCAGTGGGGCCTGGTCGGTCAGGCTGAATAAAAGTGGATTCCATCGTAACCACTATCATAGCGAAGGGTGGATCAGTGGCAGCTATTACGTTTCGGTTCCTAATGCGGTCAACCAGCAAGGAAACGGCTGGATAAAATTTGGTCAGGCCGAACTGGGACGTCAGATAAGCATGCAGGCTGACTATATGATAAAGCCACAGGCTGGCACTGTGGTGCTGTTTCCCTCCATGATGTGGCACGGCACCGAACCTTTTGATGACAATCAATACCGCGTGACAGTTGCCTTTGATATCGTACCAATTAAAAAATAAATGGAGACCAGCATGTTTTGGGGAAACTTCAGCAATGCACAAAGCAGTGATGATCGTTTAAAGCGCCATCCTGGTGCCATAGAAATGTCTAAAAGTGAGATGTTTCTTGCTTCCTGCAGCAATATTTTACGTAACGCCTACGGCTTTTTTCGTTCCACGGAGCAAGGTGTTGCCGTGGATGAACAGGGCAACTACCTCCCTCTTTACACTTACCCGGCCATTGAGTACCTGATTCAGTTTGACTATCGAAATAAGCGTATTTTTGAATACGGTGCAGGTATGTCAACTTTGTTTTGGATGGAAAGGGCGGAAATAGTGGTCAGTGCCGAGAATAATGCTGAGTGGTACAACAGCCTGATTCCAAAACTCAATGACAAGGTTAAGCTTATACTGGCTCAGGGGGATATGTTTCCTTTCGTTTTAGAACAACAGCAAGGCGAGTTCGATCTTATTGTGATAGATGGCGCTGGATATAGATTTGACTCGGCAGCTGTTGCCTTAACTAAGTTAGCCAGAGGGGGGGCAATAGTACTGGACAATGCTGACTGGCACCCCAATACAGCAAGATTATTGAGAGAGGGGGGGCTGATTCAGGTCGATATGAGTGGTTTTAAACCTTGTGAATGTCATACATCAACGACGTCTATTTTTCTGCATCGAGACTTTAATTTCCCTACCTTGGATAGCAGGCAACCAGCTTATGCAAAAGGCGCTAAGCTTATTCACTCTGAAGATTGGGACAAGCCATATGCCAAGCGTGGATAACCAAGAGGTATCCGAGTACAAAAAAAGAGCTGCACTATGACATCATCACTTTTGTTAACCCAAGCCAGGCAAGAAAGGCAGGCAGGGCGTGATCAGAACGCTGCCGGTTATTATCGGCAATTGCTTGACGTGCCGGAATGGCGTCAGGAAGCACAAGATTTTTTGCTCCAATTCGGCATGAAGTCCGGTAACTATGCTGATGTGGTTTACTTGCTAGAAGTCATGATAAGTGGGGCAAACGCTAAAGTTCAGCTGCATTTATTGTTAGGACAAGCGCTGCAGAAACTGACCGATGCTGATCCAACTGGGACAGCGTTATCAGATATTGTTAAAGGTTTACCTTTCGCCTATTCCAGCCGACTTATTCTGGGGCGGCTTAAGGAAGTGCGCGGTGATGTTGCACAAGCCATGCGCGATTATCTGGTTGCCATCAATACGGCGAATGGCAAAGGGTATTGGCATAATGAGGCTTCAACTCCACCTTGGTGTCGTCCGTTTGTCAGCCACGCTTTGGTCGCCGTTCAGCAATACCGGCAGGAACTTTTTCATACCTGGCTTGAACCTGTTTGGCATCAGTTTGGCCGACAGGACATGAGCAGAGTAGAAAAAGCAGTAAAAATGTACAGCGGCGAGATTCCCAAAGTCCTGGCGGATAGCAGACAGGTGCCGTCTTTTCTCTATGTACCTGATCTACCCATTTGCCCGGTGTTTGAACGGCAAGAACTTGTGTTTGCTGAAGAATATGAAAGTCAGGCGCAGCTCATAAAAGAAGAATTACTTAACTTGCTGAATTCTGGCAATACGTTCAAGCCATTTCAGGAAGGCAAGGCGGGTGAAGGGTTAACCAAAGGAGGCGAATGGAATGCATACTTCTTCCACCGCCATGGGCAGGACTTCGACGTGGCACACCAGCAATGCCCCCACACATCAAAGGCCTTGTCTGGATTGCCTTTAGTTAACATACAAGAGCATGCTCCGGAGGTGTGCTTTTCTATTATGCAGCCAGGGACACATATCCTGCCTCACCGGGGGGTAACCAACAGCCGGGTTGTGCTTCATCTCGGCTTGGTAATTCCGCAATATTGTCGGCTGAATTTATTGGATGTGCAGGAAATTACCTGGCAAGAAGGGCGAACCTTTGCATTTGATGATACATACTTACATGAAGCTTGGAATCGAAGTAATGAGTACCGGGCTGTTTTGTTGGCGGATATCTGGAATCCACATTTAACCGAAGAAGAATGTCTGGCACTGACGACCCTGATTGAGAAAATAGGGGTGTTCAATCAGGAAACTGCCGCAGTTGATAGCGATTGACCAGAATGATCAAACAGTTATATGCTGCTGGTAGTTGAGCAGGCTGTTCTACTCTGTTATCAATCAGGCCGCATCAGGATAGTATCCGTGGTGGAAGCTTGGTTGTTCACCGTGCCTGACCTTGACATATTCGGGCGTTCCATGTGAACATTCGGCGTTCGAGTCTTTGCGGCCTGCCGGTCGCATTGGCCGCAATCCAAAATAAGAACCGTTTTTAAGCCCCTCGCAGTCGGCTAGACCAGGCTGGCTTCGGGGATTCAAGATAAGAAAATTGGTTGGGAACTATGTCCAAAATGAGCAAGAGAAATCTAATTGCTTCTGCCGTTATCGGTGCATTCGCACTAGGTAGCAGCCAAGTTGTCTCTGCAGACCCTCTTAAAGATTTGCAAAACGAAGAAGCAAAGATCCACGCGGCTGCAGCGCAATCCCAAAAGAAAATCGACAAGATTTACGAGCAAACCCAGGAACTGCTGTTTGAATACCGCGGTGTTATTGACGAGACCGAAAACCTGAAGGTTTACAATGATCACCTGGCTCGTCTGGTTGCTTCTCAGGAAGAAGGTATCGCATCCCTTCAGCGTCAAATCGACGGTATCGAAGGTATTAAGCGCGGCGTAGTTCCTTTGATGTACCGCATGATTGATGCGCTGGAGCAGTTTATTGAGCTGGACCTGCCTATCAATTACGAAGAGCGTAAAAACCGTGTTGCTCACCTGCGTGACCTGATGGCCAATGCCAACGTGACGGTTTCTGAACAGTTCCGTCAGGTACTGGAAGCGTACCTGCTTGAGAACGAGTACGGTAACTCTATCCGTGTTTATCAGGAACAGTTGCAATTTGAAGGTCAGAACATTGCTGCCGACTTCTTCAACCTGGGCCGTACTGCCCTGTTGGCACTGTCTCTGGACCAGAAGCAAGCCTGGGTTTGGAATAACAGCAGCCGTAATTGGGAGCAGCTGGGTGACGAATACCTGAGTTCCGTAGTTAAAGTCATCAAAATGGGCCGTAAGCTGGAGCCATTTGACCTTATCAAACTGCCAATTAAAGCTGCGGAGTAATCAGAATGAAAAACCTATTCAAATCTGCCCTGCTTGCCGCTGCGATGGCTGTAAGCGTTGCACCTGCACAAGCTGCAACCAGCTTAGATCAGTTGCTGGAACAAGTTAAGAAAAATCGCGTTTCTGAAGCACGTATTAATGCCCAGCGTGAAGCCGAGTTCAATTCAGCTCGTGCCGATAAGCAGGCGTTGTTGAAAAAAGCCCAGGCTGACCTGAAAGCTGAGCAAGACCGCGGTGATCGTCTGGCTAAACAATACGCTAACAACGAAGTTCGTCTGGCCGAAAAAGAGCAGGAGCTGAAAAATGCTACCGGCACTTTGGGTGAAATGTTTGGTGTGGTTCGTCAGGCATCCGGTGAAGCGTATGGCGTAATCTCCAGCTCTATTGTCAGCGCCCAGTATCCAGGCCGTTCCGCCTTCCTGGAAGGTATGGCATCTGAAAGTAAAGGCTTGCCAAATATTCAGGAACTGGAAGAGTTGTGGTTTGCGCTGCAAACTGAAATGACTGAGTCTGGTAAAGTAGCGCGTTTCGAAACCAACGTTATCAGCCTGGATGGTGGTTCAAGCCGTCAGGAAGTGGTGCGTGTTGGTACTTTCAACCTGGTAAGCAAAGACGGTTACCTGACGTTTAACGCTGAAAAAGCACAGGTTCAGCCATTGGGACGTCAGCCAGACAGCTATATGGTTGATGACGCGTCCAGCTTTATGGATGCCACTTCTGGTTTCAATCCTTTCTATGTGGATCCAACCCGCGGTACCATTCTGGGCCTGCTGACTGCTAAGGCAACTTTGTCTGAGCGTTATCATGCCGGTGGTGTTGTAGGTTATGTCATTACCGCTATGCTGGCTTTGGGCTTCCTGATTGCCATTTACAAGTTTGTTACTCTGACTGCTATCAGCGCTAAAATGCGTTCACAGTTGAATAACACCAGCAATCCTTCCAGCTCTAACCCTCTGGGTCGTATCCTGAAAGTGTATCAGGAGAACAAAGGTGCCGATGCTGAGAACCTGGAATTGAAACTGGATGAAGCCATTTTGCGTGAACTGCCAAGCATTGAGTCTGGTATCAATATCATCAAGATTTTTGCTGCGGTTGCCCCGCTGCTGGGTCTGTTGGGTACCGTACTGGGTATGATCGCAACCTTCCAGCAAATCACGCTGTTCGGTACCGGTGACCCGCGCATCATGGCTGGTAGTATCTCTATGGCGTTGGTGACAACCGCGCAAGGTATTATTGCCGCATTGCCTTTGATTCTTCTGCACAGCATTGTGTCTGGTCGCAGCAAATCCATTGTACATATCCTGGATGAGCAGGCTGCGGGTATCGTAGCGGCTCATGCCGAGGTGGAGAAAGCTTAATATGCTATACCTGATAGAATTATTGGAATCTGTCAGGGATTTTATCGCTACCGGCGGTGACGTACTTTATGTAGTCGCTGCCGCGCTCTTCCTCATGTGGATATTGATGATTGAGCGCTACTGGTACGTCACCAGCGTTTTCCCTAAGGTGATGAAACAAATCATCACCGACTGGGACGCTAGGAAAGACACCACATCCTGGTATGCGCATAAGATTCGTGATGCATGGATTTCGCAAGCATCTGACAAACTCAGTGAGAGAATGTTGTTGATTAAAACCTTGGTTGCCATGTGCCCACTTATCGGATTGTTGGGCACTGTTACCGGTATGATTACGGTATTTGAAATCATGGCGGTACAGGGGACTGGTAACCCTCGCTTAATGGCCGGTGGTATATCCATGGCCACGATTCCCACCATGGCGGGAATGGTTGCGGCGCTTTCAGGTGTGTTCTTCAGTACGCGTCTGGAAGCTAAGGTTAAGATCTCCAAAGAGAAATTAGTCGACAGCTTGCCTCATCATTAAAGAGAGAATTATATGGCTCGTAAACATCGTGCAGAAGAAGAAGAAGCAACGATCGACATGACCCCCATGTTGGACATCGTGTTCATCATGTTGATCTTCTTTATCGTGACTACCTCCTTTGTGAAAGAGGCGGGTATCGAAGTAAACAAACCTAAGGCCGAACAGGCAACCAAGCAGAAGTCTGCCAACATTTTTATTGCCATCAATGAAAATGGTGAAGTATGGATGGACAAGCGAATGGTTGATGTGGAGCGTGTGGCCGCCAACATCGAACGTTTGCTGGCAGAGCAGCCTACTGATGTGGTTATCGTGCAGGCTGACGTTGAAGCCAAACATGGTGTGGTGGTTGAAGTAATGGATCAGATCAAGGCTGCTGGCATTGATAGGATATCGGTAGCAGCAAAGGATAATTAATATGCTTCGTCTAATAGTATCAATACTAGTAGGTGCGGCCATTACCTTTGCCTTGTTTGTGATAATGGCAAAATTGATTGCCAACTCTTCACGGCCTGCTGACGAAGTACCGGAGATTCCGGTTATCGACGTCGTTATGAGCGAGCCTGAAGACAGCACACAAACTCGTTCCAGGGTGCCGCCGCCGCCACCGCCGCCGCCGCAGCAGCCGCCTAAAATGCAGCCTCAGGAGCCTGAAGCTGCAGATCCTGACACTGACAGCATGTCATTTAATCTGCCTGGTGTAGATGTAGGTGGCGCTGACGTGAGTATCGGTGGTCCGGGTGCCTTAATGCGGGATGGTGAAGCGACGCCTATCGTGCGGATTGAACCTAAGTATCCCATTGAAGCTGCCCGTGACGGGAAAGAAGGTTGGGTTAGATTGTCTTTCACCATTAATGAGGTGGGTGGCGTTGAAGATATCGAGGTACTTGATGCAGAACCTAAGCGTATCTTTGACCGCGAAGCTCGCCGTGCCTTAAGCCGCTGGAAATACAAACCAAAAGTGGTTGATGGTAAGCCTGTGAAGCAGTTTAACCAAAAAGTACAGTTGGACTTTAAGTTGGAGCAATCGTAATGAAAATGACGAAAAATCCAATCAGTAAGCTGATAGTGCTCTCCTCTTTGGTGTTGTGTTCTTACTCGGGGACGGTGCTGGCACAGCAGTCAACACCACCCGTGATGTGTCCTGGTTATAAACAAGGGCCGTCCAATATCCCCAGTGAGCGGGTAGGTAAGAAGATTCAGAAGGCATTCGAGGCATACAATAATGACCAGATAAAAGAAGCGCTGGACATTTTGTATGAAATCGATACCTCCGATGCCTTTGATCGTGCTTTTACCGATAAATTTATTGGTCAGTTGCTGGCGGTTCAGGAAGGACAGGCTAAAAAGTCACTGCAATATTTGCGGAACTCGGTCAAGGATAAGCAGCTTACCGATGCCGATCATGCCTCCATTTTAAGGGTGGTAGCTGACGTGAGCTTGCAGGATCAGCAATTCCAGAACGCTATCGACTACTATAAGAAGTGGATGGAGTTCACCTGTAAGGAAGATCCTGAAGTTTATCTTCGTATGGCAAATGCCTATTACGAGTTAAAGCAATGGGACAACGTTATTGGTCCAGCTGATAAAGCGATCGCTTTATATGATAAGCCCAATAAAAACCCTTACGTAATGAAGCTGTCTGCTTATTTTGAACGTAAAATGTGGCCTCAGACTATTGCTGTAGCCGAGGATTTGGTCAGGGTTTTCCCAGACGATCCTCAATGGTGGTCGCAATTGGGTATGTTTTACGCTCAGGTAGAAGACTACAAGAAAGCGTTGGCTATGCTTGAAGTAGCGTATAACAATGGCTTTTTGAAAAAAGAGTCTGAAATACGCGTCTTGTCGCAGTTGTATGCATCCAATGATATTCCTTACAAAGCTGCCTCTATCATGGAAAAACACATGAAAGAGGGGTTGCTGAAGCGTGACGAGAAGAATCTCGCCAGCCTTGCTAACGCCTGGCATTCGGCTAAGGAAATCAAGAAGGCTGCGAACTACTACGGTCAAGCAGCAGCACTGAGCAACGACCCAGACTATTTGCGTAGGCAAGGGACATTGTTGCTTTCCGCTGAGCAGTACAAGGATGCTGTAGCGACACTGGAAAAAGCATTGGAGGCGAATAAAGACGCCAAAGAAGCTGGCAGATTGCATATGGCAATTATGGAAGCCAATTTCTACCAGGGTAATTTCAAAGAAGCTTATAAGCATGTCAAACTGGCGATGAACGACAGTGCGACAGCGCGTAGCGCCAAAAGTTGGGAGCCCTATATCAAAGAAAAGGCTCGCAATCGCGGAATTAAGATCTAGTTAGCTCGATCTTTTAACAGAAGCCCCTTTACAGGGGCTTTTCTTTTTCTGGCCCACCAAGTTATTTGTCGCATTTATCCACATGCCAGTCTAAATTGGCGTTCTTTAATAAGTTGTGAAATATATTTTTCGATGCCTTGGTCTACATTCAGTAGTGCCGTTTGGCCTATTTCACAACGTACAAGCATTGTTTGCATAGGAACTGAATATGAAACAGATTAACAAAACCGGAATCGCCACCGCCTTGGGTGCTGTAGTTATTGGCTCACTTTCAACTGTCAGCATGGCCTCCGAGAATGGTGCCTTTGCTATGCAGACACTGGACAGTGGCTATATGCAATTTGCCAGCGAAGGAAAGTGTGGCGAAGGTAAATGTGGCGAAGACAAAAAAGCCAAAAAAGAAGGTAAATGTGGCGAAGGCAAGTGTGGTGAAGCCAAAAAGGCCATGAAGGAAGGCAAATGTGGCGAGGGTAAGTGCGGTGAAGACAAAAAAGCCATGAAGGAAGGCAAATGTGGTGAAGGCAAGTGCGGTGAAGGTAAAAAAGCCATGAAGGAAGGCAAATGTGGCGAAGGCAAGTGCGGTGAAGGTAAAAAGGCCATGAAGGAAGGTAAGTGTGGTGAAGGGAAATGCGGCGGTGATAAAAAGGCCAAGAAAGAAGGTAAATGTGGTGAAGGTAAATGCGGGGGGCTGCAATAAGTCTCTCTGAGGAGAGGCCGAGTAGGCCTCTCTCCGCCACTACTGAAAATACAAGGAAAACCATGTTGTTGAATACCCCAGGTGTGGGCTTGGGTTTACGCCGTGAAATGCTCGATGAGGTACTGGCTTGTCCATCTGTGCCGGTGGACTTTTGGGAAGTAGCACCGGAAAACTGGATGACTTTGGGGGGGCGTTACGAGAAGCAGTTAACTGCACTGACTAAGTGTTACCCCTTTAAGACGCATGGGCTTTCGCTGTCTATTGGTAGTCCCGATCCCTTGGATACCACCTTTGTCAAAAATGTCAGAACGTTTCTGGACCAGCATGATATTCAACTGTACAGCGAACATCTAAGCTACTGCTCCGCTGCGGGCCACATGTATGATTTAATGCCAATTCCTTTTACCCCCGAAGCTGTGCGGTATGTGGTGGAACGGATCAAGCGGGTACAGGATATTATTCAGCGACCATTGGTGCTGGAAAATGTCTCTTATTATGCTGCGCCCGGTGCGCAAATGAGCGAATTAGATTTTATTCTCAACGTACTCGAGCAAAGTGACTGCCAACTGCTACTGGATGTTAACAACATCTATGTTAACTCGGTCAATCATGGTTACCAGGCCGAACACTTTGTTAAGGCACTGCCAACTAAGCGTATTGCCTATGGGCATATCGCCGGACATTACAACGAAGCCGAAGACCTGATTGTCGATACTCATGGCGCGGACGTGATTGAGCCGGTGTGGAAGTTGCTTGAGCTGGCCTATCAGGTTCATGGTGTTTTCCCGACTTTGTTGGAACGGGATTTCAACATTCCTCCACTTGCGGAATTATTGCTTGAGGTGGAACGTATCAGGGGGCTGCAACAACAATCCCTGCAACTGCAGGAACGTATCGCCTGATGCAACATCAGAAATTACAAATGCAGTTTGCCAGCCATCTTCGCGATCCTGACAACTGCCTTGCACCGGAGGGGCTCGAAGATCGCCGTATGGCGATATACCGCGACCTGTTTTTCAATAATGTGAAAGGCTTTCTGACCAATGGTTTCCCGGTGCTATACAGTCTTTATGCCGAAAACGACTGGTTGATGTTGTGCCGTAGCTTTTTTAAACAGCATGCCTGCCGTTCTCCCTATTTTGTCGATATCAGTAAGGAGTTTGTGGAGTATCTGGCCAACGAATATCAACCCAAAGAGCAGGATCCGTGCTTTCTGGCAGAACTGGCGCATTATGAGTGGGTTGAGCTGGCCCTTAGTATCGCCAAGTGTTCTGGCGAAATTGGCGATGACCAGGCCGATGATAATCTGCATCTTTCCGCCCTAGCCTGGGTATTGAGTTACCAATATCCCGTGCACCAGATAAGTCGTGACTTCCAACCAACACGGCCATCTGGGCCACATTATCTTGTGGTGTTTAGGAATAGTCAGGACCAGGTGAATTTTATTCAGATTGATCAGGTAAATGCCTTTTTATTGAGTACCTTAGAGACACAGTCTATGCGGGCAGATGAATTGATTAGAACCTTGCAGCAAGCTATGCCGCAGCTTGAAAAAGATCAGGTGGAAAGCGGTTGTCTGCAAGCTTTGCAAGCCTTTATCGCGCAAGGTATTGTAGTTCGAAGCTGAGTCTCAGCGGTTTCATCGATATAGGGCGCTGTTAATCCGGGTCACTTTGGATTAAGATTTGCGGCTTCCGGCTAGAAGAGATAGCACTATGCACCACGATGAAAATTTCAAAGATCCCTTTAACGTTAAGTATCTGTTGGCAGCTGTAGTCACCGCTGTTGCATTGCCACTGTTACATGTGGTTTTGGGCTGGTTTGTTTATTATCTTTAAAGAGCTCAAATAGCGTGACAGAAGCAATTATTAAATCTGCCATCAAAACCGTGCCTGATTATCCTAAACCAGGTGTTCAGTTTCGGGATGTTACTTCCCTGATGCAGGACGGTAAGGCATTTTCCACCTGTATTGATATGTTGGCGTCTCACTATCAGCATCATGGCTTTGATAAAATTGCTGGCACTGAAGCCAGAGGTTTTATCTTTGGAGCGCCTTTGGCCAAGGAATTGGGTTGTGGTTTTATCCCGGTTCGCAAGTCGAATAAGTTACCCAGAGCGGTAATTCGCCAAAGCTATCAACTGGAATACGGCGAGGATGTGCTTGAGTTACATCAGGATGCCATTAGCCAGGGTGAGAAAATTCTTCTAATGGATGACTTGCTGGCAACCGGCGGTACGATGTTGGCAACAGCGCAGTTGGTCAGGCAATTGGGTGGGCTGGTTGATCATGCCGCCTTTGTGGTAAATCTTCCTGACTTAGGTGGCCACAAGCGGTTAACCGAGCAGGGTATTCTATGCCACTGTCTGTGTGAATTTGAAGGGGATTAGGTGAGCTACCAGGTTCTTGCTCGCAAGTGGCGGCCAGCCAACTTTGCTCAGTTGGTTGGTCAGGAACATGTGGTAGCAGCCATATCCAATGCCCTGGATAACGACCGGCTGCATCATGCCTATTTGTTTACTGGCACCCGTGGTGTAGGGAAAACCACCATTGCTCGTATTTTCTCGAAGAGCCTCAATTGCGAACAGGGAATGGGTGCGACACCTTGCGGTCAATGCCCCACCTGTGTGGAAATTGACCAGGGTAATTTTGTTGATTTACTGGAAATTGATGCCGCGTCCAGAACCAAGGTAGAAGACACCCGTGAACTGCTGGATAACGTTCAGTACCGTCCCACCCGGGGGCGTTATAAGGTCTACCTGATAGACGAAGTGCATATGCTGTCTAAGCACAGTTTTAATGCGTTGCTTAAGACCCTGGAAGAGCCGCCGCCTCACGTTAAGTTTTTATTGGCGACCACTGATCCCCAGAAGCTACCTGTTACGATACTGTCCCGCTGCCTGCAATTTAACCTCAAGGCCTTGTCCCGAAGCCAGATTGCCCAGCAGTTAACCCATATCCTGCAACAGGAAAGTATTGCTGCCCAGCCTGAGGCCCTGGCTCAGTTGGCCAGAGCCGCGCAGGGCAGCATGCGGGATGCCTTAAGTCTGACGGATCAGGCGATTGCGCAGGGTAATGGACAGGTTAACGTTAAGACCGTGGTAGAGATGCTTGGTTTGCTGGATAAGAATCAGGTATTGAAATTACTTCACGCCCTGCTGCAGGGCGATGCTAATGAAGTGATGCTGCAGGTTGAACAACTTGCCTGTCAGGCACCGGATTATGCTCAGCTGCTGGCAGAACTATGTAGTCTGCTGCATCAAATGGCACTGACTCAGTTTGTGCCTGACAGTTGCAAGTTAGAGACGGTTACCGCTAAGGCCATTTATCAACTGGCAAAAGTCGTTTCCCCCGAACAGGTTCAACTGCTTTATCAGATTGCACTGCAGGGTAGAAAAGACCTTCCCTATGCTGCTGACGGGCGCAGTGGTCTTGAGATGACCTTGCTAAGAATGTTGGCATTCAGGCCTGCGGCGGAAAAAAAAACTCTGGCGCAACTGTGTGAGCTAGCAGAGCAAACTCCCCAACATGAGTTAACAACGGATAGCTCCGATGATCTCTCTGATGAACTGATACAACTGGAACAGAATCAGGCGCTGATCTGGCAACAGGCTGAAGCATTACGTCCTGAGCCTGTTGAAGTGCAGGGTACAAATCCTAATACTGTCTTGCCAGAGCCAGAGCCAGAGCCAGAGCCAGAGCCAGAGCCAGAGCCAGAGCCAGAGCCAGAGCCAGAGCCAGAGCCAGAGCCAGAGCCAGAGCCTGCCCCCGTCACGGAACAACCCATGCGCAGTTCCACCGAAAGTCTGTTGGCACTTAGGCGCAAGTTACGTCAGGACACCCTGAGTGACACTGTGGTTGTGAAAACAGAGGAAAAGCCCCCATCATTTATGCCGCCGCTTGCGATGGAAGCGGAACAAATACAACAACTCCAGGATACTGAGGTTGTTGTCACCGCAACCAATGAGTCTCTTGTGCCACAACACAGCAAGAGTGCACAAGCCGACGATGACGATTGCCCACCCTGGTTAGATGATGAAGCCTATCTGCAGGCTGACATGGAAGACACTGGCCATTTTGAACCTGATCAGGCCTGGTCGCCAAACGAGGTTGTGCCCTGCCAACAGAATCCGGATTTAACGCCGTCAGTCGAAGATGATGCGTCAGACAGTGCGATAAACCAAGGAATGGGTACTGAGTGTCCGGCCGAGCCTCAACCTGCCGTTGATAGCAGTGCTGAAGAGGGGCAGGAAGATATTCTGGCCGCGATTCAGGAAGAAGATCCAGCAGTACTGCTGGTAGACCGGCAAGTACCGGCCTTTCTTGAAAATGGCGATAAAGTATTGCAGGCCGGTCAGCTGGATAAATGGAGTCGGCTTATCGAGCATATGGGTATCAACGGGTTGATCAAGCAATTAGCTTTGCACGCAAGCTGTCAGGTGCAGGATAATGAAGTCAGGCTGCTATTACACGCCAGTAAAGAACACTTGCTTTCTGATTCAGCGCAGCAGCAACTTGAGCAACACTTAAGTGCCGCTCTGAAAAGGCCTGTAGAACTAAAAATCGAATTGGGGTCACCAGTGAATACGCCTTTTGCCCTGGCCAACGCAATACGCCTGGCCCGTCAGGCTCATGCTCAAAAGGTGATTGAAACCGATCCCGGCGTGGTGATGCTACGCAATGAATTTTCCGCGTCGGTCGTGGCGCAAAGTATCAAACCAAGATAGGACAACGCCCTGCGTTGCCTGATAAGTGAAAGAGGTGACTATGTTTAAAGGTGGAATGGGCAACTTAATGAAGCAGGCCCAGCAAATGCAGGAGCGCATGCAAAAGGCGCAGGACGATCTGGCCCGCATCGAAGTGACCGGCGAGGCGGGGGCAGGCATGGTGAAAGTTACGATGACCTGTAATCACAACGTACGTCGGGTGGATATTGATGAAAGCCTGATGGAAGATGACAAGGACATGATTGAGGATCTGGTTGCCGCGGCAATCAACGATGCGGTGCGCCGTGTACAGGAAACCAGCAAAGAGAAAATGGCCGGTGTGACTGGTGGTATGCCATTGCCGCCAGGGTTTAAAATGCCATTCTGATTGGCCTAATGCATGGGGTGGTGTTCACCGCCCCTTTTATTCCCCCTATATAATCGGCATGTGTTGTTATGAAATTCAGCCCGTTACTCAGTGAACTGATCCGCACCTTAAAGTACCTTCCCGGTGTTGGCCAGAAAACCGCACAACGTATGGCGTTTCAGTTGCTGGAACGCAATCGTGAAGGTGCCAAAGAGTTGGCCGGCGCATTGTACAATGCCATGGAGCATGTTCAGCATTGTCAGCAATGCCGCAATTTTACTGAGTCTGTCTTGTGTGAAATCTGCGCCAGTCCTAAGCGTCAGGAAAAAGGTGTCCTGTGTATTGTTGAAAGCCCGCAAGATGTGATGGCCATAGAGCAAACCGCAGAGTTTCAGGGGCTGTACTTTGTATTAATGGGGCATCTCTCGCCTATTGATGGGATTGGGCCTGCTGATATTGGTTTGGACAGTCTGGGGGAATTACTGGATAAGCACCAGATTCAGGAGGTCATACTGGCCACCAACCCCACGGTGGAAGGGGAAGCAACTGCCCACTATATTGCGCAAATGTGTCGAAGCCGCGAGATTAAAGCCAGCCGCATTGCCCACGGCGTCCCTGTGGGAGGCGAACTGGAGTATCTGGATGGCTCCACCCTGATGCATGCTTTCAGTGGTCGTCGGGAACTCTAACCGTAAGCCTCTGTGTCCGCATGATTTGCAATAATTTTCGGCATTCGTCGTTGAATTCAGACAATCCGTCCCTATCTTCTAGTTCGACTTAATTGAAACCACGGCCCTTCTAAAGGGCCTGCAACGATCACAGAACCAGGAGATGTCCGTTTATGGCAGAAGCAGCCCATAAAGAAACCCATGGCTTTCAAACTGAAGTAAAAAAACTGCTTCAGTTGATGATCCACTCCCTTTATTCCAATAAAGAGATCTTTCTGCGCGAGCTGGTGTCAAACGCAGCTGATGCGGCTGACAAACTGCGCTTTCGTGCCCTGTCAGATGACAAGTTGTATGAAAATGACGGGGAACTTCGGGTTCGCCTGATTGTGGATAAAGAAGCCGGTACCCTGACCATTTCCGATAACGGCATTGGTATGAGCCGTGATGAAGTGATTGAGCATCTGGGCACTATTGCCAAGTCAGGCACCGCTGAGTTTTTCAGTAAGTTGTCTGGAGATCAGGCCAGAGATTCGCAACTGATTGGCCAATTTGGGGTTGGTTTCTATTCCGCCTTTATTGTTGCCGATAAAGTCACGGTACGCACCCGTGCTGCTGGTCAGGATGCATCTCGCGGTGTTGAATGGGAAAGCGCCGGGGAAGGTGACTTTACCGTGGCTGATATTGAAAAGGCCGGTCGTGGTACCGATGTGATTCTGCATCTGAAGGATGACGAGAAAGAATTCCTGGATGACTGGCGCCTGCGCTCCATTATTGGCAAATACTCTGACCATATTAGTGTCGCGGTGCAGATGTATAAAGAGGAAGTGCCCGAACAGGATGGTGCAGACGGTGAGAAAACCCCGGCCGTACCTGGGCATTGGGAAACCATCAATAAGGCGACAGCTTTATGGACTCGCGACAAATCCGAAGTCAGTGATGAGGAATATCAGGAGTTCTATAAGCATATTTCCCACGATTTTGGCGATCCTTTGCTGTGGTCGCACAACAAAGTAGAAGGTAAAACCGAGTATACCAGCCTGCTGTATGTGCCCACTAAAGCGCCATTTGATCTGTGGAACCGTGAGCAGAAGCATGGTCTGAAACTCTATGTACAGCGTGTTTTTATCATGGACGATGCCGAGCAGTTTATGCCGGTCTACCTGCGTTTTGTTAAAGGCGTGCTGGATTCCAACGATCTGCCATTAAATGTGTCCAGGGAAATACTGCAGGACAATAAGATTACCCAGGCGATGCGCCAGGGCTGTACCAAGAAAGTGTTGCAGATGCTGGAGCGCCTGGCATCCAATGATAAGGAAAAATATCAGAGCTTCTGGAATGAATTCGGCAATGTCCTGAAAGAAGGCCCGGCCGAAGATTACAGCAATAAGGAAAAAATAGCTGGCTTGCTACGCTTTACCTCCACCCACGAGGACAATGGAGCCCAGTCAGTGTCTCTGGATGAATATCTTGAGCGCATGAAGGAAGGTCAGGATAAAATTTACTACATCACCGCCGATAGCCACCAGGCTGCCAAGTCCAGCCCGCATTTGGAAATTTTCCGTAAGAAGGGCATTGAAGTTCTGTTGATGTCTGATCGTATCGATGAGTGGTTGATGTCGCATCTGAGCGAATACAAAGACAAGTCTTTCCAGTCCATCACCAAAGGCCAGTTGGATCTGGGTGAACTGGAAGATGAAGACAGCAAGAAAGCCCAGGAAGAAGCCGAGAAGCAGGTTGAAGGCCTGACCGAGCGGGTTAAGAACGTACTGGGTGAGCGGGTTAAAGAAGTAAAACTCAGTCACCGACTGACCGACTCGCCTGCTTGTGTGGTGGCCGATGAATTCGGTATGAGCACACAAATGCTGAAGTTAATGCAGGCGGCTGGTCAGACCGTGCCGGAAATGACGTATCATTTTGAACTGAACCCCGAACATGGTCTGGTGAAAACCCTGGCAGACATGCAGGATGAAGTGAAGTTTGCGCAGTTGACCGAGGTCTTGTTTGACCAGGCTGCACTGACTGAACAGGGCAGCCTTAAGGATCCGGCTGCTTATGTGAATCGCCTTAACAAGCTGTTAATGGAACTGGTTAAGTAAGTTTTCAGCTAATCCAACAACAACGGGCCGGCAGGCCCGTTGTTGTTTGTTCAAAACCGCTAACACTATGGTCTGACAACGGCTAATTTCGGCGGTTTTCGGCTTGTATCGCCAGGGCTTAATGTGTAAAGTTCGTGGCTCATTCATCCAATTGTCACAGACCAGATAGAGGACCAGGTATGCGCATTATTTTGCTTGGCGCTCCCGGAGCAGGGAAGGGCACCCAAGCCCAGTTTTTGATGGGTAAATTCGGGATCCCGCAAATCTCCACCGGCGATATGCTAAGAGCCGCCATCAGTGCAGGTACTGAACTGGGATTGGCCGCCAAGAAAGTCATGGACGAAGGCAAACTGGTGTCCGATGAGATCATTATCGGTCTGGTCAAAGAGCGTATTGCTCAGCCAGATTGTCAGAACGGCTTTTTGCTGGACGGATTCCCCCGTACTATTCCTCAGGCAGATGCCATGAAGGAAAACGGGGTGGTGGTGGACCATGTTATCGAATTTGACGTGGCCGACGACATTATTGTTGAGCGTATGAGCGGACGCCGTGTACACCCCGCTTCTGGTCGTGTTTATCACGTGACCTATAATCCGCCCAAGGTAGAAGGTAAGGACGATGTCAGCGGTGAAGACCTGGTTATTCGGGCTGACGATCAGGAAGAGACTGTACGTAAGCGCCTCGGGGTTTACCATGAGCAGACTAAGCCTCTGGTAGATTACTATCGTAATGAAGCCCAGTCTGGTAACTGCGCGTATCACAAAGTTGACGGCACCAAAGCTGTGGATGCCGTAAGTCGCGAACTGGCAGAGCTATTAGCCTGAACGCGTTAAGATTTTAAAAAAGGAGCGTAAGCTCCTTTTTTTCTGTCTGTTTAGAACCCGTTAAGCCGTTGAGTAGTTGATTATGCAAGGTGTTTATATCAGTGGTAACCCACAAGGACCTGCGGTGGTGCTATTGCATAGCTCCATGAGCAGTGCCAGGCAATGGCGTGAGCTGGCAGGCCAGCTCGAACAAGACTTCTATATACTGAATATTGATTTATTGGGCTATGGGCAGGCTCCAAAAGTCAGTCAAACCGGGGCGTTTAGTCTTGCCACTGAAAGCGAACGCATCCGGCAGCACTTGCATGAACTTGGTATAACACGCTTTCACTTAGTCGGACATTCTTTTGGCGGTGCCATTGCGCTTAAACTGGCCTACGAACTGAAACAGATGGTCATGTCTCTGGCAGTGTTTGAGCCAGTCGCCTTTCATTTGCTGGATAAGCAACATCCTGGCTTTTTAGAAGTGCAGGCGCTGGGTAACGAAGTGAGCCAACTCAGTGCCGAGCGGGCTGCCGCCCGCTTTGTCAATTACTGGAACGGCAGTGGCTATTTTAGTGCGATGCCACAGCAGGTCCAGCAAGGCTTTAGCATGCAGGTGGAGAAAGTGCGGCTGGATTTTGTTGGCCTGATGGGTGAGCCGTATGGATTAAATGACTATGCGAAAATTTGCTGCCCCGTACTGCTGTTAAGCGGACGCGATACCCGTGATTCAGCCAAAGCCGTGGCGCAAAGCTTACGCGGCGCATTGCCCCATCTGACCTATCAGCAAGTCAGCGGTGGGCATATGGCCCCAATCAGTCATAGTGCAGAAGTGAATATACATTTACATGCATTTTTAGCTAGTCAGTTGCAATAGGTGTGGCGCATCGCTGATGGATCATTCTTTCAATGTCAGCAAAACGTCCATCCCTGCACAAAAAAGCGGCCACGCGGGCCGCTTATATCCAGGGAGAATGAAAGTTAGGCTTTGTTTTCCAACAGGCTGTTACCTATTTCAATCTTACGGGGCTTTTTCGCTTCAGGGATAACCCTTTCCAGCTCGATATGCAGCAAGCCGTTTTTCAGGTCAGCGCCCAGCACCTTGACGTGGTCGCCAAGCTGGAACTTGCGTTCAAAGTTACGTTCGGAAATGCCCTTGTGCAGGAAGTTTCGCTCTTCTTCCTTGCCCGGTTTATTACCCGTCACATGCAAGGTGTTTTCTACTACCTGGATTTCCAGTTCTGATTCCTCAAATCCTGCAACGGCCATGGTGATACGGTATTTGTCTTCGCCCAGCAATTCGATATTGTAAGGCGGATAAGATGGCTGTTTTTCGTTGCGGCTGGCTGCATCTATCAGAGATGCCAGGTGATCAAAACCGATGAAAGAACGATAAAGTGGAGACAGATCGATATTACGCATAGTCATATCCTCAATTAAGCAATATGGTTTAATGTTGCCCCGTTAATCGGCGGCGTGATTGTCAACCCGTTTGGCGTCGACAACTTCTATGTAGGGTCGTACAGTTTTCTTTCAATGTTTTATCTTTAAAAATATTAGAAAATTTTGTAACCATAAGATATTAAATGATTTTATTTTTATGAAAGGGAGGGCGAATGGCGATAAGCGCGGAACAAGTGAACGAATTCTGGTTTGGTCAAATAGTGAATGAGTTGGCTGAGCCGGGGCGGGAAAGCATCTGGTATGCCGGAGGCGAAGCCGTGGATAATCAGATTCGTCAGCGTTTTTCTCAGGCGCTGGAGATGGCGGCGCGGGATGAGCTTAACCACTGGCTGGAAATGCCGCGGGGAAGGCTGGCGATGATCCTGCTATTTGACCAGTTCAGTCGCAATATTTATCGCGGTCAGGCGCAGGCCTTTGCTTATGATGACAAGGCGCTATGCCTTTGCCAAGAAGGTATCGCTCTGGGACAGGATGTCGCCTTGAGCCTGGTCGAAAGGCTGTTTTTTTACCATCCACTGGAGCATGCCGAAGATCTGAATTGTCAGCAGGACGTGGTGAATAAATTTACCGCCCTTGCTCAGCAATATCCACGGGGACAGCAGCATAACATCGCCCAAAATGCGCTCAAATATGCCGTGGAGCACAGAGATATTATTGCCCGGTTTGGCCGTTTTCCTCATCGCAATGAGATTTTGGGCAGAAACAGTACTGAACAGGAAAAACATTATCTGTCGTCAGGGGGCAAGCGCTTTGGTCAGTAAGCGGGGCTGCGCTGTTGCAATTATTTACAACCACAAAGATTGAGCTTCAGCCTGACTAAGGGTAAATTGGCGCGCTTTCGTATTGGTTGAAAATGCTGTTTATGGATACCTTTGCCCATATCCGTCCTTATCAGGATAACGAAGTCCAGGTTGTATTGCAGCGCTTGCTGAAGGAGCCAGAGCTGCGTGACGCTCTGGTACGCTTTCGCTTTGCCAATTGTCCTAAATGGCTGCGTCGTCCATTGGCCTGGGGCCTGAGTTTCCACCTTAAGCGGCGAGTGGCTGGCATCCGCACGGTACGCGACTTTCAGCGTCAGTTGGAGCCTTTTATTCAACATATGATTGAAACCAGCACCGCAGGGTTGACGGTTAAGGGACTGGAACAGTTAGATCTCAGCCAGCCCTGTTTGTTTATTTCCAATCACCGCGATATCGCTCTGGACCCGGCTTTTGTGAGCTGGGCCTTACACCTTAAGGGGCAGGATACCGTGCGCATTGCCATTGGCGATAACCTGCTGACTAAATCCTGGGTGTCTGATTTAATGCGCCTGAACAAAAGCTTTATTGTGAAACGTTCAGCCAGCAGCAAAAAAGAAAAGCTGCAGGTCAGTAAAGAGCTTTCTGCCTATATTTATCATTCCCTGGTAGCAGAAAATGCCCATATCTGGATAGCACAGCGGGAAGGGCGTGCCAAGGATGGTGTGGACAAGACCAATCCGGCGATTGTATCCATGCTGATGCTGAATAAACCCAAAGAACAAGATTTTGCTGCTTATCTTGCACAGCTTCGCATTGTGCCTGTGGCCATTGGCTATGAATATGATCCCTGCGATCTGGCCAAAGCCAATGAACTGCATCAGCAGGCCCTCACAGGTCAGTATGAAAAACAGGACCATGAAGATGTAGCCAGCATATCCCGCGGTATTACAGGCTATAAAGGCAAAGTCGTGTTGTGTTTTGGGCAGGTCATCCAAGGTGATGCCTTTGCGTCAGCCAGGCAGGTTGCCGACGAAATCGACAGGCAAATTCATACTCTTTACCCTGATATGATCACCACCCGACTGGCGGCTGAAAAATTGGGTATGCAGCCCTGTGCCATAGATAACGGAGTCAGTCGCAATATGCTGGAACAGGAGCGGAATAGATTTGAACAGCGCCTGAATTCCGTGCCGGATGATGTTCGTCAGCGGGTGCTGGCAATGTACGCCGCGCCTCTTTTGCCAAGAAGTCCATCTTTACCCGAATAGCTAGCGGGCCGGATCGATGGCGCCGCCTATACTGGTATTAACCCTGAACCAGCCTGCGATGCTGTAGCGGTCACGCTTTGCGGCTAACACCTCATGGGGAAAACGCTCGCTGAGAAACACCACCATCTGGCCAAACAACGGGGTGATTTTTAAGAAGGCTTCTTTACTGCGTTTCTCATACATCAGTAATTCGCCACCATCCTCACTGGTCCACCCCGGATTCAGATATAACACTGTACTGAGGATGCGGTTGGTGCGACCTTTAAAGGCATCAAGGTGCTTTTTATAGAAGTTTCCGGGCCCGTAATGCGCAAAGTGGCATTCGTAATCGAACAGCCCCATAAACAACCGTCGATTCAATCCCAGCCGTAATTGCTCCATAGTCGCTAAAAAAGCCTGCTGGGCATTACTTTGACCGTTTAGCCAGCGAATTTCATCGGTGCGTACAAATTGGTTTTGTTGTTGCTGCTGTTCCCGGCCAATGCCAGCCTGCTGAAACTGCTGGCTGTTGTATTCCGTCACCTCCAATAACAAGGCCTCTGCGATGCCCATTGGCAGCAGATCAGGTATCACCATAAAGCCTTTGTCAGCCAGGTTATCGGCGAGGTTGTCCAGGCTATGTGAGCTGAGTTCAGACTGAGGTTGGATTAGGGCGCTCAAGGGGGTCTCGACGCAAACAAAAACTGGCGCTTTTTACTCCGTTTTTGTGTTCTTGTCATCTGTTTTTATGCACAAGAACAAGAAAAGGCAGACCAGGGTCTGCCTTAAGCTACGAGCTACGAGCTACGAGCTACGAGCTACGAGCTACGAGTTGATTATTTGCGAATGCCTTCCACATGCAGCTCAAGTTCTACCGTATCGGCCAGGTCGCCAAGTTTATGCTGAATACCAAATTCACGCATGCTGATGGTAGTGCTACCTTCAAAACCGACGCGGTAGCCGCCCCAGGGATCTTTGCCTTCACCGACTTTCTCGACTTCAATCACCACGGGTTTGGTTACGCCGTGCAGGGTCAGCTCACCGTGAATATTCAGTTCGTTGTCATCGTCTTTTACCACTTTAGTGCTGACAAATTTAGCGGTGGGATACTGACCGACATCCAGAAAGTCGCCACTGCGAATGTGCTTGTCACGCTCTGCATGGTTGGAATCAACGCTGGTGGTGTCAATATTCACTTGGATACTGGAGGCTTCAGGTTTGTCAGCGTCATAGCTGAATTGACCATCAAACTTGTTGAAACGGCCAGTCAGCCAGGAAACACCAATATGCTTGACCTTGAAATTGACAGAGGCGTGAGCGCCTTTCGTGTCAATGGTATAGTCAGCAGCCTGAGCCAGTGGTGCAGCGCCCATCAATGCCAGCAAACTGGCGGCAACTAAGTGTTTCTTCATATCTATAATCTCCTTATTTTCAAGGTTTAAGCATTCGGGTTAAGGTTTTGTCTTTGTCTATTACATGGTGCTTAACAGCAGCAACAGCATGCAGGGTGACAAGCCCGATCAATAGCCAGGCCAGCCACTCATGAATTTCACCGGCAATATCTTCCTGGTTGGTGATCCACTCACCAAAACCGGGGACGGCGAACCAGTTAAATACATCAATTGCACGTCCGTCGGCGGTGGAAATCAGATAGCCACTGGTAAAAATGGCCAGCAGCAGTACATACAGCACGCCATGAGTAAGGTGTGACAACCTTATCTCCCAGCTTTTGCCTATGGCAGCAGGCCTTTTATGGCTGACTCGCCAAAGCAGGCGGAATACTGTCAGCATGGCCAGTAATATGCCAATACTTTTGTGAATATGCGGAGCATCCCGATACCACTGGCTGTAGTAATCCAGGTCCACCATCCAGATACCTAAACCAAACAGGCCTAAAATGGCGATGGCGCTGCCCCAATGCAGCAGCACAGTTGTCCAACCCCAACGGGTTGCCGATTCTTGCATACTCTCTCCTTGCTACGAAGCAGCGAACAGTCCGGCTAGCTTATAGCTAATATATAAAAATTAATATGCCTGAATATCGAGAGATTATATCGAAAAAATCGAAGTGTTAAGCCGGGGGGAAGTGTTGAATGAAGCCGGAGTTATTCCGGCTTCTGGTGCCTGCTTTGCAATACCTGAATCACGTCATGTAATGACAGGTTACTGGCTTGCAGTAAAACCAGCAGATGGTAGAGGAGATCGGCGCTTTCGTTTTTTAGCTCATCCAAATCCCCCACCGTGGCGGCCAGCGCCGTCTCAACCCCTTCTTCGCCTACCTTCTGGGCGATTCTCTTGATACCTTTGGCGTACAGGCTGGCAGTGTAGCTGCTGTCTGGCGCAGCTGTCTTACGGGCTGCTATCAGTTGTTCCAACTCTGCGACAAAGGTCAGGCTGGCGGTGGCACCCTGATGCCAACAGCTTGGGTCGCCGGTATGGCAGGTTGGGCCGTTTGGTAAGGCCAGCGCAATCAGGGCATCCTGATCGCAATCACAGCTCAATTCCACCAAATCCAGGGTATGGCCTGAGCTTTCACCCTTGGTCCACAATCGTTGTTTGGAGCGGCTGAAAAAGGTCACGTGACCGGTATCCAGACTTTTTTGCAAGGCAGCACGGTCCATATAGCCCTGCATCTGAATTTTACCCGAGATGGCATGCTGCACTACGACCGGCAACATGCCTGCCATTTTGTCCCAGGCCAGAGTATCAATATTGTCTTGGTTGATAATCATAATTGTCTCATCATTATTAAGCTACGAGCTACGAGCTACGAGCTACGAGCTACGAGCTACGAGCTACGAGCTACGAGCTACGAGCTACGAGCTACGAGCTACGAGCTAGTTTATTCATTAATGCGCCGAGCATTTTTGCTATTTGTTCGGTTTCTGCAGACATTGTGTGGACTATCTCTGAATCAATATATCCAATTTCTGTGGCTATCAGTAACTGGGTTTTTAACTCGCCACAAGAGCCTTTGGCAAAGGATAAAAACCGAACTTTTTCTTTGTCAGTGACTCTTTCCCATCCTTCGGCAATATTACTGGGAATAGAGAGAGCACTCCGAGTGATTTGGTCTCTAAAACCATAATCCTTCAGAGAGCTAAACTGCTTAAAAACACAGACTGTTAGCTTAAAACTGCGTTGCCAAACTTCTAGTTTCTCGTATGTCATAGATACTCACTCTCGTTTGCCCGCAGCTCGAAGCTCGAAGCTCGCTACTAACTCCTCATAGGGATTTGTTGATCACGTAGATACTGTTTTAATGCGGGAATAGCGATAATGCCTTTGTGAAAAACCGAGGCGGCCAGCGCACCGTCCACATCTGCCTGTTCAAACACCGCCTTAAAGTGCTCCATGCTTCCCGCGCCGCCTGAGGCGATCAGCGGCACTTGGCAACTGGCACGAATCGCGGCTAACTGGGCAATGTCATAGCCCTGACGCACCCCGTCCTGATTCATGCAGTTGAGTACAATTTCACCGGCGCCGCGCTGCTGCACTTCCTTTACCCAGTCTGCAGTTTGCCAGCCGGTGGTCAGAGTACGTTTTTCATCACCGGTAAACTGCTTGACCTGGTAAGTATTGGAGGACTGATCAAAATAACTGTCGATACCAATAACCACGCATTGCTGGCCAAATTGGTCATGCAGCTTTGTGATAAGACTGGGATCGGCTAGGGCCGGAGAGTTGATGGAAACCTTATCGGCACCCATTTCCAGTACCTTGCCGGCGTCTTCTACCGATTTAATCCCGCCAGCCACACAAAATGGGATATTAATGACTTCGGCAATCCGGCTTACCCAGCTTTTGTCCACCACCCGTGCATCACTTGAGGCGGTGATATCGTAAAACACCAATTCGTCAGCGCCAGCTAATGCATATTGCTCAGCCAGCGGTACAATATCACCGACAATTTCATGGTTGCGAAACTGCACGCCTTTTACCACTTTACCGTCTTTTACATCCAGGCAGGGGATAATACGTCTGGCCAGCATCAGTTTTGCTCCCATAGTGCAATGGCTTCAGCCAGTTCAAATTTGCCTTCCAGCAGGGCGCGGCCCAAGATCACTGAGTCGACCTGGGTGCCTTTGAGTGCCTGAATATGCTCAAGGTTGCCTATCCCGCCGGATGCCTGCCAGATAATTTGCGGGAAGGCGGCTTTCATTTCCAGATACAAGGCCTGATTGGGGCCTTGCAGAGTGCCGTCGCAGGCAATATCGGTACAAAGTACGTGTTTGGCACCGGCCTCTAAAAAACCATCCAGCAAGGGGGCCAGCTCCACACCGCTGTCCTGTTGCCAGCCGTGCGTGGCAATGCACTTCTTGCCCTGGGTATCAATATTGATGTCCAGGGCCAACACTATGGCATCGCTACCGTATTCACGCAGCCAGCCCTTGACCAGTTCTGGCTGTTTGGCCGCCAGTGAGCCAATTACCACGCGCTCAATTCCGGTACTGAGCAAGTCCTTCACATCTTGTTCGCTGCGAATACCGCCGCCGGCCTGAAACTTCATTAGTTTGCTGTCAGCCAATTCGCGGATAAGGCCAAGTTGGCGTTTGGCCGGGTCTTTGGCGCCGGTCAGATCAACAATATGCAGCCAACTCGCGCCAGCGCTGGCATAGGCTTTAGCTACATCCAGTGGTTTTTGGGTGTAACGGGTTTTTTGTTGGTAATCGCCCTGATAAAGGCGCACCACTTCACCATCAATCAGGTCTATGGCTGGAATTATCATGTTTTCTCTCGCTTTGTTCGGGCCAAAGCCCGATTGACCAGCGGCTGTGCCTGCGGTCGAGTCTGGATCAGCACTGGCTGATGAAATTGTGTAGCAATCGGCTGCCTGCCTCGCCGGAGCGCTCAGGGTGAAATTGCACACCCATAAAATTGCCCTGGCCGATACTGGCACTAAATGGCATGCCGTATTCGCAGCGCGCCAGGGTATAATCACCTACCGACACGGCAAAACTGTGCACAAAATAGAAATAGCTGCCATCCGCAATGCCATCAAATAGCGGGCTGTCTGGATTGGCTGTGATGGTATTCCAACCCATATGAGGTAAACGCAGGTTGCCGACCTGCATGCGTTTAACCTCACTGGCAATCATGCCAAGGCAAGCCACATGACCCTCTTCAGACTGGCGGGTCATTAGCTGCATGCCCAGGCAAATGCCCAGAGTTGGCTGGGTAAGCTCTCTGACCACAGTGATCAGTCCCTTGGCTTCAATTTTTTGCATGGCAGCCGGTGCAGAGCCAACGCCGGGTAGAATGACCTTGTCGGCACTTTTGATAACCTCGGGGTCATCTGAGACCGTCACCGGACACCCCAGGCGTTCAACAGCAAAGCGTACCGAGGCAATATTGGCGCAGCCGGTATCTACAATCACCAGTTCCACTAGAGCGCCCCCTTGCTGCTCGGCAGTACATCACCTTGTTTAGTGATGGCCTGACGCAAGGCCCGGCCGAATACCTTAAACAGACTTTCTACCTGATGGTGGGCATTGCCTTCGGTGGTAGACAAGTGCAGGGAGACCCCCATGGAGTCAGCCAAGGAGCGGAAAAAGTGCGATACCATCTGGGTCGACATTTCACCAACCCGTTCCTGGCTAAACTCAGCATCGAACTTTAAATAAGGGCGGGCCGAAATATCTAACACACACTCGGCGCGGCATTCATCCATCGGCAGGGCAAAGCCAAAGCGACCTATACCGCGTTTATCACCTAGTGCTTTACGCAGCGCATCACCCAGAGCTAAGGCGGTGTCTTCCACTGAGTGGTGGTCGTCAATGTGCAGATCGCCCTTTACCTCAACCTGCATGGTAAAGCCGCCGTGGGTGGCAATTTGATCCAGCATATGGTCAAAAAAGCCAAGGCCAGTGCTAATTTGCGATTTGGCCTGATTGTCCAGGTCCACCTTAATACGGATATGGGTTTCCGAGGTGGTACGAATAACCTCGGCGATGCGGCCCTGACCTTTTAATTGTTTCTCAATGGCCAGCCAGTTGTTGTCCTGCCTGTCATAGCGAATACCGACAATTCCCATATTGTCTGCCAGTTGGATATCGGTGGGGCGATCACCAATCACATAGGAACGGGTAAAATCGATTTTGCCTTGTTGCAAATAGTCTTTAACCAGCCCCAGCTTAGGTTTGCGGCAACTGCAATTGTCTGCATCAAAGTGCGGGCAAATTAACACGTCGTCAAAGGTCACTCCCTGACTGGCGAACAGTTCCATCATTTTATTGTGCGGCGCATCAAAGTCCGCCTGCGGGAAACTATCGGTGCCAAGGCCGTCCTGGTTACTGACGATCACCAGCTTAAATCCTGCTTGCTGCAGACGGGTTAACACTGGAATCACCATAGGTTCAAACACCAGTTTTTCCAGACTGTCTAACTGTTTATCAATGGCCGGTTCTTCTACCAGCGTACCGTCGCGATCGATAAATAAAATAGCTTGCTGGCTCATCTGGCCTTCTCCTCAAAAAAGCGTTGCATGGCGGCCACGAGCCGCTGATTTTGTTCTTCTGTGCCGATACTGATACGCAGGCAATTTTCGAGCCCCAACTGCTTGGACTGGTCACGGATCAAAATACCCTGAGCGACCAGATCATCCATCAGCCCTTGTTTATATTGGCTGCGCAGTAAAATAAAGTTGGCCTGGCAGTCGCCAACCTGGACAAAGTCGCCCAGCGTCTGCAACTGATCTTGCAGCCGTTGTCTTAGCACATTCAGGACTTCGACTTTCTCCTGCATCCATGCCAGTCCTTGTGCTGACAGGGCCTGGGCGGCAATCTGGGCGACAGGCTCAGCCAAAGGATAGGGGGCGATGGCTTTAAGTAGCACCTGAATAATCGCCGGGGAGGCCAGGGTAAAGCCGCAGCGAATGCCCGCCAGACCAAAGGCCTTGGATAAGGTGCGCAGTACTACCAGATTCGGGTAATTGGCTAACTGCCCAGCCCAGCCCTGGCCTTGCGCGAACTCAATGTAGGCTTCGTCTACCGCGACCAGGGCAGAACCGGCAAAAAGCGCCAGCGCCTGCTCGATTTGTTCAGGCGCCACCTGTGTACCTGTAGGATTATTCGGCGAACAGATAAATACTATTTTGACCTTACCGACAAATTCGGCCATGGCATCAAGGTTGAGGCTGAAATCCGCATTAAGCGGGGCTTTATTTACCTTAACGTTAAAGGTCTCGGCGCTGATGGCATACATGCCATAAGTGGGTGGACAGATAAGAATACTGTCCTGCCCGGCATCACAGAAGGCCCGAATTAAGAGTTCGATACCTTCATCGGCACCGCGACTGACCAGTACCTGCTCGCGTGTGACACCAGCGTATGCGGCATAGGCCTGTATAACGGCTTTAGGCTGGCAGTCCGGATAGCGGTTTAGTTTGCGACTGTCCAAGCTGTACTCGCCGACAAAGGGCGATTCATTGGCATTTAACCAGTCTTGTCCGCCTGAGAATAAGCGGCGTGCCGACTCATAAGGCTTTAGATCTCTAAGGTGTTTGGCTTGTAAAGCGTCAATCAGGCTATCGGTCATTTTAAAGCATCCAATCTAAGGGCTACGGCTTGTTTGTGCGCATCCAGTCCTTCGGCATCGGCCATACACATAATGGCTGGACCAATCTGCTTGAGGCCTTCCTGGCTTAGTTCCTGAACGGTATAGCGGCGCAGAAAATCCAGCAGGCCCAGGCTTGAGGTATTTCTGGCATAACCATAAGTCGGCAACACATGGTTTGTGCCGCTGGCATAATCGCCGGCCGATTCTGGCGACCAGGGGCCAACAAAAATGGAGCCGGCATTGGTGAGTTTGTCCAGCCAACTGCGTGGATTGTCCATCTGCAGAATTAAATGCTCGGGGCCGTATTGATTTGATACTTCAACCGCCTCGGCCATATTCCGGGTTAGGATGTAGCGGCCGTGCTGCATACTTTGCCGGGCAATCTCGGCCCGCCCTAAGCGACTAAGTTGCTGCTCAACGGCTTGTTTTACTGCGCAGATTAGCGGTTCTGAATCACTCACCAGCACCGCTTGTGAGTCAACCCCGTGTTCGGCCTGAGAGAGCAGGTCAGAGGCAACAAAAGCCGGATTGGCAAACTCGTCGGCGATAACCAGCACTTCAGAAGGCCCCGCTGGCATATCGATGGCAGGACCGCCTGGAATTCGACTGACCTGCTGTTTAGCCTCGGTGACATAGCTGTTGCCCGGACCAAAGATCTTATCTACCTTGGCAATGCTTGGCGTGCCCAGGGCCATGGCGGCAATGGCCTGGGCGCCGCCGCACAGATAAATTTCGTCTATTTCACAAAGAGTGGCGGCATACAGTATTTCAGCGGCCAGCGAACCTTGCTTGTTCGGCGGGCTGCACAGCACTTTACGCGGACAACCGGCTACCTGGGCAGTTACGCCCAGCATTAATACCGTAGAGGGCAGGGGCGCTGTACCGCCTGGTATGTAAAGGCCCACCGCAGCGATGGGCTGGTGTTTAAGCTCGCAGATGACGCCGGGGCTGGTTTGTACCCTGACATCCTGAGGGCGCTGCGCTGCATGGAACTTACGTATGTTCTGATAAGCAAGTTCAATGGCGGCTTTACGTTCATGGCTGAGTGTAGCGATGGCCTGCTCGACAGCGACATTGGATAACCGTAGCTCGGTGAGTTCTACCCCATCAAAGCGCTTAGCCAGGCTGAATAATGCCTCATCGGCCTCATCGGCAACCTGCTTGATAATATCCGCCACCGCCTGGCTGAGGCGTTGATTATCGGCCAGTGCCGGGCGGGATAATAACTGTGCTTGCTGCTGCAGGGTTAATTGATTCCAGTCTTGCATGCTTAACCCAACATTTTTTCGATAGGGAGCACCAGAATACTGCTGCAACCCAGGGCCTTGAGTTTTTCCATGGTTTCCCAAAACAGGGTTTCGGTGCTGACTACGTGCACGGCGACACTGGTTTCATTACCAGCCAGTGGTAGCAGCGTAGGGTTTTCTGCACCGGGTAGCAGCTGTTTTACCTGCTCAATTTTATCTTTAGGCGCATGCAGCATAATGTATTTACTCTCCCGCGCCTGCATCACGCCATTGATACGGGTCAGCAATTTGTCGATAAGTTGCTGCTTACTGGCGGGCATATCGCCGCCGCGCTGAATCAGCACGGCCTTGGATCGGAAAATGACGTCCTTTTCTACCAGACCGTTAGCTTCCAATGTGGCACCGGTACTGACCAGGTCGCAGATGGCATCGGCCAGTCCGGCACGCGGGGCGACCTCAACCGAACCATTTAACATCACAGCGTTGGCATCCACATTCTGTTCGCGGAAGAAACGCTCAAGCAAAAAGGGGTAGGTGGTGGCGACTTTCTTTCCTTGCAGCGATTGTACGTTCTGGTAATCCATTTCGTTGGGCACTGCCAGAGACAAGCGGCAACCACCGAACTCCAGCCTTTCCAGGGTCTTATACTGAAACTGCTTACCCTGGGCCTGTCGCTCCAGCATTTTCTCTTCCAGCTCATTTTCACCGATAAAGCCCAGATCGACGACGCCATCCATTACCAGGCCTGGAATATCATCGTCACGCACACGCAACAGATCGATCGGCAGGTTGGTGGCATGGGCAATAAGCAAACGGTCGCGAATAGAAAGTTTTACGCCAATCGCTTTAAGCAGTTCCATGCTGCCTTCGCAGAGGCGGCCGGACTTTTGTACGGCAATTCTGAGTCTGTTGCGGTCTGTCATGATTCCTACCTTAATTTTTCACGCGCCCTAAAACGAAAAACCCCCGGAAGTTTCCTTCCGGGGGTATCTAAATCTGGTTCGAGATGCCGCTGGAAGGTAACAATAACCTTCCAGCACGAACCTGAAAGGTTATGCTGTATGGTGATGGTGGTGAACGGCTTTCAGGCTTTGCTTAATCATTTCGTTTGTTAGTGTAATCTCTGTGCGGCTATTAACTTACTGCAAGGCCGGGGCAAAACGCAAGAGTAAATTTTTGAAATATTTAGAGCGTGTTGATCTTTTGAGTATAGATTTTGTTCAAATCCAGCCCCTTCTGGTCACGACGCCGGGCTGCAGGCCTAGTGGGCCTAAGTCAAAGGCCGGCAACACCGAGGCAGGAGGGGCTGGGTTGAACCCTTCGGGCAGCGCTTGTGGGCCCTTTCTACGGCGTTATTACTCACTCATGTAGAATCACTACACCACGTTCGCGCTGCCTTGTTTAAAGGGCCCACAAACTGCTGCAAAATCATACTCAAAAGGTCAGCACGCTCTATTTTTAGCTAAAGCAAAATAGCATTAGGGCTTTATACGGAATGAATGGGCGGAGAGATTGTCCAAGATTAAAGTTGGTTGAAATTTGTACGATATAATATCGAACTGATTAAGCCAGTTAATTTTCGTTGATAGCTGTAGTGAATGGCATACAACAAGGGATCTTGTCTATGGTGAGTGATTTATTGTTTCCCATTTTGCCCAAACAGGGGAAGGTAAACCCCGTTCAGGATGAACAGCGTATTGAACAGGTCAGTAAAGAGGCCAAGTTGCGTTCTTTGGAGGAAGATGAGAAGAATTTAACCGCCGAAGAGCGTCAGCAACGGGAAAAGCAGGAACAAAAGCGTAAAAAGAAAAAGGCCGCTAAAGCGACCTCAGATAAACCTGTAGAAGGTGAAAATCGTGCGGCCCCTGGTCATTTGGATATTTATATTTGACTCAGGTTGTGGCGCATTAAAAACCTCTGAACCTCGCCAGTCTCGCTACCAAGTTGATGACCAACAACGCTGTATAAACAGCAAAAATAATGATCATCCATTGTGGCATGCTCATATCCAGAAGTGACCAGTCTATATTGCCGCAGTCGCCGGTTGCGGCAAATACTTGTGGGATCCATTCGTGCAAAGGTAGCCAGCTTGGGAAGTTGGGTACAATTTCACACACCGTAAAAAATGGATTGGCCGCAGTTTGAATGTCTACATGTTCCACTGCAATCAACAGTCCCCAAACAGCAGAAACTGCCCATAAGGCATAGGATAGCATGCGGCCTACCGGGTAATTATGCAGCAACATGCCCGCCATACCGGCGAACATCAGGCCGAACACTGCGTTACGCTGGTAAATACACATAATACAAGGCTCAAGGCCCATGCCGTATTGGAAGTATAAGGCGGTGGCCTCAAGCAGCACAGAGGAAATAAATAACAAGGCCCAGGGCCAGCGTTTAGCGGGCCATTCGGCCATCCGGGAAAACAATTGCATTGGCATCTCGTATTACAACAGGCGCCTCGAAAGAGGCGCCATTTAAATTAATCGTGCGGTACTTCGCTAGGACTATGATGACTAATCCATTCCATATGGTATAGCCAATCGGTCATTTCCAGCAGGCCGAAGTAAGTGGCGGCCAGACCAATCAAGGTCAGCACAACGGTATAAGGCAAGGCCATATACACCATTCGACCGTATGAAAGTCGTAGTAATGGCGCGAGGGCTGACGTTAACAAAAACAGGAAAGCTGCTTGTCCGTTAGGCGTTGCCACACTGGGCAAATTGGTGCCGGTATTAATGGCTACGGCCAGCATATCAAACTGGTCACGGGTAATATGACCATGTTTTAGTGCAGCACTTACCTCAGTAATATACACAGAACCCACAAACACATTATCGCTGACCATGGATAGCAAACCATTGGCTAAATAAAACATCACCAACTGGGTTTTACCTTCAAAGGTCAGAACCCATTCGATTACCGGTGTAAATAACCCCTGATCGATAATGACCGCCACAACAGCAAAAAACACACACAAAAGTGAAGTAAAAGGCAGCGCCTCTTCAAATGCCTTACCTATCTGGTGCTCGTCGACCACGCCGCAAAACGCAGTGGCCAGTACAATAACTGACAGGCCAATGAGTCCAACAGCCGACAAATGGAAAGCCAGGCCAACCACCAACCAAACGGCAATCAGAGACTGGATGTACAGCTTAGCTGTGTCTTTCTTGGTGCGTTGCTGGTCAACATAGTGGCTATAGTCTGACAATATCGTTCGTACTGTATCCGGCAACTGTGCACCGTAGCTAAACAGCTTGAACTTTTCTAAGAGCACCGTGGTAAGCAAGCCGCCAATCAGTACCGGGAGGGTAATTGGGCTCATACGCATCAGAAACTCGACAAAGTTCCATCCGGCCTTATCGGCAATAATCAGGTTTTGCGGTTCACCCACCATGGTGGTTACCCCCCCCAGGGCGGTACCAATGGCAGCATGCATCATCAGGTTACGCAGGAAACTGCGAAAGCCTTCCAAGTCTTCACGGCTGGGCACCGGCATACTCTCATCAGCAGTATGGTCGTGCTCATGATGGTAATCTTTACCGGAAGCCACTTTGTGGTAAATGGAATAGAAACCTGTCGCCACACTGATAATCACCGCAATTACGGTTAAGGCATCCAGGAAGGCGGACAGCAAAGCGGATGACAACGTAAAAGCCAGAGCCAATGCTACTTTACTACGCAACCGGATAAGTAGCTTGGTGAACAGAAACAGCAGCAGGTCTTTCATAAAGTAGATACCCGCCACCATAAAAATCAGCAGCAGCAACACCTCGATATTTACCACCACCTCATGCTTGATATGCTCCGGGCTGGTCATTCCGATAAATACCGCTTCGATGACCAACAAGCCTCCGGGTTGCAAGGGGTAACACTTAAGCGCCATGGCCAGGGTGAAGATAAATTCCAGTACCAGCGCCCACCCTGCCATGTAAGGGCTGAGCTGAAACAGCAAGGGGTTGATAATTAAAAATGCGATGATGGTTTTTTTATACCAGTCAGGCGCATTACCGAGAAAATTTCTGAACAGTGCGTCGACCATGGATTGTTGCATGCTAAGTGGTCCTTTCGGTGTAGTGGGGTGGATCACCATCGGCCAGCCAGTCGGAGCGCTTTGCCTGCGTCCTGCTCCACAGTTGTTAGTAGGCCGCTGGGTTCTCGATGAGGAAACCGACTACTGTTGTTTTAATGAGAAGTGCCGAAAAAAGCAAGCCAATTCTGATGTTTACCCCTTCTGAGTGCGGGATAATCTGTCATATTCAGTATGGCGAAAGAGGTGAATTGGCGCCACCATGGCCTCTGCAGTAATTTGGTTTAATTAGCATACACATCTGGTACAATCAGTTTGATAACAAAAACTAATCGGTATTAAGCGAGCTTTTGCATGATCTATAAGTCCCAGAGTCCAGCAGGATTTGCCGAAGAATATATTGTTGAATCTATTTGGAGCGGCAGATTTCCACCCGGAACTATCCTGCCGGCTGAGCGGGAATTATCTGAACTTATCGGAGTGACCCGTACTACTTTACGGGAAGTGTTGCAGAGGTTGGCGCGGGATGGTTGGCTAACTATTCAGCATGGCAAGCCCACGAAAGTGAATAACTTCTGGGAAACTTGTGGTCTGAATATTCTGGAAACTCTGGCGCGTCTGGACCAGGATGGTATTCCAGAGCTTGTTGATCATCTATTGGCTGCACGTACCAGTGTCAGTGCGGTATTTATTCGCGGGGCAATTAAAAACTCGCCGGAGCAGGCTGCTGAACTCCTTAAAGGCTATTCGGATGTGCCTGAAGACGGTCAGGCTTTCGCTGATTATGATTACCGCATTAACCATGATCTGGCGCTGGCGTCTGGCAACCGGGTTTATGTACTGATGATGAACGGCTTTCGCGGCTTATACGCCAGAATTGGCGGTTATTATTTCTCTAATAGCAAGTCCCGTAATCTGGCCCGTGATTACTACGCACAGTTATTACAACTTGCACAAACGGGGGCCCATGAGCAGGTTCCAGGCCTGATTCGCAAATACGGGATTGCCAGCGGCAAGATTTGGCATGAAATTCGCGGTGATATGCCGCAGGACTTAGTGGACTGATTGTCTTAGACATAAAAAAAGCGCCAACAGGCGCTTTTTTTGTTTTTGCTGAGATTACTTGGCAAAGTTCTGTGCTGCGAAATCCCAGTTGATCAAAGCCCAGAAACCTTCCAGGTACTTAGGGCGCAGATTGCGGTAATCAATGTAGTAGGCATGCTCCCATAGATCCACCGTCATCAGCGGCGTTACGCCTGCTTCAGTGATAGGCGTACCAGCATTGCTGGTGTTTACAATATCCAGGCTGCCATCGGCCAATTTTACCAACCAGGTCCAGCTTGAACCAAAGTTATTGACTGCCTTGTCATTGAAGGCTTCTTTGAATGCGGCAAAGGAGCCCCATTTTGCGTTGATTGCATCGGCCAGTGCACCGGCTGGTTCACCACCGCCATTTGGACTCAGGCTGTGCCAGTAAAAAGTGTGGTTCCAGATTTGTGCAGCATTGTTAAATACGCCACCCTGAGAACTACGTACAATGTCTTCCAGAGATTTGTTGGCGAATTCTGTGCCTTCAATCAAGCCGTTCAGCTTCACCACATAGGTGTTGTGGTGCTTGCCATAATGGTAATCCAGAGTTTCAGCAGAGATATGCGGTTCCAATGCATTTTTTTCGTACGGCAATGGGGGAAGTTCAAAAGCCATGTAAATTCTCCATGTTAGTCATAAGGTCGACGACGTGGTTGTCATCGTAGTTTATAAAGTTATTGGTTTATTTATTAGTCTAAAGCCAATGCAAATAAATAGCCAGCCAGACAGCTTATATAGATGCGGCCCATCGCAGCAAAATCAAGTTATGTGAACAATGCATGAGTCAAGCCTTGAAAACACGTATAATGGCCGCAAATCCGTTTAACCCTAATTATGAGGCAGTTATTGTGGAAACGTTGGAAAAAATCAAACAGCAAATCGCTGAAAATCCCATCCTAATTTATATGAAAGGCTCACCTAAGCTGCCCAGTTGTGGCTTCTCTGCCCAGGCGTCGCAGGCGCTGATGTCCTGTGGCGAACCCTTTGCTTATGTAGATATTCTGCAAAACCCGGATATTCGTGCAGAACTACCCGCTTATGCCAATTGGCCCACCTTTCCGCAGCTTTGGGTGGAAGGTGAACTGGTCGGCGGCTGTGACATTGTCCTGGAGATGTTCCAGCAAGGTGAATTGCAGCCCTTAATCAAAGAGGCCGCCGCCCGTGCTAAAGCCAATAAAGGTGAAGAGCAGGGCAGCGCTGAATAACTGACACAAAAAAGGGGCGCGTATCGGCCCCTTCTCAATTAATCATCATGCATTTGTGATTGGTTGTAGTTTTCAATGCCCAGTTTGCTGATAAGCTGTAACTGAGTTTCCAGCCAGTCTACATGCTCTTCCTGGCCATCCAGAACGTTGCCGAGTAAGTCGCGACTGACATAATCCTGCACGGATTCTGCACACTGTATGGCACTGCGTAAATCCGGCAGGGCTTTATGTTCAAAGCTCAGATCACAGTTGAGCATCTCTTCGGTGTCTTCACCGATATGCAATTTGCCCAAATCCTGTAAGTTAGGAATGCCGTCTAAAAACAAAATGCGTTCAATCAGATCATCGGCGCGTTTCATTTCCCGGATTGACTCGTGATATTCCTTGTCGGCCAACGCCTTCAGTCCCCAGTTCTTAAACATACGGGAATGCAGGAAATACTGATTGATTGCCACCAATTGATGGCCGAGCACCTTGTTAAGGTGTTTGATAAGGGATTTATCGCCTTTCATCGCCGGGCTCCATGGTAAGCCATTTTTGCCAAGCAACACAAAAACGGCGGGCTAAGATTCATTCATTATAGAGAACAAATACTTATGCGTCACCGGCCAATTTATTCAAACTGTGTTTAGCTGACGTCCTTAAATAAGGACTCATCAACTATAGTGTTATCTATGACCTGTTGGGCCAGTTGTACACATTTCCCGCATTGACTGCCAACACCCAGCTGTTTACGCAGCTCACGCATATTTCCAACGCCTTCCTCGCGGACGGCTTGGGCAATGTGCTTATCGGTAATTCCGTGGCAAAGACAAACGAACAAAGTACAACTCCTATAACACTACAAATGATAATAATTGTTATTAGGTGTTTTGCCAAGAAATTTGTTTGAGATTGATAAGAAATCTCACTTAAATTTAGGTGAAGTCAATGAAGGCCAGTGCAGTAATTCGACATTTAGTGCAGCAATTTTGTTTTTGCTCTTGGTTTGCACTGCATGTGCCCTTATCTTGTGTTCTAGTTTTTCTGAGACTTATTGCGCAGCAAACGCAGTAAGCAAAACATCAACCAATAAATGGAGAAGATGATGAGTGTATTAGTTGGTCGTCCCGCCCCGGATTTCACTGCCGCTGCCGTTCTGGGCAACGGTGAGATTGTTGACAGCTATAACCTGAAAGAGGCCATTAAAGGCAAAAAAGCCGTGTTGTTTTTCTACCCACTTGATTTCACTTTTGTTTGCCCTTCAGAGCTGATTGCTTTTGACAAACGTTACGAAGAATTCCAAAAGCGTGGTGTAGAGGTAATTGGTATCTCTATTGACTCCCAGTTCAGCCACAACGCATGGCGTAATACGCCGGTAAATCAAGGCGGTATCGGGCCTGTGAAGTACACGCTGGTGGCAGACGTAAAACATGAAATCTGCCAGGCCTATGATGTTGAGCATCCTGAAGCTGGCGTGGCGTTCCGTGGCTCTTTCCTGATCGACGAGGAAGGTAATGTACGTCATCAGGTGGTTAATGATCTGCCGCTGGGCCGTAATGTAGACGAAATGCTGCGTATGGTGGATGCTCTGAATTTCCACCAGGAGCATGGTGAAGTATGTCCAGCTGGCTGGCAGCAAGGTAACGAAGGTATGCAGGCAAGCCCCGAAGGTGTGGCCAAGTACCTGGCGGAAAACAGCGACAAGCTGTAAGTCTTTAAGCTAAAACGAAGCCGCGATTATCGCGGCTTTTTTATTTTAAGGCTGAATTGCCATCACATCGGTTTTAAGCAGGGTCAGGATTTGTTCCGCGGTATTACCCAACAGTTTTCCTTTTAGTCCTTTGCGGCCCACGGTGCCTATGGCGACCAGGCCCGCATTGACATCAGCCGCCATACTGGGTAACACCTTGTCTGGTTCACCGGCCTTAATGTGCAGCTGCTTTTCGGAAATAGGGTAGTCACCAGCCATTTCCTGAATCAGCGGCAGATATTGCTGTCTGGCCTGAGTGGCGATTTTCTTGGCGCTTAGCCCCATCAGATCTTTCAGCATGGGGGACATGGGCAGGCAATAAGCCACATGTAATTCGCCGCCAAAATGACGTACCCACTCAATACCTGTGGCCAGTAATTGCCTGTTCAAAGCTTGCTTGCTTTGTAGCTTACTACCAAGATCCAATGTAACCAGCACATTGTGCTGCTTTTTCCATTTTTTCTCAGCTACTAGTAAAACCGGCGCACTGCTGGTTCTGAGCAAATGCCAGTCTGTTGGCGTGTAAAACAAGTTCTCAGTGCGATGTCCGGTTTTAATAATCAGGTCATGGCGATGACGCCGACCGTAAGCTTCCACCCACTGGGCAATGTTTTTCTCCCAGATCACCTGAGTCTGTACACTGGCATCGTTCAGTCCGGTATCTTTGAGTTGGCGTTCCAGCCATTGCTGACGCTGCTCAATCAGGCTTTGCTGAACTTCCTGTTGTTGCGCATTGCTAAGGTTGTCGGGTAGATGTTTAAGTTGTTCATGCACAAAGCTCAACACCGTTACCTGAGCATCTAATGCCTCTGCAACTAATTTGGCTTTCGCCAGGGCCTTGGGCTTGTTTCCCGGGAGATCTGCAATGACTAGTATCTGTTTCATCCACGCCTTCCTTTTCAGCTAAGTAGCATAAATCTAGCACGAGAATTAACCAATGCTTTGATTTATATCAGAAAGGCTATGCCAAATACATCAGGTATTTAATTCTGTCAGTTCTCTACCGTCGTTAGCGGCCAGCCACCCAGTTGTTGCCACTTGTTGACGATAATACAGAATAGATCTGCGGTTTTCTCTGCGTCATACAAAGCGCTATGTGCCTCGGCCTGATCAAAGCTCAGTCCCGCCGTGCGGCAGGCCTTAACCAATACGGTTTGACCGAAAGCCAGGGCTGACAGGCTGGTGGTATCAAAGGACACGAAAGGGTGGAATGGGGTGCGCTTTATACTGGAGCGCTCAACGGCGGCATTAACAAAGCCCTGATCAAAGGCCGCATTGTGGGCAACAATAACACTGCGCTGGCAATCCGCATCTTTCTGCTTTTTACGGATTTGTTTGCACAGTTCCTTCATCACTTCCGTTTCCGGCAGGGCGCCACGCAAGGCACAATGTGGGTCGATGCCATTAAAATCCAGTGCAGCCTGTTCCAGGTTCGCACCTGCAAATGGCTGGACATGAAAATGAAAGGTTTCGTCTCTGACAAGCTGACCTGTTTGGTTTAACTTTAAGGTAACTGCAGCAATTTCCAGCAAAGCGTCGGTGCGTGGATTAAAACCGGCGGTTTCCACATCTATTACTACGGGAAAATATCCCCTGAATCTTTGCTTGAGTTGTTGCGTATCTGCTGTCATCTTTTACTCTATCGGTCTTGAACTAAATGGTCGTGCTGGTCTGGGCCGCGATTATGACAAGTCTGGCCGAGGCTATCCAGTGTAATGGAATTGATGTGACTGCCGATATCTTGGTAAGGAATTGGACAGAGATGTTATGAACAGACTCCTTTATGCTTTGCTCGGTATGCTGATAACGCCCGCTCAGGCCGGCTTGCGTCATTATGCAGCGCCCGTTGAAACCTCCAGTTGGCAGTTAAGCAGCCAAACCCGACTGCAATGTACTCTGAAACATCAGGTACCCGGCTATGGCGATGCGTTGTTTACCAGTCTGGCCAGTAAGCAACTCAATATGGAGTTTGAGCTGGATATGCTGCAGTTGCCCAAAACTTATGGTGTGGCTTCGGTTTACTCGGTGCCACCGAGCTGGATGCCTGGGGCCATGCAACGGCAAATTGCCGACATGCCCATTCGTAAACAATATAATGGCGATCTACCGGAACAAGCGGCCTGGACCATTCTGTCTGAGTTGGAAAAAGGGTTCTGGCCGACCATCTATTATCGTGATTGGTACAATGAAGCCGACAGAGTGGCTGTGGGGCTAAATGCCAGCAACTTTATTGACCAATACCGGCAGTTTTCCCAATGTGTGGCTAATTTGCTGCCCTACAGCTTCGAGGATATTGCCTACACTGTGCTGTCGTATCAGAAAAACTCCGATGAATTTACCCGAGGCTCACGCAAAAAACTCAGCATGATCAGTGACTACCTTAAAGAAGACAGCAATATTGAACTGGTGTTACTGGATGCTTATACCGACAGTTATGGCGGCCGTTGGAGCAATGAGCAATTGTCATTGCGACGTGCCGAGCGGGTAAAGCAGTTTTTCCAGGAGCAAGGGGTTGAGGGCGACAGGATCAGTATCACCGGCCATGGGGAAAAACGGCATATTGCAGAAAACAGCAATGAACTGTCCAGAGCCAAGAACCGTCGGGTGATTATCCGTATGGAGAAAGGGTTGTAATCACATCAGGATTGTCAAAAGGGCGCTAGGCGCCCTTTTTACTGTGTGGCGTTGTAGGCCACGACCTTATCCGGGAAGTCGGTAAAAATACCATCAACTTTCAGCCAGTCAAATAGCAATGCCATGGTGCTCTGCCAGTCCATACCTTGCGGTAGTTGGTCTGCACGAAGAGTATAAGGATGTATTTGTAATCCCAATGCCTTGGCTTGTGTAAACAGCGTGGTTGGGGCTTTGTTGTCAAAGTTAACCAACTGCGGGATCCAGGGGCCAATCCCATCCGCTACCTTGGCAATCTCCTGCAAACCCGGCGGGGATTTTAAATAGTCGTAGTCTGAACCTGACTCCTGCCAGCTGTTTTCTGCCAAAAGCTGTATCAGCGGCGCTTTCAGGCCCAGCTCCTGGCGTAAACGGCGGGTTTCGGCAAAGTCGAAACATTGCACATATACCTTGGCATCTGCCTTATTCAGACCATGCTTTTCCAATTGGGCCATGAAAATCTTGCTGATATCTTGCCCAGCAGCACGGTGAAATGCCGGGGATTTTATCTCCGGATAAATGCCAATATTGACGCCACGGCTGCGATTCAGCTCTTGAATCAGAATGAGCTGCTCTTCGAAGGTTGCAATGCGAAAGAAGTCCGCATTGGTCTTATGCCCTTGGTAACGAAGGGCAAACACTTGCTGATTCTGTTCATTGCGTCTTTCGTGTACCCGCAGGCTCTTCAATTCCTCAAGGGTAAAGTCGATGGCATAAAAGCGTCCATCGGCCCGTTTCCGTTGTGCAAAGCGCTCTGCCACATCGGTCACGGTATCCAGGTGGATATCATGCAGTACCACCAACACACCATCCTTGGATAACACTAAATCCTGCTCGATATAATCGGGGTTCATGCCATGGGCCAGAATAACGGCTGGCAGCGTATGCTCCGGCAGGTAGCCCGATGCGCCCCGATGCGCAATGACCAAAGGTTTGGCCAACAGGTTAGTGCACAGGGTTGACAGCAGAATGCCGGTAAGCAGCGTCCTTATCATATTTTAATCTCAGTCTTGAATCAGCTCCACGGCATAACCGTCAGGGTCGCGCACAAAGGCGATAACGGTACTGCCACCTTTGACCGGCCCAGGTTTGCGGTAGACATCTGCACCTTGCTGTTCCAGGCGTTCACACAGCGCATAGATATCTTCTGCACCTATGGCGATATGCCCATAGGCCGTACCCATATCGTAGCTGTCTTGATCCCAGTTGTAGGTCAGTTCTAGTACGGTATGGCTGTGTTCTTCGCCATACCCCAGAAATGCCAGGGTATATTGATATTCCTGGTTTTCACTGGTGCGTAACAGCGTCATACCCAGTAACTGGGTATAGAATTCAATAGAACGTTCCAGGTTACCAACGCGCAACATGGTATGCAGTAATCTCATACTTCTGGTCCTTTTTGGTCAGGGGTGAGTGTAATCTTATTATGTTTCAGTTTTATCTCTGAACTCACAGAGATCTTCAATCAGGCATGCGCCGCAACGGGGTTTTCTGGCAACACATACGTAACGACCGTGCAGAATCAGCCAGTGGTGTACATCGACTTTAAACTCGGCAGGCACAACCTTAAGTAGTTTATTTTCCACTTCAAGCACATTTTTGCCAGGCGCCAGCCCCGTGCGGTTGCTGACCCGGAAAATATGCGTATCTACGGCAATGGTGGGCCAGCCGAAAGCGGTGTTCAGCACCACATTGGCGGTTTTGCGGCCAACGCCGGGCAGTGCCTCTAATGCCTCGCGACTTTCTGGCACTGCAGAACCATGCTGATTTACCAGAATGTGGCAGGTCTTAATCACATTTTCTGCTTTGGCATTAAACAGGCCAATGGTTTTAATGTATTCCTTCAGGCCATCCACACCTAATGCCAGAATCGCTTCCGGGGTATTGGCAACCGGGAACAGTTTGTCGGTGGCTTTATTCACGCCCACATCTGTGGCCTGCGCTGAAAGGATCACGGCAATCAACAGTTCAAACGGGGAACTGTAGTTGAGCTCGGTGGTGGGGTGAGGGTTGTCATCCCTCAGGCGTTGTAATATTTGTTTGCGTTTGCTCTGGTTCATCCTGGTCTGTCTTTGTTGGCCACCATGCTGAGTATTCTGTCAGGAAGACTCCGCCGTGATTCTGGCGCGCTGCACTACTTTGGCCGGTTGTTTATTAAGTTGTTCCAGCCGCTTATCCAATACATTTTTCAGGGCGATAAGCAAACCCATACCGATAAAGGCGCCCGGTGGCAAAATGGCCAGTAGGAACTTATGCTCGGTTACATAAAGCGTTAGGGTTAGCTGTTTGGCCCAGTCGCCAAACAGGAACTCTGCACCGCTGAACAGGGTGCCGCTCCCCAGTATTTCCCGCAATCCGCCCAGTGTCACCAATACCAGTGTGAAGCCGACGCCCATCATCAAACCGTCAAAAGCGGCAAACTTTACCGGATTTTTTGATGCATAGGCTTCTGCCCGGCCAATAATGGCGCAATTGGTCACAATTAAAGGAATAAAAATACCCAGGGCCTGATAAAGGGTGAAGGTGTAGGCGTTCATCAGCAATTGGATAATGGTGACAAACGCGGCTATCACCATCACAAAAATAGGGATGCGTATCTCTGCCGGTACCAGATTGCGTACCAGGGAGACTGTAGTATTGGAACCAATCAGCACCGCCGTGGTAGCCAGCCCCAATCCCAGGCCATTAATAAAACTGCCGGTCACCGCCAGCAACGGGCATAAGCCCAGCAGTTGTACCAGGGCCGGATTGTTTTTCCACAGCCCTTGCCAAGACAGGGTTTTGTATTCACTCATGGGCTTCCTCCTTGGTACTCACCTTGCTCACCTTGCATAAGTTAGGTGCATCATACAGTTGTTGCTGCATGCTATTGCTGAGTTTCAGTGCATCACGCACCGCGCCGACAACCGCTCTGGGGGTAATGGTGGCGCCGGTAAATTGGTCAAACTGTCCGCCGTCTTTTTTGACTGCCCAGTTTTTTTCATCACCATTGCCCAGCCCTTTACCATTAAAGCTCAGAATCCAGTCACTGATACGCACATCAATTTTATCGCCAAGGCCTGGGGTTTCCTGATGCTTAATTGCGCGGACGCCGGTCACTTTTCCTTGTGCATCAATACCTACTAAAAGCTCGATATTGCCGCTATAACCGTCCGGCGTTATGGTTTGAATAACCAGGGCGGCAGGCTCACCAGCCAGACGCGCACGATACACCTTTTTGGCGTCGCTATTGCCTAAAAACTCAGGATGGCTGACTTCTGTGCAGTCATGCTCAATATCATTGTCATGCAGATTGGCCGGGACAATACTGCCAAGCAGTTTCTGCAGCTGTTGTTGCTGCTGACTTTTGATTTTGTCATCAGTGAACTGATGGGTCAGCGCAATCAGACCGGTGGTGACCAGCGCAAAAGCGGTCAGGGTTAAGCCGTTGCGCTTGAGGCTGTCTTTCATGGTTTTCCTCTTTGACGCTGGTGGCCATAAGTGCGGGGCCGGGTGTAATAGTCTATCAGCGGCACGGCCATATTCATCAGCACGACGGCAAAGGCAATGGCATCGGGGTAACCGCCCCAAGTCCGAATGACCACTACCAGCAGGCCAATACCTGCGCCGAAGAGCAAGCGGCCGCGGTCAGTTGTACTGGCGGAAACCGGGTCGGTAGCAATAAAAAAAGCCCCCAGCATGGTGCCGCCGCTAAGCAGATGGAACCAGGGTGATGCGAATAGATCCGGGGCGCTAAGGTGCATGATGCCGGCCACCAGCAATATGGTCCCCAGCATGCTGACGGGAATCTGCCATTTAATTGCACGTAACTTCAGTAAAACCAGACCACCTGCCAGATAGGCCAGGTTAATCCAAAACCAGCCAATACCCAGGCCATTGGAAAATTGTCCTTTGCTGGTTGCTTCTTCCAGCGTCAGGCCGAGACTTAAATCGGTTTTCACTGCGTCCAGGGGCGTAGCCATGGTAAAGCCGTCGGCATCACTGCGAAGCTGGGTCAGGCTGTAACCTTCACCGGTAAAGCCGGTAAAGATCACGCTCAAAGCATCGACCAGATTATAAGGATGCGCTGCTAAATGTTGCGGTGGCAGCCAGGATGTCATGGCAACCGGAAACGACACCAGCAAGGTTACATAAGCCACCATGGCGGGGTTAAACAGGTTAGATCCCAAGCCACCATAAAGTTGTTTGGCGATGCCGATGGCGAAAAACGCACCGATAGCCGTAATCCACCAAGGCGTAAGCGGTGGCAGACAAATTGCCAGCAGCAAAGCGGTTAATAGCGCGCTGCAATCGGACAGGGCCTTTTCAAAATCTTTTTTGCGCAGTTCCAGAATCAGCGCTTCGGTGCCTAATGCGACCACGGCCGCAATCAAGAACTGTAGCAGGCTGCCCCAGCCGAAAAACCAGCATTGCAGGGCAAAACCGGGCAGGGCGCAATAACAGACCAGGCGCATAAGCTTGGCGGTACTACGTTGACTGCGCTGGTGAGGTGAACTGGCAATTCGAAGGCTCATTCGTCTGTTTTATCCTGCTGATTATCTGCGCTACTTTGCATATCAAGTTTGGCTTTTCTGGCCTTCGCCTTGGCGATAGCCGCTGCAACACGTTGTTTTTTCTGTTCGTCTACTTCCACCAGAGGCTGAGCGACTTTTTCTGCAGGCATATCTGCTGTGGAAGAAGCTTGCTGACGATCTTTCTGTGCTTTTTGTTGTTTGGCCTTGGCAATGGCTGCCGCGACGCGTTGCCTTTTCTGTTCTTCCCTATCGTCAGCTGGCGCTGGCTTAACGCGGGTATCGGCGGTTGTGACTTGGGTTGACACCTTGTCTTTCGGCTTAACTTGTTTTGTGGTCTTGCTTTTGCTGGCAGTGGCCTCTTTGGCCTGTTTATCTTCTGCTGCAGTATCTGCTGTGTCGATGGGCGCGGAGTCACCTTGCTGCGTTGCGGCTTTTCTGGCCTTGGCACGCGCCACGGCAGCGGCTACTTTGGCCTGTTTATCTTCTGCTGCAGTATCTGCTGTGTCGCTGGGCGCGGAGTCACCTTGCTGTACTGCGGCTTTTCTGGCCTTGGCACGCGCCACGGCAGCGGCTACTTTGGCCTGTTTATCTTCTGCTGCAGTATCTGCTGTGTCGCTGGGCGCGGAGTCACCTTGCTGCGTTGCGGCTTTTCTGGCCTTGGCACGCGCCACGGCAGCGGCCACTTTGGCTTGTTTATCTTCTGCTGCAGTATCTGCTGTGTCGCTGGGCGCGGAGTCACCTTGCTGTACTGCGGCTTTTCTGGCTTTAGCACGGGCAATAGCGGCTGCGACTTTATCCGCGGTCTCTGGGGCTGCCGTTGTCTCATCGCTGGTCTGCTGTTTCCGTGCTCTGGCCAGCGCTGCAGCAACCTTAGACTTTGGATCGTCGCCCTGTTTATGCATGGCTTCACGTCTGGCCTCGGCTGCCTGCTGATGTTTTAACTCGCGCTCGGCCTTTTCTTCTTCCAAACGCTGTTTGCGCGCTTCAAATCTGTCTCTGGCCTTGTCGGCTTTCTGCTTTTCTTCTTCCTGTTGACGGATTTGTGCCTTGGCAACGCGGTAGTAATGCACCAGCGGAATCTGGCTTGGGCAAACATAAGCACAGGCACCGCACTCGATGCAGTCAAACAGGTTATAATCCTGGGCCTTGTCCAGCTCTTTGGCTTTGCTATGCCAATACATTTGTTGCGGCAGCAAATTCACCGGGCAAGCATCAGCACAAGCGCTGCAGCGAATACAGGCCTGCTCTTCCTCGGGCAGCGTCATTTCTTGTTGGGTTGGCGCTAAAATACAGTTAGTACTTTTCACCACAGGTATTTGTTCTGAAGCCAGGCTGAAGCCCATCATCGGTCCGCCCATTATCAGACGCTGAACCCCCTGCTGTGCTTTTTCGTAACCTGCATGTTTTAGCAAATGAGATATCGGTGTACCCAGTAGAGCCCAGACGTTGCATGGCTTTGTCATGGCTTCGCCTGTGAGGGTGACAACACGCTGAATCAACGGTTTGCCGGTAAAGATAACATCTGCTACGGCAAAACAGGTGCCGACGTTTTGCATAATAATGCCCACGTCTATGGGCAGGCGGCCATGAGGCACTTCACGACCGGTCAGCACCTGAATAAGTTGTTTTTCGCCGCCGGCTGGATACTTAGTGGGAATAGGGCAGATGATATAGTCAGGCTTTTCCTGACAAGCTACCTGCATGGCCTGAATGGCCTCGGGTTTGTTGTCTTCAATGGCGATAAGCACATGGCCCGGGTTGAGCAAGTGGCAGAGTACATCAATACCTTGTCGTATCTGCCAGGCATGTTCGCGCATCAGTCGGTCATCGGCGGTAATATAGGGCTCACACTCGGCCCCGTTGATTACCAGAAACTCCACATCTTTTTTCGGACTGACTTTAATATGAGTGGGGAAACCCGCACCACCCATACCGGCAATCCCCGCATCACAGATCGCTTCAATAATGCGGGTTTTAGGCAATTGCTGATAATCCGGTATGGGCGTCAGTTCAATCCACTTATCTCGTCCATCCGGGGTTATTTCCACGCTCAGCTCTGCCAGGCCGGATGGATGCGCCGATACATGCGGCGCGATAGCGGTAACCTTGCCGGATGTTGGTGCATGCACGGGTAAGGCAAAAGGATTTGTGCTGCGTGTTAAGGGCTGCCCTTTAAGCACCTCGTCACCCACTTTTACCTGCAACTGTCCCGGGGCGCCTATATGCTGTTTAACTGTCAGGTAGAGGTGCTCAGGCAAAGTACACTTGCCGATTACATCCTGATTGGACAGGGTCTTGCGACCTGGCGGATGTACACCGCCAGGAAAATCAAAAAAGCGTCCCTGGCGAATTTTGTCTATCAATGATTGCAACTGATTCGCCCTTCTAATCTATGGTTTTTACCGGGATGGCGTCTAATTGCCAGCGCCAGGAAGAGGCTGTGACTTTCACCGGCACCATGTCAATACAATCCACCGGGCAGGGGTCTACACATAAGTCACAACCGGTACATTCTTCGCTGATAACCGTGTGCATCTGCTTTGATGCACCGACGATGGCATCCACCGGACAGGCCTGGATACATTTAGTGCAGCCAATGCATTCGTCTTCACGAATAAACGCCACTTTCTTTACGTCGTTACTGCCATGTGCATCATCAAGGGGCTTGGCTTCTACACCCATTAAATCAGCAAGCTGGCGGATGGTGGACTCACCGCCTGGCGGACATTTATTAATTTCATCGCCATTGGCAATCGCTTCGGCGTAAGGACGGCAACCTGGGTACCCGCATTGCCCACATTGGGTTTGAGGTAAAATAGCATCGATTTGTTCAACCAGCGGATCGCTTTCCACCTTAAAACGCACGGCGGCATAACCTAAAATCAGACCGAACAGCAGTGCTAACAAGCCAATGGCTAAGAGCGCATACAACAATGACATCAGAGTTTGACCAAACCGGTAAAGCCCATAAAGGCCAGAGACATTAATCCAGCGGTGATCATGGCGATGGAAGCGCCCTTAAATGGGGAGGGCACATCTGCTGCTGCAAGGCGTTCACGCATGGCTGCAAACAGGATCAACACCAAAGAGAAACCAGCAGCGGCACCGAAGCCATAGACTACTGACTGGATAAAATTATGTTGTTCACGAACATTTAGCAGAGCAACACCTAATACTGCACAGTTAGTGGTAATCAATGGCAGAAAAATACCCAGCAGACGATACAGGGTCGGACTGGTTTTATGCACGACCATCTCGGTGAATTGTACCACCACCGCGATAACCAGGATAAAACTCAGAGTGCGCAGATAGCCGATACCCAAAGGTAGTAATATGTAATGCTCAACAAGATAGCTGGAAAGGGAGGCCAGGGTCAGAACAAAAGTCGTGGCCATAGACATCCCGATGGCGGTTTCCAGTTTGCCTGACACCCCCATAAAAGGGCAAAGGCCAAGAAAATTCACCAATACGAAATTGTTTACCAGCACTGTGCCTAATAGCAGCAGGAGATATTCAGTCATGCCTGTAAGGGAAGATGGATTGCTGGGCGCTATTATCCGATTTTACGACCAGATTAACAACTTGATATTCTTAGGGTTATTCTAGCTGGATTAGGGGCTGTACAAGGGCTGTAAGCCAATTTTGACAGTATCTGGAAGTTGGCTCCCCCTCCCCGACTCGAACGGGGGACCTGCGGATTAACAGTCCGTCGCTCTAACCAACTGAGCTAAGGGGGAACAGAAAGACTAGGTGAATTTGGCTCCCCCTCCCCGACTCGAACGGGGGACCTGCGGATTAACAGTCCGTCGCTCTAACCAACTGAGCTAAGGGGGAGCAGATATTCACATTAAAAACAGGATTCAGCTTGGTGGCTGGCTGTTTTCAACGGAGGCGAATATTAATGAGCTGCCTGATAGGTGTCAACAGCGGAATCGATAAATTTTACCACTTTATGACTGTTTGGTTATTTGCTAGGCAAAGAGAGTGTTTGCTGCGTCTCGGTGGATAATACTTATGTGGTTATTGTGACCCACAAAAACGTACTCTTTTAGGTTGCTTATCCTACAAAAAGAGGGAATAAAAAACGTTCAGTTATCCCAATTTGTTCTTATGAAAGCCTTGCCTACTGGATCTAAGGACAGTGTTTAACAAAAATGCAACATAAGAATGAGTCTCAGCAGGTTAGTAGTAACTTACCATTTTTTGTCCACATGCTGGTGAAAAAGGCGGCGTGATTGGCCGGGCCGGACTTATCCACTAAATCTGTGGATAACTATGTTGATGAATCGGGAGGAAATGCCGTCAGGGCAGTAAAAATGCTGTCAAGGGGGCGACTTAAGAAATTAGGAATAAAATGAATTATTATATAAAAAACAATTGGTTAAGTAGTGGTTAGGTCGCTGATTGGACATCTTGGCGGATTTTTGGCCGGGTTGGTGTTGACCTTGTTAGTTGTTTTTTGTTGGGGAAAAAAAATTTACCAACAAATCAGGTGATTAAATCAGTGCATTAAGTTCAATGAAGATAGGTTCTTGACTTGTCACGATGTGCTGGATCTGTATTAAATAGAACGATCTGAATCATATTTCCATACAAAAGCGCAGCGCTTTGCCATGGCCTTCTCATGACCAGTCTTTTATCATGAGTCCTTTCCCACTCAATGAGCTATGCCGTGCAAGCCAGTGCTAAACCCGATCTGCTAAACAGTCCCATCGCCAGTACATTACGGCAGATGACAGTGCCGATGATTCTGGGCATGGTGATGCTGATGACCTTCGGGTTGGTGGATACCTTCTTCGTGAGTTTGTTGGGTACCGAAGAGCTGGCTGCGATTAGCTTTACCTTTCCGGTTACCTTCACCTTAATTAGCCTCAATATCGGTTTGGGGATTGGCACGTCTGCCACTATTGCACGGTATCTGGGCGCTGGCCAATCGCATCTGGCCAGGGAGTTTGGCACTGGTGCCTTGATGTTGTCATTTTTATTAGTGGGGCTGCTGGCGACAGCCGGTTTTTTAACTATCGATCCGGTTTTCAGAATGTTGGGGGCCACCGAATCACAGCTTGTACATATTCGTGACTATATGCATATCTGGTATGTGGCCGGCGTTTTTCTGGCGTTGCCTATGGTGGGAAACTCGGTACTACGAGCTGCAGGTGATACCAAAACACCCAGCATCGTGATGGCGGCAGGCGGCTTGATCAACGCTATTCTGGATCCGTTGTTGATCTTCGGGTTAGGCCCGATACCGGCCCTGGGCATCCAGGGCGCTGCGATTGCGACTATGGTGGCTTGGGCGGTGGGCTGTGGCTATATCCTGTATTTATTAGTAATCAAACGTGGTTTGGTACTTCCCAGACTGTTGACCTTTTCTGAATTCCGTATGACCAGCCGGGCTGTATTGAAAATCGGCTTACCAGCGGCGGGTGCCAACATGTTAACCCCAATTGCCAATGGTGTGCTCACTGCTATCGTCGCGACTTATGGGGCCGAGGCAGTGGCGACCTGGGGGGTTGGCAATAGGTTAGAATCCATTGCCTGCATCGTGGTGCTGGCGTTATCCATGAGCTTACCGCCTTTTATCAGCCAGAATTTTGGAGCCGGACGCATGGACAGGGTGCGAGACGGCTACATGTTGTGTATGCGCTTTGTGATGCTCTGGCAACTGGGGATTTTCCTGCTGTTGTGGTTGTGCTCACCATTGATTGCCATGGTGTTTGCTGAAGAGAAACAGGTGGCAGAGCTAATTCAGTTGTTTCTGATGATTGTGCCTTTAGGTTACGGTTTGCAGGGCATTATTATTCTGACCAATTCATCCTTTAACGCCATGCACAAGCCTATGAGTGCACTGCTGTTAAGTTTGTTGCGCTTATTCGTATTTTTTGTACCTATTTCTTACCTGGGCAGCCTGCTTTATCACCTGCCAGGTATGTTTGCGGCTGGGGTGCTGGCGAATTTGTTGACAGCCGCTTGCGCGTTTCTATGGTTCCGTAAGTTATTGGATGAAGAGTGTCAGTTGCAGCAAGCTCAGGAGGTAACGGGATGAGCAGGGGATTTGAACTTAAAGCCAGTTATCAACCCGCAGGTGACCAACCTAAAGCCATTGAAGCGCTGGTGGATGGCCTGGACAGCGGTCTGGCCTGCCAAACTTTACTGGGTGTCACGGGATCGGGCAAAACTTTTACCATGGCCAATGTGATACAGCAGGTGCAACGACCTACACTGATCCTCGCGCATAACAAAACACTGGCGGCCCAGTTGTATGGGGAGATGAAAGAGTTCTTTCCCAATAATGCGGTGGAGTATTTCGTTTCCTACTACGACTATTACCAGCCGGAAGCCTATGTGCCTACCACGGACACTTTTATCGAGAAGGACGCCTCCATCAACGACCATATCGAGCAGATGCGCTTGTCAGCCACTAAAGCCTTGATGGAGCGCCGTGATGTGGTAATCGTGTCCAGTGTGTCTGCCATTTATGGTTTAGGCGATCCCGAATCCTATATGAAGATGCTGCTGCATTTGCGCCAGGGGGATTTGATGGATCAACGGGATATTCTGCGTCGTCTCGCCGAATTGCAATACAGCCGTAATGACGTCAGCTTTGAACGCGGTACCTTTCGTGTGCGGGGCGATGTTATCGATATTTTCCCCGCCGATTCAGATCGTCAGGGTATCAGGGTGGAATTGTTCGATGAGGAAATTGAAAAAATCAGCCTGTTTGATCCACTTACCGGTGCCATCGAAAAATCTGTGGCCAGGGCCACGGTGTTTCCTAAAACCCATTATGTTACGCCCAGAGAAAAGATCCTCGATGCCATTGAACATATTAAAGTGGAGCTTAAAGAGCGCAGGGAACAGCTCAAAGGGGTAAACAAACTGATTGAAGAGCAGCGTATCGCCCAGCGCTGCCAGTTCGATATCGAAATGATGTTGGAGCTGGGTTATTGCTCGGGTATCGAAAACTACTCCCGCTATCTGTCCGGCCGTGCGCCGGGGGAACCACCACCGACCCTGATCGATTATTTTCCGGCCGATGGCCTGTTATTTATCGATGAGTCTCACGTCACGGTGTCGCAAATCGGTGCCATGTATAAAGGTGATCGCTCGCGCAAGGAAACCCTGGTTGAGTATGGCTTTCGGCTACCTTCAGCGCTGGATAACCGGCCCCTGAAGTTTGAGGAGTTTGAGCAACTGTCTCCCCAGACCATTTATGTGTCGGCCACACCTGGCAAGTACGAGCTGGAAAAATCAGCGGGGGATGTGGTGGAACAGGTGGTCAGACCGACAGGTTTGGTGGATCCCGAACTTGAGGTACGCCCGGTGACAACCCAGGTCGATGATTTGCTCTCCGAAGTGCACAAGCGTGTGGCCTTGGATGAGCGCGTGCTGGTGACGACCTTAACCAAGCGCATGGCCGAGGATCTCAGCGATTATCTGGATGAACATGGGGTTAAGGTGCGTTATCTGCACTCAGACATTGATACTGTGGAACGCATGGAAATCATCCGCGATCTGCGTCTGGGTAAATTTGATGTGTTGGTGGGCATTAACTTGCTGCGGGAAGGACTGGACATGCCGGAAGTGTCTCTGGTGGCGATACTGGATGCTGATAAAGAAGGCTTTTTGCGTTCTGACCGTTCATTAATTCAAACTATTGGCCGGGCCGCCCGTCACCCCAATGGTCGGGCAATTCTGTATGCCGATGTGATTACCGGTTCTATGCAGCGCGCCATGGAGGAAACCCAGCGGCGTCGTGAAAAACAGCAGGCCCATAACCTCGAACACGGCATCGTCCCGCAGCGTCTGCTCAAGCCTGTCACCGATGTGATGGACCTGGGGGAGCGCAGCCGGCGGGAGCGCCAGGCTAAGGTCGCGGAGAAAGGTAAGAAATATCAGGCCAAAACGCCGGATCAACTTCTGCATGACATCAATGAGCTGGAAAGCCGCATGTTTAAGCATGCCAGAGAGCTGGAGTTCGAGCAGGCCGCGGCCCTGCGCGATCAGGTGGAAGAGCTGCGGCGGCAATTGGTGGCATTGTCATAAAATCGCTGAACAACAGGAAAGCTCGGGGTAACGGCCAGGAAAATATACCTGCAACCGATAAAATGGGGTTTGCCAGTCTGGACCAAAGGGGTGTAGTATCTTTTAGCATACCTATAAGATCTGGACCCTTATGCTGAACAGACTGCAAGAATCCGATATCAAACTGCTGCGCGTGTTTTATGCGGTAGCGTCCTGTAATGGTTTCACCGCTGCTGAGCCTGTATTACGTATGCAGCGTCCCAATATCAGTGCGGCCATCAAGAAACTGGAAGAACGCCTGGATTTGGTTTTGTGTCACCGCGGTCGTGGTGGTTTTCAGATGACCAAAGAAGGTGAAGTGGTTTTTCAGGAAACAAAACGTATTTTTAATGCCTTTGATAACTTTGTGTTTAACCTTAAGAGTTTGCACGACGATTATTCCGGGCATATCACACTGGTGCTGATGTCCAGCCTGCCGCTGAATTTGTCACAAGCGGTGAGCCAGGCAGTTAAGAGCACCATGCAAAAGTTTGACGATATCCACTTTAATATCCAAACCCGCTTGTATAACGAAGTGGAACATGTGGCATTGTCTGGCGAATGCCATTTGGTGGTGTCCAGCTATGACATGGTTAAACCAGAGTCTTTGGTGTTTCATCCATTAGGTGTGGCCAGTATCGGTGGTTTATATTGTCACGAATCCCATCCTTTGGCGAAGTATCACGACAGTTTTCCGGATAAGGTGAGATTGGAAGATTATGCTTCGATTGGCATTACCGGTATGTCGTCATCCAATTACATTGGCGAAGACCAGCGCATGTCTATTCATACCTTTTCTGACTCCTATGAGTCCTGTCTGGCCGCCATCCTGACCGGTAACTATTTGGGGCTGTTGCCGCACTCACTGGCCAGTAATCACAAGGAGTTGGGTCTGGTGCAGGTAGGTGGTAAAGACTTCAGTTTTAAACATGAGTTCTTTGCCATTAATGGTAAAAACACCATTCTTAACCCTGTGCTGAAACACTGTATTCGCGAGTTGGCGTATTTCGCTACGAAGTCAGTGTAAACAAGACAAAAGGCCGCAAATGCGGCCTTTTGTCTGCCAGCTTATTCGTAGGGCAGTGGGTCCTGCACGCCATTTTCTGCAAAAGCTTCCAAACGCTCATTACAGGCGCCACATTTTCCGCAGGCTTTGTCGCGGCCGTTATAGCAAGTCCAGGTTTGACTGTAATCAAGCCCCATCGCCAGTCCGTCGGCCAGAATGTCGATTTTACTGTCATGCAGGTAAGGGCTGACAACCTCGACGGGCTCGTAGTTGGCAATCGCGCAGACATCGTTCATTTTCAGCACGAACTCAGGCCGGCAATCCGGGTAGATATTGTGGTCCCCCGAATGGGCACCATAGTACACCTTGCTGGCACCCAACGAGACCGCATAACCCACAGCCATCGACAGTAAAATCATATTGCGGTTGGGGACCACGGTGTTTTTCATATTTTCCGCCGCATAGTGGCCTTCGGCAACGTCGATATCACTGGTCAGGGAAGAGCCGCCCACCAGCTGATTAATGGCAGTGATATCCACTATCTTGTGCACTACGCCCAGGCTTTGGCAAACGCTGGCGGCATATTGCAGCTCTTTTTTGTGTCGCTGACCATAGTCAAACGACAGCGCATACAGCTCAAAACCCTGCCGATGTGCTTTATGCAGTACCGTAAAGGAATCCATACCGCCGGAAAAAATCACTACTACTTTTTGTGCCATCTGGCTGCCTTCTCTATAATCTGCCAACTTAGTACTAATCATATCAGTTTTGCCCCGACCGGCTCTATGTTCACAGACCGCCGGGGCAATTCATTCAACGCAGGATAGCCCCTTGAGCGACAGCCTTAAAATTAACGAAATGTTTGAAACTATTCAGGGGGAAGGCAGTTTTACCGGTGTGCCTTCTATTTTTATTCGCCTGCAGGGGTGTCCGGTGGGCTGTCCCTGGTGCGATACCAAGCATACCTGGGAGATTCTTCCTGAGCGTCGCCAAAGCGCACAACAGATATTGGTCAAAACCGAAGCGGACGATGGCTGGTTTGAGGGTTCCCCAGACAGTTTACTGGCCCTGTTCAGCCAACAAGGCTATCAGGCCAGGCATGTGGTGATTACCGGTGGTGAGCCAGCGATGTATGATTTAACACCGCTTACGACCGCTTTGATAGAAAAGGGGTATTCTGTACAGATAGAGACCAGCGGCACATTTACCATTCAGGTACATGATAAGACCTGGGTGACCTTGTCACCTAAGGTGAATATGAAAGGGGGCTATACCATTCTCGACCAAGCCCTGGCCCGTGCCGATGAAATTAAACACCCCATTGCCATGGAACGGCATATTGAAGAATTGGATGAATTGTTGGCCCGGCCCGCAGTGAATGCAAAAGCACTGATTTATCTGCAACCTATCAGTCAGCAGCAACGTGCGACCGAGCTGGCCGTTAGCACCTGTATTCGCCGTAACTGGCGATTGTCACTTCAAACCCACAAATATATCGGCATAGAATAAGCTGACAGCGTGACAGAAGAAGAAAATGATGCTTAAGACTAAACTGATATTGATGCTAGGCGGATTGTTGTTGGGCATATCTGTTCAGGCTGCCACCTGGAACATCGTTTATCCCCGTCCTATGTCGGAACAAGATGACCGTACCCGTTATCCGGTAGAGCTTCTGACCCTGGCCTTAGAGCATACCGGGGTCAACTTCAAGCTCAGCGCCAGCGACCGGATTATGCTGCAGGGCAAGGCCATCAACCAGCTCAAGTCCAGTCGCGAGATCAATGTATTGTGGAGTATGACCGACAATCAGCGGGAAGAAGATCTGCTGCCGATCCGAATTCCCATCTATAAAGGGCTGATTGGGTTGCGTCTGCCGCTTATGAAACCTGGTGGAAACAGTGATTTCTCGCCGGTAAAAGACCTTGAAAGCCTGCTGCACTTTAAGCCGATATCGGGGCGCGACTGGCCGGATACCAAGATTCTGCAGGCCAATGGTTTTGATGTTGTCACTGCAGAAGACTACGAAGAGCTTTTTGTGGCGTTGGAGCACAAAAGGGGCGATTTTCTGCCCAGATCGGTAGTTGAGATCTGGCACGAAATTGGGCTGTATCAGTCGCAGCATAGCTTCGATGTGGATGCCAATCTGGCACTCTACTACCCAACCGCCACCTACTTTTTTGTCAATCGTAAAAATGTTGTACTGGCGAGATTGATCGAAAGTGGACTGGAAAAAATTATCGCTAACGGCAAATTTGATGAGCTGTTTTTGTTTGAGCATCAGGCCATGTTGGACAATGCTAACCTGCCACAGCGACAGATATTGCGTTTAAACAACCCTATTCTGCCACCACTGACCCCGTTAGATCGCAACGAGCTGTGGTATCAGATTAAATAACACCGGAGCAGATTTTGTGCCGACCACCAGGGATGGTGGAAGTGACGAAAACGCAGGAGCAGTCTTTCGTCCCGTTCATCCATGAACATCGCCGTTCTTTCACATCCATGTGACCACGGCATACCGTTCATCCATGAACATAAAAGGCGCTGAAAGCGCCTTTTTTAAATCAGTTGAAACCGTCCTGGTGTTAACTGTCCATTCCCAGACTCATCTTGGCGTAATCCATCAGACGCTTAAACAGACCGCCTTCCTGAACCTCCTGCAGAGTCACCAGTGGATATTGAGCGACGTCTTCGCCGTCCAGTTGCAGATACAGGGTACCTACCACTTCACCTTTGGCCAGTGGGGCCTCCAGCTTTTTGTTAAGTTCAAAATTAGCCTGCAGGTTCTTGCGTTGACCACGTGGAATGGTGATGGGGGTATCTTCAATAATGCCCAGATCCACTGTGTCTTTGTCACCCATAAAGATTTTGTGCGCAACAAAACTTTCGCCAGCCTTGTATGGCACCACAGTTTCAAAGAAACGGAAGCCGTATTTAAGTAACTTGCGGTTTTCTTCCTTGCGGGTGCGTTCACTGTCTGTACCCATTACCACAGAAATCAGGCGCATATCGTCCTGGGTGGCAGAGGTAATCAGGCTATAGCCTGCTTCATTGGTATGGCCGGTTTTAATGCCGTCAACATTAAGGCTCTTGTCCCACAATAAGCCATTACGGTTGTATTGTTTGATACCGTTATATTCAAACTCTTTGACTGAATAAACGGAGTAAACTTGGGGTACGTCTCTGATCAACGCGGCAGACAGAATGGCCATATCGCGGGGAGAAGTGTAATGATCCGCATCATCCAGACCATGGCTGTTCATAAAGTGGGTAGCGGTCATCCCCAGTTTCTCGGCATAGCTGTTCATCATGCTGGCAAATGCTTCTTCACTGCCGGCAATATGTTCGGCCATGGCTACGCAGGCATCATTTCCAGATTGCACGATAATACCGTGAATAAGGTCTGATACTTTGACCTGTTTCCCTACCTCGATAAACATCTTCGATGACTCGGGAAAATTTTTAGCCCAGGCATTTTGCGAAATCGTGACCATGTCATCCATTTTAATGGCGCCGCTTTTCAGCTCCATGCCGATAACATAGGCCGTCATAATTTTGGTCAGGCTGGCGGGTGCCAAGCGCATGTCGGCATTGGTTTCACCTATGATTTTGCCAGTGCGAAAATCCATTAGCACATATCCTTTGGCTGCGACCTCTGGGGGACTTGGGATAACGACGGCTGCCTGAGATAGAGCGCTAAAAATAAGGAGAGCGAAGCTGACGAGCAAGGTCGTCGGAGAAAGTCTGGTTTTATGCATTACCTGTCCACTTTATTATCTGTCATAGTCTGCTGACTGCCGATAAGGTGATAACCAATCTGCTATTCAACAGATTGGCGATTAACAACCACAGCCGGGCAACAATATAACATTAATCCACATGAATGTGCCGCCCAGTTGGCGAGTTTTAGAGTGCAATTATCCTAAAAAGTGCCCTGAACTTTTAGAGCGTGTTGACCTTTAGAATATAGATTTTGTGCAAATCCAGCCCCTTCTGGTCTCGACGCCGGGCTGCAGGCCTAGTGTGGAGCCAACAATGGGTAGGCTTTCTCATAGCCATTACGTTTAAGTTGCTCAGATACCTGCCTGGCGTGTGTTTCGTCATTCAGCGGGCCAAGCCGCAAACGGAAAATACCATTATCCTGAGGAATGTGGCTGGGTAACTGATATAAGTTTTCCAGGCCTTTGGCTAATTGCTCAGCACGTTGGCCATCTGACAATGCTGCGACCTGTACAAACCAGGATTGCGGCATATTGCTAACTGGCTGCAGTGGTGGAAGTTGAGGTTCACCGGCAATCAGTATGGTGCCATCCGGCTCAACATGAATCGCGTCCAGTTTTACCCTGGCGGTACCGGTTTTGAGCATGTCCAGTTTCATCGCGGCGGCATAAGACAAGTCAATAATTCGACCACCATGAAAAGGCCCCCGATCGTTGACTCTGACAATTACCTCTTTGTTATTGGCCATATTGGTCACTCGCACAAAGGAGGGCAATGGCAGAGTTTTATGCGCGGCCGTCATGGCGTACATGTCATAGATTTCCCCGTTTGAGGTAAGGTGGCCATGAAATTTTTGGCCATACCAGGAGGCATCACCCTCCTGCTGGAAATCTTTGGCGCTGGTCATAGGTGTGTAGTGGCGACCAAACACCTGATAGGGGGCATTACCACCCCTGCTAAAGTCTTCGTATGCTGGAATGGCATCTTCAAGAGAGATCTGCGAGGGCAGGCGCTTGGGGGCTGAATCATGTCGTTGGCTGTAGCGACCACTATTGAGGGTACAACCAGCCATTAATATCAGCAACAGGGTCGTGGCCAGAAGCTTAATATTGTTATTGTTTATAAACATAATACCTGGCGTTAATATGTGTTAAACATTTACATAAGGATACAGCCGACTGCCCCGTTAGCGAGACAGCAGCCGTCGCTGCGTACCTATTGCCATCAGCATGCCAAAACCAGCTAACAATGTCACCATGGAGGTGCCTCCGTAGCTGACCAGTGGCAGGGGGACGCCTACTACAGGCAAAATACCTGACACCATACCCATATTAACAAACACATAGACAAAAAACGTTAACGTCAGACTGCCCGCCAGCAACTTACTGTAGGCTTCCTGAGCGCGGGTGGCAATGAGCATACCCCGTACAATAATAAAACAATACAACACCAACAGCAGCAGGATGCCGGTGAAACCAAACTCTTCACTAAACACAGCAAATATAAAGTCAGTATGGCGCTCGGGTAAAAACTCCAGTTGCGACTGCGTGCCATGTAACCAGCCCTTGCCGGAAAAGCCGCCTGAGCCAATGGCAATCTTGGACTGGATGATATGATAACCAGAGCCCAAAGGATCGGACTCAGGATTTAGAAACGTCAGCACTCTTTGTTTCTGGTAATCCTTCATCAGGAAGAACCACATCACCGGGGCAAAAGCTGAACCCAGTATTGCCACACTGCCAATTAACTTCCAGCTCATGCCAGCCAGAAACAATACAAATAAACCCGAACTGGCGATTAATAATGATGTACCCAGGTCTGGTTGTTTGGCAATAAGCAAGGTGGGCGCTACCAGGAGCAGGAAGCCGCCGATAATATGCAACAACCTGGGTGGCAGGTTAAAACGACTGATGTACCAGGCCATCATCATCGGCACGGCCAGTTTCATAATTTCCGACGGCTGAAAACGCATAAAACCGAGATCCAGCCAGCGCTGCGCGCCTTTCCCTACGGTTCCCATCACCAGTACTGCTACCAGCATCAGTATGCCAACCACATAGAAATGTACCGACAGGCGCCGGTAAGCCAATGGCGGAACTTGTGCTACGGCTAACATCACGGTTAATGCCAGGGCCAGGCGAATCAACTGGCGTTCGATCAGATCCCAGTCACGCCCACCGGCGCTGTAGATAACAAACAGGCCGACTCCCATGAGGGTGAGCAAACCCAATAGCAACGGCAGGTCAATATGCATCTTCTGCCAGATGCTGCGTTTATTGGGGTCTAATTTACTGCGCAGCATAAGACTCCACCGGCTGGTTCTCAAAAAAATAATCCATCACTTTACGGGCGATGGGGGCCGCCTGTGAACTGCCTCCACCGGCGTTTTCCATGGCCACGGTCACGACGATCTGAGGGTTGTCATAAGGTGCATAGCCGATATACATGGCGTTATCGCGATGGTGCTCAGCGATTTTCTCTGCATCGTATTCTTCGTCCTCGGCGATGCTGATAACCTGAGCGGTACCGGTTTTACCTGCCGAAATATATTTGGTGTCTTTAAATGCTTTGCGCGCCGTACCGTGCTCCCGGTTAACCGTGCCGTACATGGCATCCAACACCACATCCCAGTTCTGCGGGTGTTTAAGTACCAGCGGCGACAACTCTCTGGGGGCATTTAACTGCATTTCACCATCCACGTAACGGCCGCGCATTAACTGAGGCACATAGCGGGTACCGTGATTGACCAGCACGGTGACTGACTTAGCCAGTTGCAGCGGTGTGGTGGTCCAGTAACTCTGGCCTATACCGACAGAGATAGTGTCGCCTATATACCAGGGCTGATTATGTTTCGCGCGTTTCCAGCCGCGGCTGGGCATATTGCCGTCAGATTCTTCGTAAAGGTCAATCCCGGTATAATCACCAAAGCCAAACTTCACCATCATTTCGCTGATACTGTCGATACCCAGCCGGTAGGCCAAATCATAAAAAAAGGTATCACAGGATACTTCGATAGACTTGGTGACATCTACCCAACCATGCCCCCATTTTTTCCAGTCCCGCCAGGGGCGTTCCACATTTTTAAGGCGATAAGTGCCACGGTCAAACATACGGGTTTGCGGAGTAATTACTTCTTCGTCTAAACCCAGTAAGGCCAGATGCGGCTTAACCGTGGACGCTGGCGGATACTGGCCTTGCGTGGCCCGGTTAATCAGCGGTCTGTCTGGCGACTGCAATAAGCGGCGGTAATCTTTGCTGCTGATGCCATGCACAAACAGGTTCGGGTCATAACTGGGATTGCTATACAGAGCCAGCACAGCCCCGTTGTTGGGGTCGATAACCACCACCGAGCCCCGGTAGCCCTGCATCAGCCCCTGGATCACCCGTTGCAGTTTGACATCCACATTCAGGATAATATCTTCGCCCGGGGTCGGAGGCTGAAATTCCAATGTGCGGATAATACGGCCCTGGTTATTAACCTCCACTTCCTGATAACCCACCTGGCCATGCAGACGGTCCTCATGAAACTTCTCCACTCCTTGTTTGCCGATGTTGTAGGTGGCGGCGTAGTTATCTTCCTGGCCCGCCTCCACCAGTTTTTGCAGGTCTTTTTTATTGATTTTGGCCACATAGCCCAGCATATGCGTGAGGGTTTCGCCATAGGGATAATAGCGGGTCAGGCGCGCTTCCACCGAGACGCCGGGATATTTATGCTGGTTGGCGGAAAACTGCGCAACCTCTTCGTGACTGAGGCGGGTTTTAAGGGCAACGGGTTTAAAACGCCGCTGGCTTTTCAATTCCTGGCGAAAATCTTCCAGGTCCTCATCGGATATCTGCAACAAGGCAGCCAATTCAGACAGGGTCTGATCTAAATCTTCCACTTGTTCCGGGACCACTTCCAGTGTGAAAGAAGGACGGTTTTCTGCCAATAATTCGCCGTTTCTGTCATAGATGAGGCCGCGATTGGGAGCCACCGGCAATACCTTAATGCGGTTGCCATTGGAGCGGGTCTGGTAATCCTGAAAGCGGGTTACCTGCAGGTAATATAAGTTGCTTATCAGCACGCACAACAAGCCGACAATGCCCAATAGGGTAATGACGGTGCGCCGAGCGAACAAGTTGGCTTCGGCGCTGTGGTCCCGGATTGTAATGCGTTTTGGTGGCATCAGTTACAACTTCTTCACACCTCACTCCCTATGATAGGGGTGATTATTATTTAACGACCAGGCCCGGTAAAGGCTCTCTGCGAGCAGGATGCGAACCAGTGGATGCGGTAGAGTCAAGGCTGACAGTGACCATTTTTGCGAAGAAGCGGCGATACATTGTGGCGCCAGGCCTTCTGGACCGCCGATCAGCAGGCTGACATCCCGCCCGTCCATCTGCCAGCGCTGCATTTGTTTGGCAAGCTGCGGGGTGTCCCAGGGTTTACCTGTGACTTCCAGGGTAACGATATGGTTACCTTTACCCACTGCTGCCAGCATTTGCTCGCCTTCTTTGTGCAAAATGCGTTGGATATCGGCATTTTTACCCCGCTTACCTGCGGGGATTTCCACCAATTGCAATGGCATATCGGTGCTGAATCGCCTGGCATATTCGTTGTAGCCGCTATCCACCCAATCCGGCATTTTCGTCCCTACAGCAATGAGTTGTAGTCGCACAATCAGCCCCAGAGTTTTTCCAACTGATAAAAATCCCGGGTTTCGTCCTGCATCACATGCAGAATAATTTCACCGAAGTCGACCAGTACCCATTCTCCGCTATCCTGTCCCTCAATGCTCAGAGGTGTAATTCCTGCCAGCTTGGCTTCTGTTACAACCTTCTCGGCAATAGACACCACATGGCGCTTGGAATTGCCTGAGCATACCAACATGGTATCGGTAATGCTGGATTTGTCGCTGACATCCAGATCCACAATGTCACGTCCTTTTAAATCCTCAATCTTGTCAATGACAAACTGTTTGAGTTGTTCGTGTTGCAAAGGTTCTCCTCGATACGATATTAAAAATCAATTGACCGTTCAGTCAGCCAAAGGGCGCGCATTCTAGCATGGGCGACCTGATGCGGGCGTTTTTTTGCATCCCTGATACAACTGATGTTGCTGAATATAGGCCAGAACGCAGGCGGGTAACAATGACGGTGTGTTTCCTTGCATCAGTGCCTGGCGCACCTGGCTGGAAGATTGACTGATTATACTGGTGTCGGCCAGCAGAATGTGGCCGCATGGCTGACGCTTTAGATGTTCAGGGTCTTGAGTTTGATGCCTGGCGAGCAATGCCTGAATATCCAGATTAAAGTCTTCCTCACAATTACCGCGCCGGCATACCAGCAAATGGCAAAGGCTCATCAGTTCCTGCCATTGAAACCAGGTATTCAGGTTTTTCAGAGAATCCATACCAAGGATAAAAATAATCGGCCGATGTGAATCCTGCTCGCGGCACTGGCGCAGGGTTTCGACCGTATAGGACGGCCTGTGCTGTCTGAGCTCGCGGTCATCTACCTCGAACAAGGGCCATTCCTGGCAAACCCGCTGCAGCATGGCCAGTCTGTGGGCCGGGCTGGCGTGTGGACCGGCTTTGTGCGGCGGGATATGGCAGGGCAGTAGATACACTTTATCCAGGTCGGCTTGTCGGGCGGCTTCTGTGACCACCTGTAAATGTCCCAGATGCACCGGGTCGAAGGTGCCACCAAACAGAGTCAGCGGCGCTGTCACAGATACTCCAGAGGCAGGCCGGTCAGTGGCATGGGAATAAACAGCAGACATAGATGGCAAAGCTCAACATAAGGGCGGGCAATAGCGGATTGTTTTAGTGCCTGGTCAAGGCTGGCCAGTTTGCCCTGCATCTGTGCCAGGTGTTGATGGTCAAGGCGCTGCAGGGCTTGCTGGTAAAGCCCCTGCTTATTACTCCAGATTTTATACTTGGCCCACAGCCCACTGAGATTCTGCCCTTGACTGCGGGCAAATTGCAGCGCGGCCAGGGTTTGCCATTCCCGTACCAGCGCCCATAGTATGATTGTTGGTTCAACCCCTTCATTTTCCAGGCGATACAGCATTTTCACCGCTTTTTGCCCGTCACCGGCCAACAGTACGTCAACCAGTTGAAAAACATTAAAGCGTGACTGGTCAACCAAAGCCTGCTCTGCCTGAGCTATGCTCAGTTGTCCCTTAGGATAGAGCAGGGCCAGTTTCTCGATTTCCTGCCTGGCGGCGAGCAGATTGCCCTCGCAATAATCGCTAAGCAGCCTGACCAAGTCCGGGCTTGAACTCAGGCCACTGCGTCTTAAGCGGTCATTCACCCAACCTTGCAGTTGTTTGCCTTCCAGAGGATAACAAGGAATATAAGCGCCCCGTTTATCCAGGGTTTTAAACCATTTGCTGTTTTGCACATCTTTACCGATACGCGGCCCATGCAGCACTAACAGCACATCGGGGTTGGCCTGTTCGGCCATTCCTTGTAATACCTTGGCGCCTTCCACTCCGGGTTTACCTGTTGGCAGCTCAAGTTCTATCAACTGACGGCTGGCAAATAATGACAGACTCTGACTGGCTTCCAGCAACTGATTCCAGTTGAAGCTGTTTTCAGCCACTAATGAGGTGCGTTCATCAAAACCTTGTTGGCGGGCAAATTGGCGGATTTGCTCCAGGCATTCGAGCTTCTGTTGGGGCTCGTCACCAAAAATCAGGTAGCAACCAGCCAGGCCTTTGCTCAGGGCATCCTCTAGTCTGTTTGGATAAATCTGCATCACAGAGGGGTTTGTGACAGTTGACCCAACTGGCGGATAATACGATCAGCTGCCTGCTTTCGCATTTCATCCAAAATCAGGTTCATTTCCCTGGATTTGGCCAGCACGGCATTAGGATCGTCCTGATATTCACGGCTCAAATCGAATGAATACAACCTGGCTTCCTGTCCGGGTAATTTTACCTCAAAGGTCACCTGGTAATTCAGTTCATATTCTGCCACCTGGCCCGTGGAAAACAGCGACAACAGGCTGCGGTCCATTTTCTCAGGATGCAGGTATAGAATGGTGGCCTGTTCCTCGGGGGTATCTAACAGCGCCACCTTATGGCTTTTCAGCCTGTCCCGCAGTGTGCGGGACAAAGGAGCATGGATGTTGTCACTGCTGACATATACGTTGTTGATGCTGTCGCCCAGGGCACCCGCGCCGCGCAGATGAAATCCGCAGGCGCTTAGCAGCAGAGTCGCGATGACTAACAGGCTCAGATGACGCATCAGTTGGCCACTATGTTTAGCAGTTTGCCCGGCACATAGATCACCTTGCGCAGGGTTTTACCTTCGGTGTGCTGGCACACGTTATCCTGCTGCAATGCCAGGGCTTGTACCTGCTCCTGGCTGGCATCGGCGGCCACCGTCAACTTTGCCCGTACTTTGCCGTTGACTTGCACAACAATGAGTTTTTCCTCTTCCACCAGGGCTGATTCATCTACCTGTGGCCAGGGGCTGTACTCAATGTCCTGCTTGCCTAATTGCTGCCATAAACTGTGGCAGATATGTGGCGTAATGGGGTTAAGCAGTGCCAGGATCACTTCAATACCTTCACGCACCACGGCTTTGCCCTGATCGTCTGCCTGTTCGGCTTTTTGCAGGTGATTGAGCAATTCCATCACTGCAGCAATGGCCGTATTAAAGGTCTGGCGACGGCCAATATCGTCGGACACCTTGGCAATGGTTTTGTGAATTTCGCGGCGCAGGGCTTTTTGGTCGCCGCTCAATGCAGCTTTGTCCAGAGTGACAACGTCACCCAGGAGCAAATGGTCCTGCACCAGTTTCCACAAGCGCTTCAAGAAGCGGTTTGCTCCCTCAACACCGGATTCTACCCACTCCAGGGTTTGCTCCGGCGGCGCAGCGAACATGGTAAACAAACGAATGGTATCGGCACCGTACAGGTCAATGACTTCCTGCGGGTTAATACCGTTGTTCTTGGACTTGGACATTTTGGTCATGCCGCCATGGATAACTTCCTGACCATCACTGCGCAGCACCGCACGCACCACACGGCCTTTGTCATCTTTTTCCACCTCTACATCGGCAGGGGAAAACCAGGTTTTGGCACCTTTGGCATCTTCACGATAGAAGGAGTCGGCCAGTACCATACCCTGACACAACAGACGCTTAAAAGGCTCGTCTGACTGCACCAGACCTTCATCACGAAGCAGCTTGTGGAAAAAGCGCGAGTACAATAAATGCAAAATGGCGTGCTCGATACCCCCGACATACTGGTCGACCGGCAGCCAGTAGTTGGCTTCATCAGGATTCAGCATGCCTTGGTTAAACTGCGCGGAGCAGTAACGGGCATAGTACCAGGAGGATTCCATAAAGGTATCAAAAGTATCGGTTTCCCGTTCTGCGCTTTGGCCCTGATAGGTGGTTTTACGCCATTCCAGGTCCGCCTTAATCGGGGACGTGACACCGTTCATCACCACATCTTCGGGTAATCGTACGGGCAGCTCTTCGGCTGGGACCGGCACTGACTGACCATTTGCCAGATTCAACATAGGGATAGGCGCGCCCCAGTAACGCTGACGGGACACACCCCAATCGCGCAGACGGTAATTAACCCGGCGCTGCCCCTTACCCTCTGCTGCAAGCTGGTCAGCAATGGCGTCAAAAGCCTGCTCTGAAGTTAAGCCGTCGAATTGACCGGAATTCACTAACTGGCCTTTTTCGGTGTAAGCGGCGTTGCTTAAATCAACAATGGTGTCATCGGTGGCAGCAATAACCTGCTTGATGGCCAGGCCATATTTAGTGGCAAACTCCCAGTCGCGCTGATCATGACCGGGTACCGCCATGACTGCACCGGAGCCGTAATCCATCAACACAAAGTTGGCGACCCACACCGGTACGTCTTCACCACTGATGGGGTGAATGGCGGTGATGCCGGTGGCGCAGCCTTTTTTCTCCATGGTGGCCATATCGGCTTCGGCCACCTTAGTGTTTTTGCATTCTTCGATAAAGGCTGCCAATTGCGCATTGTGCTTAGCTGCTTCCAGGGCCAGCGGGTGCTGAGCTGCCAGCGCCACATAGGTCACGCCCATCAGGGTGTCCGGACGGGTGGTGTAAATGTCGAATTCCTGCTCGCTGTCTTTGACCTTGAAGGTCATTTCAATGCCTTCGGAGCGACCAATCCAGTTACGCTGCATGGCCTTTACCTGATCCGGCCAGCTTTCCAGCTTGTCCAGGTCACTCAGCAATTGTTCGGCATAGTCGGTGATCTTGATAAACCACTGCGGAATTTCTTTTTGTTCCACCAGTGCACCAGATCGCCAGCCGCGACCGTCGATCACCTGTTCGTTGGCCAATACGGTCTGATCGATGGGATCCCAGTTAACCGTGGCATTTTTCTTATACACCAGGCCTTTTTCGTACAAGCGGGTAAAGAACCATTGTTCCCAGCGATAGTAGTCGGGCTGACAGGTGGCCAGTTCACGATCCCAGTCATAGCCGAAACCCAGCGATTTCAACTGGTTTTTCATGTAGTCGATATTGGCGTAGGTCCATTTAGCCGGGGCGGTTTTGTTGTCAATGGCGGCATTTTCCGCTGGCAGACCAAAGGCATCCCAACCCATAGGTTGCATGACATTTTTGCCCTGCATGCGCTGGAAGCGGCTGATCACATCGCCGATGGTGTAGTTGCGTACATGCCCCATATGCAGTCTGCCGCTGGGGTAGGGGAACATGGAAAGGCAGTAGAACTTTTCTTTGTCGTTATCTGGCAGCGCCTTGAACAGGCCACTGTCCTGCCAGTACTGCTGGGCGTCTTTTTCTATCTGCTGAGGATTATACTGTCTTTCCATCAATGTCGGGTTCCGGGCTAACTAAAGGTGATAAAAGGATTAGCGCCATAGAATACTTCACCGGAGCAGTCTGGAACAATAGTGCATGGCACATTTGCTGCCAGCTATACTGGTAAATACTGGATTGTAGAACGAGAGAGGCAACCAAGATGGCTAAAAGTGACGCCCGCTACAGCAAACTACTGGAGCAGATTTCCGACTGGATAAGGCATTCTGTTGAACAGGATGTGATCAGTCTTATGCAGGTGCAAGATAAAGCCCGGGCATACTTGCAGGCCGCCGGAGACCTGAGCCGTGAAGAAATACGTTTGCTGGAAAACACCCTGAGCCGGGATCTGGAAACCTTTGCACACCATTGGCAGCAAGATGCTGCTGCCTCGCCATGGTGGCAGGCGACCAAAGATAAACTCTGGTCATTGCTGGCGGATGCCTCAGATAAAAGCGGCCTGGCGATGCAGGAATCATGGCGGGATATTCAGCATCAGGGTATCTATCATGCCGGTGAATTAGTGGCATTGGGGGAACTGGAATGCACGCAATGCCATCACCGCCATCAAGTGACACATGTTGAACGTATTCTGCCTTGTCTGGAGTGCGGCCACAGCCGTTTTTCCAGGGTGTTAGACACGTCCTCTCAATAAACATTGCTGCCGGTAAAGCCCTTAAACAGGGTCATAAAAATGATGCGCAGGTCAAAACCGACCGACCAGCGGTGGATGTAATCCAGATCATATTCCACCCGCTTGATCATTTTGTTGATCGTCTCGGTTTCACCCCGAAAGCCGTTGATTTGGGCCCAGCCGGTTATACCTGGTCGTACTTTATGTCTGAGCATGTAACCTTCGATGAGTTTACGATACTCCTCATTATGGGCCACTGCATGGGGGCGTGGTCCAACGATGGACATACGTCCCTGCAACACATTAATAAACTGCGGCAGCTCATCCAGTGAAGTGCGACGGAGAAAGGCACCAAGTGGGGTGATTCTGCTGTCGTTGCGGCTGGCTTGCTTTACCTTATTGCCATTGTCCTGACAGGACATGGAACGAAATTTGTAGACTAAAATGGGCTTGCCGCCCAGACCGTAACGAACCTGCTTAAAAATAGCCGGACCCGGGGAAGTGAGCTTGACAGCCAACGCAATCACCAGCATCGGTACTGCAATCAGGGTCAGAATCAAGCTGGACAACAGGATATCTTCAATACGTTTGAGGGCATTGTTGGCGCCTTCAAACGGTGTATCGAAAATGCTTAGGGTTTGAATGGACCCAACATTCTGCCAGCGGGCATTGAGCAAGTTATAAATAAAGAAATTAGGAATAATGTAAACATTGGCGGTGGTATCGCTGCAGCGACCAAGCAAGTCCATAATACGCTGTTCAGCGCTCATGGGCATGGCAATGTAGACATAATCCACCTTACGCGATTTAGCCAGCGCGATACCTTCATCTATAGTGCCACAAATCAGTTCCCGAAGTTCGTACGGCAGGCGTTGTTTTTCCCTGTCGTCAAAGAAACCTTCAAAGCGAATACCCAGTTCGTCGTGTTGGCCCAACTGTTTGACCAGATTGTAAGACAGTTGGTTGGCCCCCAGCACTATAGCGCTGCGGCTGTTGTGGCCGTGCCGTCGATAACGGGACAGCACCAGCCGAAACACCATGCGCCAGCTTGTCAGCACTGGCAGGCCTGCGAACAACCAGAACAGCACGGCCTGTTTGCTAACTGACTGCGCCGGTGCAAACAAAAATAAGCTGCAAATGGTCAGCAGGCTGGTTAGCAGCCAGGCCCAGCAGACGGCTTTGAGCATTAGTGAAGTTGCATAGGTGCGCCAGGAGCGATAAATATCCAAGGCTTCAGCACAAATCATATAGATAATCAGGCCAACCAGTAATAATGCGGCATTGAAACTGTTGACGGGGAGCTGCATAACAAGCAGTACAATCAGGTAGACCAGGCTAATAAGAAACATATCCGTTAATCTGTAGGCCGTCGCAAAGCCATTTTGATAAGACTGGATAACGCCTTTATCTGCCAATGATGCTGTTACATGTTCTGTCATTTTACCTTCTCCTTGACCCGATGGTGATACTGCTCAAGCAGACACTGTCGCGAACTTGCGACAACCGGATAATACCCCTGCAACGCAGTCTAACTGGGCGATGTAAAGGTTTTACATCGCACACTAAGACCCGGTGTCGTTAATCATTTAGTCGCTACGCCTTATTTCGTCCCCCAAAGGGGACAAAAATCAGCCAGATTTCCTATTGAATTCTTTGCTGTTCGACGGGAAATCAACGCCATCTCTCGCCCGCCGGGCCTGTGTCTTGCTGCTCTATACGGCATAGAGCAATGCCTATACCAACTGGACAGTTGTTACTGGCATGTAACTGGCATAGGTCAGTCGCAAGCCCTAAGGACAAAGACTAAAGGGGGAAACCTGATGCAATCAGCAGATCAAAATGCAGTGTGGCGGAGTATCTACTTTCTGTTGTGCCTGATGCTGTTCACTCTGTCGGCAATGGGGGAGGAAAAGCCGCCCATGGAGATGGGGCAATACCAACTGGATTCAGGTGATGTGATTCAGATTACGGTGTTTGGCCAGGCCGATCTGTCCCTGCGTCGTCGCCTTGGCGAAACGGGGGTGATCCATTACCCCTTTCTGGGTGATCTGCATGTGGCTGGATTGACCGCCAGGCAACTGGAATCGCAAATTTATCAGGGACTGAAAGGGGATTACCTGGTTTCACCCTCGGTTTCTGTGTCCATTGAAGACTATCGACCGTTCTTTATTGACGGCGAAGTTAAACGACCAGGTGGCTATCCATTTCAGCCAGGTCTGACCGTGGATAAGGCGGCGGCCCTGGCCGGCGGCTATACCGAACGGGCATCTCGCAACAAGATTCAAATTTTGCGCAGTGATGCGCAAGGCCAGCATCACCTGGATGGGCAACCTCAAAGCCGCGTTTTTCCAGGTGACATTATTACCGTCGAACAGCGCTTTTTCTAATCAGGATGGAATCGTCTATGTGTTACAAACAAACCGCAGGAATGCTTTATGTCCAGGGATGACCGGGGGCAATTACAGGCCAGTTTGCTGGAACCCGGCAGACTGGATTTTACGCAGCATATTCAAACCTTAAGTCGTTGCAAGTGGCAGATTCTGGCATTTGCAGTATTGGGGGCCGGCGTGATGGCTGTTCTGATGCTGTTTGTGACGCCAAGTTACAAAGCCTCCGCCACCCTGATGATTGAAGCCCAGGAAAATAAGGTACTGTCCATTGAAGAAGTCTATGGCGTGGACTTTAGCCGTAAGGAATATTTTCAGACTCAGCATGAAGTATTGCGCTCCCGGCATATTGCTGAACGGGTGGTGGCGCAGCTTGGGCTGGCCAGCCACCCCTTGTTCGACCCGTTGCAGCAACCCGCCAGCCTGATCCCTGTTGGGCGCTGGCTAAGCGAGTTGCGGCAATGGCTTAAGCTGCAGTTACCGGGTTTGCCATCCGCACCTGCAGGCCCTGCAGGCGTTTCAATCGACAGCGAAAAACAGCAGCAAATAAACAAGAAAGTCGTGGATAACTTTCGTGCCAACCTCAGTATTACCCCGGTTAAAAACACCCAGATGGTGATTATTTCTTACGAGAGTCCTTCGCCTCAACTGTCGGCGCAGATCGCTAACAAGGTGGCGGAGGTCTATATAGAAAACTATCTGCAAGCCAAGCTGGATATGACGAGTAAGGCCACGACCTGGCTGAATGACAGCCTGGCCGGTCTGAAAACTAAGCTTAGCGCGGCCGAGAAGCGCTTAGCTGAATTTTATGAGCAGGAAAAACTGGTTGATCTGGACGGCGTCGTGGGACTGGCCGCCGAAGCGCTGCAGGAACTCAGTGAACAACTGTTACAAGCACAAAATCGCCTGGCACAAAGCCGCGCTATCTACCAGCAGGTTAACCTGCAAAGCAGTGATATGCAGGGCCTGACCAGCCTGCCGGAAGTGCTGAATCACCCGTCCATTCAAAATGTGCGCAGGGCGGAAATCGAAGCCGAGCGTAAGGTATCCGATCTGAGCAAAGTGTTTGGTCCTAAGCACCCACGCATGGTATCTGCTCAGGCAGAGCTTGAGTCGGTAAAGAAAAACTTTTTCAATCAGGTGAGGGCGTTGGTCTCAGGGATCAACATGGAATACCAGTCTGTGCAGTCCAGAGTGGCAGAACTGGAAACTTCGGTTGAGCAGGCAAAACAGGATTACCGACGCCTGACCGCTCTTGAAACCCGCCATAAGGCACTGCAGCGTGAAGTGGATATCAATCAGCAACTTTACAATGCATTTTTCACCCGTTTAAAAGAAACCAGTGAACTGGAAGGCTTTGAAAGTGCGAATGCCCGGGTATTGGATGAAGCCCTGCCACCTTCCAACCCAAGTAAACCCAGCAAACTATTGATGGTACTGGCCGCTTTACTTGTATCTGCTGGGTTTGCCGGACTTACTGCCATAGTCGCCGATGCACTATACAGCGGCATCCGCTCTGTTGGAGATGCTGAGCGCAAACTGGGCTATCGGGTATTGGGCGTGATCCCCAAGCAGAAAAAGCCCCGTCGCAAGGATCTGCCCTTGCGGCATTATTTTGCGCCTGATCAGGCCTTGTTTGCTGAAGCATTTCGTACCCTGCGCACGAATCTGATGATGTTGACAGTGGAACACGAGCAACGTACCTGGATGGTCACATCCAGTCTGCCAGGTGAAGGAAAAACCATGACGTCCATCAATCTTGCCTTTGCCATGGGGCAACTGGGCAGAACGTTACTGGTGGACACTGATTTGCGTCGCAGCAGCCTGGCCGATCAATTTGGTCTGCCGAACTTCCAGCCTGGTTTGGCCAACATCATGTCCGGCACGCATAAATTGGACGAATGCCTGGTGCAGATTCCGGATGCTGATATTCATTTGCTGGCCGCCGGGACTCCACCTGCAAATCCTCAGGAGCTACTGGCCTCAGAACGATTCCGCCAGATGATGCGCAAACTCAAAGATCATTACCAGTTCATTATTCTCGACACCGCACCGGCCCTGGCGGTCAGTGATGCCTTGGTGGCATCACGACAATGTAATGCCCTGGTTTATGTGGTGAAGGCCGAAGCGGCGGCTGATAAGCAAATCAAGGCCGGGCTGAGTCGTTTTATGCAAAGCGGCTGCCGGGTAGATGGCGTGATACTGAATCAGCTTGACGTTAAGCGGGCTAAAAAGGTGGACGGTTATCAAACCGCGTATGAGCAATATGGTTACGGCGCATAGGTCTATGTGAACCGCGTTGTCGCTGACCATTGACACATAAACAGGAGTGCAGCCATGAGACTGGAAGACGTGACCTTTACCCAGGTTGGGGGACTGAAGACAGCCTGTATTACCCGTGCAGAGCTGGTGGATGTCATTGCCAGGCGCATCACGGCATATCGCTGGCGCCAGCGGTTGGCGGATGAATTGGCACCTATGCTGATTTTTGACTCGAATGGACAGGGAATTTCCATCGCCAACAGTAATCCCAATTTTATGGCGATTCTGCGCCAGGCTGACCTGATTCATGCTGACGGGCAAAGCGTGGTGAATTTCTCCCGTTTGTTTGCCGATCATGAGATCCCCGAGCGTTCTGCTACCACCGACACAATTCACGATATTCCGACTTTCCACCATGGCCCGTTGCGGCACTTTTTATTGGGCGGACATAAACGAGTAGTCGAAGAATGTGCAAAGCGCCTACAAACGCGCTATGCCAACTTCTGTGTGGCCGGGACTCATGACGGGTACTTCTCACTAAAACAGGAAAAGCAAGTATTAGCCGAAATTAACCGGGTACAGCCTGATGTGTTGTGGGTTGGGCTGGGCAAGCCTAAGGAGCAGGCGTTTTGTACCCGCAACAAGCTCTGGTTGCATGTGCCGGTGATTATCACCTGTGGTGGTTGTTTTAACTATGTCACCGGCGACTATAAACGGGCCCCCCAGGTGATGCAGCAACTGGGACTGGAATGGCTGCATCGGGCGTTGAGTGAACCGCGCAAGCTGTTGTGGCGCTACCTGACCACCAGTCCCCATGCTATTTATTGTGCGTACAAACACCGCATCCGACGCTGGGCTGGGGAGTAAAAATGGCAAGCCGGGTGATGTTTTTACATAAGTTCTTCTTCGCAGGCGGTGGTATCGAAAGAGTCTCGCAAAATCTGGCCAGGGGACTACAGGCGCAAGGAGATCGTTGCAGTTTTTACGTCTGGCATACGCAGGGTGACGCCGCCCCTGGCTACCAGTGTCTTGCCCGACAATTTGCGGCATCCAGCCCAAACCAAAGCGCCAGTTTGCTTACCCGGCTTGCGCAACTTCGGCGCCATATCCAACGTCAGCGGGTGGATGTACTGATAGCGGCCACAGAGAAGGCCAATATGCTGGCCTTTCTTTGTAAACTATGGATGCCCTCTGTGCGGGTGATCTTTACCCGGCACAGTGCCTTTGATACCCGTGAGCAGCGACTTCCGGTTTGGGTGGTGAAGCTGCTTTACAATCTATACGCCTTGCAGCGCGGCACTATTGTCGCCGTGTCCAAGACACTGCGTGAACAGCTGCGCAGTGCGGTGTTATTTGGTGCGTCCCGAATTCAGTATGTTCCCAATGCGGTGATCAGTGACGAGCTATTCAGTTTGGCCGAGCATGCGACAACTCCGTTGCCGGATGGCGCATATTTTTGCGCCGTGGGCCGACTGGTTGAAGAAAAGGGCTTTGATCTGTTGTTGCAGGCCTATGCCATTGCGCTGCATCGGCAACCTGCGTTACCAGAGCTGGTTATTGTGGGTAGCGGAGAGCTGGACTGCGCTCTTAAGCAGCTTGCCAATCAGCTGGGTCTGGCACAAAAAGTGCGCTTTACCGGTTTTGTCTCAAATCCCTATGGGCTGATGCGCCACGCCAGTGCCTTTATTTTGTCCTCGCGCCATGAAGGTATGCCGACGGTAATGATTGAAGCCATGGCGCTGGGATGCAATGTGATTGCCTTCGATTGTCCCACCGGGCCTGCTGAACTGCTGAACCAGCCAGGGTCTGGGACCTTGGTGAATGCCGGGGATATTGAAGCACTGGCCGATGCATTAGTCACAAACCAAGCCACCTCGGTGCAAGACGATTCAGTCGTGCATCAGTTTCATCAAAGTCAGGTAGCACAAACCTACAGGCAGTTTTTTCAGGAGCAGGTATGGCGCGAATAGTCATTATTTTACAGGACTTGGGCGGCGGCGGCGCCGAGAAAATGATGGTGCGTCTGGCCAATCAACTGGTTGAAGACGGCGATGAGGTCAGCATGCTGCTGCTGATGGCCGGTGGAGAAAATCTGCAATGGCTTAACCCCAGGGTTAATTTGTTGGAAATCTGCGCCACTCGCAGTGTTAAAGCGTTGCCCACACTCAGACGATGGCTGAAACAGCTGCAACCTAATGCGGTGCTGTCGGCACTGACCCATGTCAATGTTATCAGTATTCTGGCATGCGCCAGTCTGGGCTGGCTGGCCAGATTGTCGGTCAGTGAACGCAACACCTTTTCGTTGGATCGCGGCGTTAATTCCAATTGGCAGGTTCGCACAGCTTACGCTGTGGCACCGCTATTGTATCGCCTGCTGAAAAAGCCGGTCATAGCGGTATCAAAGGGGGTCGCCATGGATCTGGTGGCGTCTGCTCATATCAATGCCAAGCAGGTTACCACAGCGCCCAACCCGGTGATTCACCACGATTGGCTTGTACAGGCCAGGGCGGCTTCCCATCATCCATGGCTGCAGAACAAAACCACTAAGGTGATAGTGGCAATGGGCCGCTTAGTACCACAAAAAGGCTTTGACTGGCTGATCGAGGCCTTTGCCAAACTGGCTTTACAACAGAACTGTCGCCTGGTGGTGTTTGGTGAAGGGCCGTTACGGGCTGAACTGACCAAGCAAGCCGCTATTCTGGGGGTGGCCGACCGTGTTGACTTTCCAGGTTACAGCAGTAATCCATTGGCCGAGATCCGTGTGGCGGATTTGTTCGTGCTGTCTTCGCGATTTGAGGGCAGCCCCAATGCCCTGGTAGAGGCCATGGCTCTGGGTACGCCAGTCGTGGCTTTTGACTGCCCACACGGTCCGCGGGAAATTCTCGCCGACGGCCAATTAGCCCCGTTGGTGGATTTAGGTGATGTGGAAGGACTATATCAAGCCATGCTGGCCAGCCTGCAGTTACCTATTAGTGAACAGGGAAGGCAGCGCCTGGTTCAGGGCGTCAGCCGCTTTGAGGCCGCTACAGCCACGCGTCACTACCGGCAATTGCTGCTCGGAGCCTGACGAATGGCAGTGCATATTGACAGTCTAAAACGACTTTGTTTACTGCTGACTCTCATTTACTACTGCGGGTTGCTGGATTTTGCCACCCGACTTGTCAGTGGCCGGGCAACGGATGTTTTGGCCGCGCACGCCGCAGGCGATCCGGCCAGGCAGTTTGTCGGCGTTTTGCTGTTGTTGCTGGCCATCTTTGTGCTTTGCTATGAACGCGATAACCGGGTAACGACCTCTTTCAACAAGGACCTGATCTGGTGGGCTTTGTTGGGATATTTGATGCTGTCGGTTCTGTGGTCCTATGTGCCAGCCATCACACTGCGCCGGGTCGTGGCTTTCAGCACCCTGGTACTCAGTGCCTACGTGCTGGTACAGAGCTTTTCACCTTTGTCATTGCTGCGTTTTTTTGCCCGCGCTGTAGGGGTTATCACGTTGCTCGGATTATTGCTGGTCCCCCTGCTACCTGAACTGGTTCTGGTTGGAGGCGGCATTCGTGACCAAGCGTTCGTTGGCTTATTTGCAGATAAAAACGCCGGAGCCAGAAATTGCGCATATGCCTTCTTACTGCTGTTTGGTTTGGTTTCGACTAAAACCGGATTGGACAAAGGGTTGATGCTGATATTACTGGTGGCCATTGCCTTTGCCAATTCTGCTACTGCATGGGTGATGCTGCTGGCTGGAATCGGGCTGATTACGCTGTTGCGTTACTTACACGCAACCAGCGCACAAACCAGTTTTAACCGGCTGATGTTGTTTGCCGTGCTGCTTATTTTGGGCTGTCTGCTTTGTTATTGGTTGTATGAACAGTTGCTGGGTTTACTGGGACGGGATCCCACCTTAACCAACAGGATGGTGATATGGCAGTTAATGGACGGCTTTATCGACATCGAACCTTATTGGGGATACGGCTTCGGTGCGTTTTGGGCCAGCGATGCTGCCGACGCATTTGTCAACCGCTGGGGATACATAGGTAATGCCCATAGTGGTTACTACGAAGCAATGTTACATGGTGGCTGGGCTTGTCTGCTGCTGGTCGTGGCGTTGATGGCCACTGGCCTGTGGCATGCCGGTAATGCTTATATCCGCTTATCTCAGGGGCAGAGTATGGCTGCGCCCCTGGCGATCCTGTTGTTGATGATCCCCATTAACGCCGTGGCTTTTGCGGTTTTGAACCACAACAGCTTTGACATGTTTTTATTTGCCCTGATGTGTTTTACCGCCTCGCGCCTGGCCGCTGAGGCTCAGCCTGATAATTGGAGAGTAGTATGATTTACACCACAACAGATATTGCTGTCATTATTCCTGTATACAATAGTGCTGCCTTTCTCGAAGACACCTTGCATGCATTGTTCAGGCAACGCGAATTGCCGGGCGAAGTGATTATTGTCAATGACGGGTCAGTTGACGGCTCCGAGCGGGTGATCCGCAATAGCCCATATGCTGCTGACATCACTTATCTTGAAATTCCTAACAGCGGTCCCGGCGCTGCCAGAAACCATGGTCTGGCACATACCAGTAAGCCCTGGGTGGCCTTTTTGGATGCCGACGACCAGTGGAGCGATTGGCATAAGCTGCAGATGCAGATAGAACTTGCCAACCTGCACCCTGACGCTGTGCTGATTGACAGCTTCGCCGAGGTAGATTGGGGAGGTGAGCTGCCGCTGGTTGTACAGCGGGTTAAGCAGGGCAGGGTATTCGAGCAGTTTCTGCACCACAATGTGGTCAATGCCACATCCTCTGTTTTGGCCAAAACCATTGCTGTTCGCCAGGTGGGTGGTTTTGATGAGGATTTGCGTTTCGGCGAGGATCGGTTGCTGTGGGCCCGATTGGCAAAAATTGGTGAAGTACACACCTTGCAGGAAGTGACAGTACGCAAGGTCAACCACAATGCCAACCTGACTGCCCATGGTTATCGCAATTATTATTATCGCCTGTTATGTGTACAGCGTTTGCTGGAAATGGCCTCCCTTAACCAAGGTCAGACTCATCAGATCTGGTACGAGAATATGCAGGAATTCTTGCGTGAAGCCTTTAAAGCCAATGATGTAAGAGGCTATCGCAAATTGTTCCGCCGCACCATGCAGTTGTCTGGGGGACGTGGCCGCCTGAGCCGTTACGCGTTAATCAACCTGTATGGCAGTCTGTTCGGGCAGTTTACACCACTTAACCAGATGGCCTGAACGATGCGTCATCGACTGGTTAACCTGGCCTGGATTTTTTACGAGAAGTTCAGCCTGATTGGGCTGTCAATCGGCTCTTTTATGGTGTTTGCGCTGTTGCTTGGACCCGAGCAGTTTGGCCTCGGCGTATTGGCTGTGACGCTGGTAGAAGCGATAGGCATTATTTACTGCAGCATAATTGAAGATCCGCTGGTCAGGCGTACCAGGTGTAGCAAAAGTTTGTATGCCTCTGTGTTTTGCTTTGGCGGCTTACTGGCTTTGGGCAGTGCCACAATGCTGGTGGCAGGCAGCTTGTTGCTTGGGGCATCAGAGCTGTTTATCGGTTTGGTGGCATTGGCCGGTGTCAAGCTGGTGGCAACAGTACTAAGCCGCCCCTTTGTTGCGGAGCTGCGTCGCAAGCGCAATTTTAAGTCACTGGCAAACCGCACTCTGGCAGGAAAGCTGATAGGCACCACCGCCGGGATACTGGCAGCTTTTTGGGGGGCAGGAGCCTGGGCCGTGGTGTTACAGGCTGTCATGATGGAGACAGTGTCGCTGATATTGTTGCTGTATTGGCATCACGACCTGGTCAGCAGCAAAGCAGATATACACAGATTTGGCCTGATTTTTCGGGCCGGATTACCGCTTGGGGTAAAAATGTTCAGTCGTGGCATGTTAGTCAGGGCTATCACTTTAGTACTGGGTATGGTCAGTGATGCAACCACGGTAGGCTATTTTGCGTTTGCTAACCGACTGGTGGATTTGCCCAGGCTCGCCCTAAGCGATGGGCTGCTGAGTTATGCGCTGCCAGCTATTGCCAAACGTGCTAATCAGGGGCCGGACGTGGGACGCTTTGTCTCATCTATCAGTCTGAGCACGACAACGTTGCTTGCTCCTCTGTTCCTCGGCGCCATGGTGTTGGGGGGCGATCTTATTCATCTGCTGTTTGATGCCAAATGGCAATTGGCTATCACCCCCTTTCAATGCTTGTGTTTATTGGCGGCGCTGCGTTGTCTGGTGCTTTATGTGCCGGCCACGCTAATTGCGCTGGGCAAGGCCAGGTGGGGAATGGAAGCGGATTTGTTGCTGTTGCTAGGTGCGTTGTTAATAACCTGGTTGTATGGCAGCGAATGGGGGGCGATGGCCGCGGTAGCCGCAATGGCACTGCAACTGTCAGGAGATCTGCTGATTAAATTGTATCAATTGCATAAGTTGTTCAGTCCCCGCTGGCAGCCTGTATTGCGCGACTACGGCTTTGTGGCACTGGCGGCTGTATTGATGATGGCCAGCATTGAGTTGTTAAGAGTTCCACAATTTTTACCTTTGCCTGACGTGCTGATGGCAATCGCGACCGGCGCAGCGGTGTATTTTCTCGGCTTATTCACACTCAGACCTGGCTGGGCCAGGGGCTTGATAAACAGTATCAAACAGGGGTAGAACATGCGGATTTTCTATTGGCAATCCAGTAAAGCACAGGAAGGAAATTTCGGCGACGACCTAAACGCCTGGTTATGGGACGCCTTGATGCCAGGGGACTGGCCGCGCAATGATGATGTGATGCTGGCTGGGGTGGGAACAGTGCTGACCCGTCAGTTACCGCCTGCCAAACGCCTGTTGATTTTAGGTTCAGGGGCTGGTTACGGGGAATTGCCCCAAGCGGTTTTCCAAGCTCACTGTCATTGTTATGGTGTGCGAGGCCCTCTTACAGCGGCGCTGTTGGAATTGGATGATCGCAAGGTGCTGGCCGATCCGGCGATACTGATCCCTGAAGTGTTTGACGTTCCACCACTGTCACCACTGGACAGGCCGGTTGTGTTTGTACCACATCTGGACAGTGCCCGGCGTTCTGACTGGGCAAGTGTCTGCCAACTAGCCGGGGTGAGCCTGGTGGACCCCAGGCATGAATCCAAAGAGGTTATTCGGCAGCTAGCCAGGGCGAGATTAGTATTGGCAGAATCCATGCACGCTGCCATTATTGCTGATGCCTACCGGGTGCCCTGGATACCGGTGTGGAGTTCCTGCGAGATCAATAAGTTCAAGTGGGCTGATTGGGCACTGGCTGTGGGGGCAAGAGTGATTCCTGAGAGTATTGCACCACCCTCCAGAGTGGCCTGGCTGGATAACCGCTTTGCCGCCAGAGCACAAGCGGATCTTGCTCTGGTGCCCGGCCTGGATTTTACTCTCGGCTTGAGTATCAGTCAGGCGCTGGGGGACATTCGTGCCCGACAGGCTTTGAGCCGGGATCCCAAAGCCCGCAAACGCAAAGAGCGCTATCTTAGACTAAGGCGGAAACTGTTGGTGCCTGCGATGAAAATGCTGGGTAACCATCCAGACGCCATGTTGCAGCAATGTGCCGAGCAATTAAACAGGCTTGCTGAGCGGCAGGGTTATTTGAGTGATGATCAGCAACTGCATTTTGCCAGGGAACGTTTGTATGTTGCTGTTGAGGCATTGAAAGCAGACCGTCGTGATGGATTTTCACAACAGGGAAAGGTTCGCAGTTTGCGGCTAACGCAGAGCCAAATGAAACGGCAACCAGTTCAGGTTTCTTACAAGCACTCTTAGCAACTGACGATTCCATTTCAGGTTAGTAAAATGCCTTAAGGTGAGTCTGTCGTCAGTTGCCGTTGCGTGATCGCGCTGCATAGCTTGTAACAGGATTTGATAAACCAGAATGCGGGCACGAAGGTGCTGCACCGACTCGATGTCATCCGCCAATAACTGTTCATGACGCTGTAACACACGGATGCTGTCCTGGTATAGCTGCTGACTGGTATCGGCGGTCATATTCTGGCCATGACAATGATAACGAAAACCGGGTCCGAAGGCCTGAGCTACCCGACACTGACCGCTGATCTTCAGCCAGCAGTCGGTATCTTCGGCAAAGGTCAGGTCAGTGTCAAATCCACCCACTTGTTGCCATAGATGGCGGTTAACCAACACTCCCTGAGTCATGACAAAGCCGCTGTAACACAACAAACGCTGAAAACGTTGTGGGTTGAACAGTCTGCCCCAATTGCACAGGCGTTCGGTGGCATCCTTAAGTCCCTGCTCTATGCCCAGGCGGGTAAAAAAGCCTTGGTGAAGCTCTTGTCCGTTTATTACTTTGCGATTGTCGGTAAAGACCATACCTACGTTATAGGTCCTAAAAGCCAACAAGGTCTGCATTTGGGATGCTAATTGGTCTGGCGGCCATTCGTCATCTGAGTCAAGAAAAGCCAGCCATTCGCAACGGGCGAGTTTTACCCCGGCGTTCCTGGCTCTGGAGGGTTTGCCGCTGTTCGCCTGCTTGAAATAACGAAATCGCCAATCCTGCAGATAAGGGGCGATGATTTTGTCACTGCCGTCGGTAGAGCCGTCATCCACAATGATCACTTCATAGTCACTGAAAGACTGCCCGCGAATGCTGTCAAGGGCGCGCGCAACAGTAGCTCGACGGTTGTATACTGGCAGCACAATGGTGACGGCGGGAACGCCCAGTGGCGTGAGCGATTGCATGATGTTTAACTCCCCAGCCAACGCCGAACCAAGGTGCGAACGCCAGATGCACCTGGCTGTAACCTGTCATTTTTCCCCTTATGCATTTGTACAAACTTCTGCTGCCAATTGTCGCTCAGTTCATCCGCCTGACGGCGGGTTATTTCGCGGATATCGCTAATGGGCAGCAATATATCCATGGCGGATGCAATACGCCGTATACCGCTGGTCAGGTCTTCCCGCAGGCTTTCATACTCAAGCTCCAGATAACGGCACCCCTGGGCCGCAAGAAGATAGCGCCAACTGGCGGTGTCTTGGATGACTTTTTTCAGACACTGGTTAATATCCTGGTAGTCAAAGCTTGGGGCGGTGCGCATCGCCTTTTGTCCGGTGATCCACACGCCAGTCTGGCGAGCCTTGGAAAAAGACACCGCCTGTTTTAGCACATCGCGACGATGCAGCAAGACAAACAAGGCATTTGGAAAGCGTTTTATCAACTTGTCAAAGCCGCCGAACACCTGCAGATGGTCGTAATGCACTTTGATGGAAAACACGCCATTGGCGGAGGTGCGCCTTAATTGCAGCAAGTCCAGTACATTGTCCAGGCCTGAGACACCCAACTGCTTCTCCCATTCGCGCAAATTTACCGGATTGGCGTATTCCAGAGGAAAGCCGAACAGACCGGTACTGTATAGCGCATGGCCGAGCATATGACTGCCGCATCGCTGGGTGGAAGCGATAACCAGAAAATTATTGGCCTTAGTACCGGGGGCGAAGTCATGTTCTCGACTGAATTGATCCTGATAAAGCTGCATAGGGCCTCCTTGCTATTCAAACTGATAGTGGAACAAATTGATTTCTCTGGCATAACAGGTTGCCACCCGATCTACATCCTCACTGCTGAAAGCTAGGCGATAATCGCGGTTGTCGCCGCTGATTTCATGGGGCAGGGCAAGGGACGACAGACCAAGTCGCTCAAGCACAACGTCAAAGGACGCCTGCAGGTGTTCAAACTTACCGACGTAGTCCACCGCCAGGTCGCCTTCAAAGTTGGTTAGCCAGCTTAACTGCGGACGTAAAAAGCCGGTGCCGATGAAACGTTGCAGAAAATGACTGAAGGGAATATCCGCATCTATGCCCAACCAGCGACGGTGATAGTCGTCGCGAATGGCATTGCGGTACCAGGAATAGGCTCTATCCCAGGGATTTCTGACAATACTGAATTTGAAATACTCCTGATACTGGCGTTGGTTAACCTGTTGTTTATTGGCCGGATTGCGGTGTCTGTACCACTGATGTTTAGTACGTCTCAGCCATTCCAACAGGTTGTCGCTATTGCGCCAGGCCTGCTTCAGGGGCAGAGGTTGCTGCAACATACGCAGGCTTCGGTGGTCTTGCCCGTCTCGGCCTGAGTGATGGTCAAAATGGCCCAATGCTTTTTCAATGCTGGTGCCTGCGCATTTGGGGATATGAATGAAAATACACTGGTGCTGGTGGGAAATCATGTGACCTCACTGTGACGGACTTGCAGATAGCTGGGCGCCAATCAAGACCAACCCGGCCTGGTTCAGACGGGAAAAGTTGTCAATTTGCCACGCTGGAGGAATGGCCATAGCGACCGGAGAATCACTCTGACTCAGCATCCGCGCGGTGGCATCGTTGACCTGCTCGCTAAAGGCGAAACCCTGATCGATATGGGCGCGGAATTCCGGCTGACCGGTGGCCAGATTGAACATGTAATTGTTGGTGTAGGACGACGCGTCCAGTGGCATTTCATCAAAAATGCTGTAGCCCATAACCTGCCAATATCTGTCGTGGATCAGAATGTTGTTTCTGGCATCTACCCAGAAACTACTGTCGCCCTTAAATTTGGCGGCGGCGATGCCATTGCTGCGACTGACAATTAAGTTTTCAAAAATCAGGGTTTTGCCCATTGGCGCACTTAACAAACCGCCAAGCTTGATTGCGGCCCAGGCCCGCTGGCGCTGATCACCGAGATTGTGAATATAATTCTGGAAGATATAACTGGGGCCGCGTCGGTTAGGGATAGCGCTGACGCCGGTATAGCCCTGCTGCAGATCATTGTTATATACCAGCACATTATGCTGACCGCCATCCAGCTCGATTAAATCATCATTGGCATAGGCAAGAACATTGTCGTGGATAGCGGAGTGTTGCATAAACCCACCCCAGGGCTGACCATTGCTGCGGCTTTCGATAACATCATTGAATCTGTGCTGATCTGAGCCAATGAAGTGGTTATATCTAAGCACTAGCTGACCGGCAAATTCGGACTGTGGATGATTGCCGGAAGCAAGGAAAGCCGTAGCGCCATGGGGGTGCCCCTGGCCCCAATGATTGGCGGCCGGAATGGGGGAATGCACGCGACAATGTTCCACTACAATGACGCCACTTTGCACCAGGTTGAATCCGGCATCGTAATTGATCGGCTGTGCGGCCTGCTCATTCTCGTAGGCGATTCCGTCGCGTATGTCACCAGCCTGTCTGCCCCAGGCTGACACGTCGCAGCCGCTAAACCAAAGGTGGTGTGCATTCAAACTGACGATGGCATGTCGCCGCCCACCTTTGACCTGAATATTCTCAAAATAGATATAGTTGTTATCGCCAATGTTAATTGCAATATCGTCGTCTGGACCAGCTTCGATAACCAACTCATCATTGCCAATAATTTTAGCCCAGCCACTTTCCTGTCCTTCGATACCCAGGGCTTCTAAATCCAGCGTGCCATGCTGGTAAATATCTGCCAGTTGATAAACCTTGTTTGGGTCGACCGGGGGCTGTGCCTGGCGGGTACGAAAGCTAGTGGTCTTGGTTTGCACAAGCTGGTCATTCGAGTAAAGCTGAATGCGCAACTGATATTCAGTATCGGCGGATAACCCCACAATACTGCCGGATTGGAGCAAAAATACCGGCTCTGGCTGTAAGTCCATTGCGGCTGACCATTGGTTGTCGGCTGTTTGTTTGAAACTCACCCGGGCATGATGTTGGTCACTGACATTGCTGATTGATACCGCGGCTGAGTGAAATAAAGGTTGAATTTGAATCTGCAGATCGTTGCTGCTTTGCGACACCCCTTGCGAAGGAGAGTTGCTGCTGGCTGATTGATGGTCCGAGGCCCCGGCTGCCGTAGCTTCAGTCGGAACAGATAAAGGTAGTTGACTATTATCTTGCTGGGGGGAGACGTTCCCGGCACAGGACGTTAGCAGGCAAAGCGTTGCTAACTGGAGACAGATAACGAGAAAGTTAAACCTTAATGTGACCATTTTGCCATCGTCCTGAAGTGCCGCCCTGCCGCTAAGCTATTGAATATACTGGTCAGTAGTACCTCTAATGCAGGACGCAAAGTGAATTTGCACAGAGATGTAACGCAAAGTCCGTGCCGACAAGAAAAACACATGACAAAATCAAGAATAAAAACTGTACAAAGGGAAAAAGTCTGGTAAAGTGGTAACCGGCCTGTAACGTCAGACCTATTATTTACACAACAGTTTTCTGCTTTATCTTCGCTACATCTACCATTTGCGTTTTTGTCATGAAGTCTTTGCTCCCTTGTTGCTCTAATAATCAAGTTTGCAGGCGATACTCGCATTCGTGCGTTTGTTAATTTATTTGTTTTTGGAGACATTCATGTCTAACACAACTGGTACCGTTAAGTGGTTCAACGAAGAGAAAGGTTTTGGTTTTATTACGCCTGAGAACGGTGGCAAAGATGTATTCGTACATTTCCGCGCCATTGCTGCTGAAGGCTTCAAAACTCTGGCCGAAGGTCAGCGCGTTTCTTTCGGTGTTGAGCAAGGCCAAAAAGGCCCTCAAGCCGTTAACGTTGTTCCTGTATAAGTAACAGCGAATTTAGAAAAAGCCGCATTAAGCGGCTTTTTTTATGTCCAGGGATGGACGGTATGCCGCGGTCGCATGGAGGCGAAGGAGCGGCGATGTCCAGGGATGGACGGTATGCCGCGGTCGCATGGAGGCGAAGGAGCGGCGATGTCCAGGGACGGACGGTATGCCGATGTGGCAGGGAGTATTCATCGGCGATGTCCAGGGATGGACGGGCAGAAAAGCCGCTCCTGCGTTTTCTGCACTTCCACCATCCCTGGTGGTCGGCAGAAAACCTGCTCCTGCGTTTTCTGCACTTCCACCATCCCTGGTGGTCGGCAGAAAAGCTGCTCCTGCATTTTCTGCACTTCCACCATCCATGGTGGTCGGCAGAAAAGCTGCTCCTGCATTTTCTGCACTTCCACCATCCATGGTGGTCGGCAGAAAAGCTGCTCCTGCATTTTCTGCACTTCCACCATCCCTGGTGGTCGGCAGAAAAGCTGCTCCTGCATTTTCTGCACTTCCACCATCCATGGTGGTCGTATTCCGCGGTCGCATGGGCGCGAAGGAGCGGCGATGTCCAGATGGTAATAATTTAATCTTCGGTCCAGGGCCTGAGCTGCGCAACCTGCATCTGATACGCTGCGGTGGCCACGTCATTCTCCATCAGCTCCGTGCTAAGCTGGCCTGAAATCCAATAAGCCTGATAAATGTCGTCAACCTGGTATCCTGCCGGAAATCGCAAAAAGATTATCTGATTAGGTGGCGGGGGTGGCATATGAATACAGGCGCCAAAGTAAGGCACCAGAAAAGCGCTTTGCACCGATTGGTCTGCATGATATTCCAAAGGCACAACAAAACCCGCCAGACGGACTTTCTGTTGATTGAACTCTGCGCGAATGCGGGTGGAGGCCAGGGCCTCTTTAACCCGTTGACGTTTAATTTCATCTATCTGTTGCTGGATACTGTCGGCCTCACTCTGGTCAGCCAACGGCACAGCATAGGTTTCGTCACCGTGATTAATCGGTGGCGCTTCATTGAAGGCTTTTAAATCTTGTTCTGGTAACAGGGCGTCCCACTCAATGGTGCGATACTCCTCCTTGGCCAGGACCAATGGCGGAATTAGAAAGATAAGCAAAATTGCAAGTCGCATGGGAATTCTGGAGAATAGCACTAAGAATGTTACATCATAACAAAACTAAACCAGGGAAAATATGGCAGATCATCGACTCGATACGGTTATTCATCTGGATAAGGTGCGCTTTGGCTGGGCACAGAACCCCTTGCTGGACATTGCAAACTGGCGGGTTGAGCGTGGTCAGAAAGTATTTTTGTATGGGCCATCAGGCAGCGGTAAGTCCACCTTATTAAATTTGTTGTGCGGTATTATCAAACCCCAGAGCGGCTGTATTCGACTGCTGGATACAGATATCACGCAGATGAGTGCAGGTAATCGGGATCGCTTTAGGGCTAAACATATCGGTATGATTTTTCAGCAGTTTAATTTGCTGCCGTATTTAAGCGTCAAAGAGAATATCAATCTGGCCTGGGAGCTGGGCGGCACTGGCCAACGGGATGAGAATTTTCTTGCCCATATGCTGGAAAGGTTGGAACTGGGCAATGAGCTGCTCATACGCCGCGCCGATAGCCTCAGTGTTGGTCAGCAGCAACGGGTGGCCGTGGCCAGAGCATTGTTAAATAAACCGGAATTAATTATTGCCGATGAGCCTACCTCAGCACTGGATTCAGAGCTGCGTGACCAGTTTCTGCATTTGCTGTTAAGTTGTGCGGAGGAAAGTCAGGCCACAGTGGTATTTGTCAGCCATGATAAGAGCCTGAAAAGTTATTTTGATATCCATCAGGATTTGCGTGCTCTATCCGCCATGAGGGAGGATGCCTGATGTTACTGCGAATTGCTTCAGCCAGTTTATGGAATCGTCGCTTAACCGCATTATTGACTGCGTTCTCTATCGCCGTATCGGTGTTTATTATGCTGGGTGTCGATCATCTTAAGAATGAAATGAAGTCCAGTTTTGGCCGCACCGTGTCGGGGGTGGACTTGATTGTCGGCGCCCGTACCGGGTCAACTAACCTGCTGCTCTACTCAGTATTTCGTATCGGTAATCCCAGTAACAATCTGTCCTGGCAAACTTTCCAAGCCCTTAGTCAGGCCAAGGAGGTGGACTGGGCGGTACCTATTTCCCTGGGGGATTCTCATAAAGGATATCGGGTCATGGGCACCACCCCAGGGTATTTTGAGCACTTTAAGTACGGCAGTCGTCAGGACCTGACCTTTAGGCAAGGACAAAGCTTTACCACCACGCAGGAAGTGGTACTGGGCAGTGACGTCGCAGCAAAACTGGACTATCACTTGGGCGATGAACTGGTTATTTCCCATGGCACCGGTGAGGTGAGTTTTACCCATCATGACGCTTATCCATTTAAGGTGGTGGGCATTCTAAGTGCCACCGGTACGCCTGTAGATCAGACACTGCATGTGAATCTGGCGTCCATTGAACTGATTCATCTGAGCGGCGGACAGGGTGACCATGCCCATCCCCAGGTGCAAAGGCACGCCGCTATCACAGATCAAACCGAAGACCATCATGATGACCATGACCATGACCATGACCATGACCATGGCCATGTAACGGAAGGTACTGGTCATCATCTGCAGCCAGGTTCGGTTACTGCCATGCTGGTAGGGCTGAAGTCCCGTATTGGTACCCTGACATTTCAGCGTAAAGTGAATGAATATAAAGACGAACCCCTGTTGGCAATCATTCCTGGTGTGGCCCTGGCTGAGCTGTGGCAGATGATGGGCATGGTAGAAAAGGCACTGGCACTGATTGCGTTGTTAGTACTGGTGGCAAGTTTGTTGGGCATGACCACTATGCTGCTGGCTTCCATGCGCGAACGCGAAAGAGAGATTGCCGTATTGCGGGCTATTGGTGCACACGCCAGCTTTGTGTTGTTGCTGATTGAACTGGAAGCGGTGCTGATTGCCCTGGCTGGCGCAGTGGTGGGGTATCTGGGGCTGGCGGGCTTGCTAACCTTGCTTAAAAACTGGATCAGCAGTGAATATGGCTTGTTTATCAGTGGGTTGCCGTTATCCGGCTCTACCCTGGGTTATTTGGGGTTGATTGTTGGTTTGGCGGCGTTATTGGCATTGATCCCGGCGGTGCTGTCTTATCGTACCGCGCTGAGCAGAGGCCTTAGTGTGCGTTTGTAAGCTTGCATCAGGCTAAATAAGCTTGGCACGCAGTGCTTTAACCCGGGTGCGTCCTACTGGCAGTCGGACGCCATTTTTCAGCTCCAGTTCGTAGCTGCTGCCAACAAACGCTTGTAGTGTTTTGCACTGGCTTAAAGGCACCATATAGGAACGATGAATTCGCTGAAATTCCTGTGGCAACAAGTGCTCCAATCGCTCCAGGCTTTTGTCGTGCAATATTGTGGGACCCGAAGACGGATAGACTTCGGTGTAGTGACCACAGGCTTTCAGGTAAACAATGTTTTTGACATCCAGTAAGGCCAGATTACCGGCCTGTCTGTAGCTCAGATATTTGCATGGTTGCATGGCCTGGCTTTGTGTCAGGCGTGTCAGGGCTTTGACTATGCGCTCCTGACTGAAAGGCTTGGGGATAAAGTCCAGTACACCCAGCTCGAACGCTTCAATGGCTCTGTCGGTGTTGGCCGATACGACAATAGTGTGGAAACTTTGTGCCAATTGTTCCCGCAGCAATTCAAAGCCATCCTGACCGCTTAGATTCAGATCCAGAAACAGGATATCAGTGCCTCGCTCTGCCAGGTGGTCCCTGGCATCATCCAGATTGTCGAACAGACGGATTTGCCGTGGCTGGTTTGCCAGGGCCTGTTCGACAAAGCGCAGCAAGCGCTTGGCCACCATGGGCTCGTCTTCTACTATTAGCAGCTTCACAGGATATCTCCCGAGGCTAGCGGCAAACGCAGTTGGACCTGCCAGTCTGTAGATGACACATGACTCTGCATTTGCCAGTTGTCTGCATAACTTTCACGCAGTCTCGATTCAACATATTGGTTGCCTGTACCTGTTTGCAGCTTACTGCTGGGGCGACCACTGACCACCGGCGCCATGAAGGTCAGGCACATAGTTTTATCTTCACGCTTTTGTTGCACAGTGAAGACAAACTTACCGTGGCGGTAATGATTATGGCTAATGGCGTTTTCCAGTAACGTCAGCAGGATACCTGGGGGGATCATCTGCTTGGGGTGACTGATATGGATATCCAGCGACAGTTGAGTGCCAGCCCGGTAACTCATGACGTTCAGGTGGGCCTGACAAAGCTGAAGTTCATCCTCCAGGCTAACGGCCGATTGAGACGATAAGGATGCCATCTGGCGAAATTCCTCGGCAAGCGCCTGAATAAACGCAATGGCGGTGGGGGGATCCTCATCAATCCATTCTTCCACGGCGGTCAGGGTATTAAGAATAAAGTGCGGCTGCACATTGCGCTTTACCAATTCAAGCTCCAGTCGGCTTAGCCGCAGTTCTCGCTGTATCAGAGTATGTCTGTTGTGTTCGATGCTGCGGCTTAGAAAGTACAGCATCAGACAAATCAAAATAGTAAAGGATAAGAAGAAATACTGGTCCATGTAGGCGTAGGCATTGAAGGTCACCGGCGCGATAAACAATATAAGTGCCGCCAGCAGCGCCGCTGAATTAGACTGCTTTTGCCACATGCCCTGTGCACAGATAAGTACCGAAATTGCCGCACCCGCCAGAAACACCAACAGGCTGCGGCTATCAAAACCGCCGATAAACAGCACAATAAGCAACTGCAGCAAGGCTGCAAGACCCAGCCAGGTCAGTGTCTGTTTGAGTCCTAAGCGCAATAAACTGGCAAATAGCGCAGGCAACAGCAGAGCGATCACGCAGGACAAGGTCAACACTATCTGCATGCGGGTGGTATGCCAGTCGTAACTGTAACCCCACAAACCTCGCCAGGACTCAGCAACGATTAGCATCAGCATGGCCAGACTCAGCAACCCGAACAGCAGATAAGGTCGCCCGGCCCGGTTGTTTGTGGCCAGCAACAGGCAGAGCAATCCTATTACCAGTAAGGCACTGGACATTAACAAGGGCGGGACCGCGCGTTTGAACGTCATCATCAGCAGATCGTTGTAGGCACCGGCAAATACCCAGATATTGGCATTTTCAATAAAGGCTGGATTGTGCTGAGCCGAAATACGCAGGCGCAGGCTATGGTGCCCTGCATCGCTGTGTGTCGATGGCAGCAATAACACATTGTCGATGGGCGCGGGTATTTCTTGCTCTTTGCTGCGACCCACTATACCTGCACCACCGATAGGCACATCGTCCCAGTAAGCTTCAAATGACCCAAGCACAGATACAAACAAACCGGCGGGTTGTTCCAGAGGTTGGTTGAAATCAAAGGTCATCTGCAGCCAGACATTTTTTGTCCCTGCAGGCAGCGTTGTGGTGCTGGCTTGTCTGTCGCCAGGCACATAAGGACCACCAGGATCGGGGCTAAGCCAGTATTGCTGGCTCCACTGTAAATTACCTATGGCACTTTGTTTACTCTGCCAGACAGACAGCCCGGCCACCGCTAACATGGCGGCAAGCATGGTAAGAAGAAAACGCAAATCCAGGCTCCCGGCTTTTTGTTTCATCATATCAAGCTTTTATGCCAGCGATGAGCCGTTAGTGAGATCTGCGAGCCGTTGATGCATTAACCGCCGGGTTGGTATGCCATGCTCGGTTAATCTGCCGCCTTCACTAACTTCAGGGAGCGCAACATGCGTTTTATCTTGCTACTGGTATCATTGTTTATCTCTGTTTTTGGTCAGGCTGACGAGGGTGACCTGTCTTCTCAGACTGACTATCAGACGCTTCTGCAGCAGTTCCATCTGACCGGACTGAGTGTTGCGGTGGTGGATGACTTCCAACTGGTCTATCAGCATCAGGCGGGTGAGAAAGTCTATGGCTCAGGTCAGTTGATTGGGCCGGATACGGCATTCTCCACCGCATCCATGTCTAAGCCTGTCACGGCGACCTTGGCCTTTATGCTGGCGGAGGCCGGAAAGCTGGATATGGACGCGCCTGTAGAGCGCTATTTAAAGCGCTGGCACTTGCCGGCATCAGATTTCGATATGCATCGCCAGTTGAGTATCCGCCAGTTACTGAGTCATACCGGTGGTACTAACCAAAGCGGTTTTGCTGATTTTTATCAGGGCGATGACATTCCCACCCTGTTGGAGAGTCTGAATGGCATTAAACTGCCGCGTTACAAAGAGCCTCTGCACCTGACTTTTGCGCCAGGTAGTGACTGGAATTATAGTGGCGGCGGCTATGTTTTAGTGCAGGTGGCACTGGAAGATATTACCGGTAAGTCACTAGCGCAACTAGCGAGAGAGATGTTGTTTGTGCCGCTGAATATGCAGCATACCACTATGGTACAACCGGGCGATGAGGGCTTTTTAACGGATGTGGCCAAAGTACATGATGAGCAGCAACAGATCATTGGCAGTGGTTTGCCTATCTGCCCTCAGATTGCGCCGTCTGGTATGTGGAGCTCTGCGGCAGATTTAAGTCGCTTTCTGCTTGATTACCAACTGGCACTGGCAGGCAAGCCGTCTAAGGTGATTAGCCGCAATGTAGCCCGTCAGGCCACCCAGATTCAGACTCTGAAAAAAATGGGCGGCTGGAGTGCAGGTTGGATGCGATTCGAGGCTAGCGGTAACCTGGACTGGTTTTCGCATGGCGGTTCAAATACCGGTACCGGAGGCACCATGATGGCCACTATGCAGGATGGCAAGGCCATTGTGATTCTGGCTAACGGACCGAATCCTGCGCGTTTGCCGGTAATCAACCTGCTGATTGAAGATATTATTGCCCGCCGGGACTGGCGCAAGCCTTTGCCATCCGGTGGCCAGCAACCTGGTCCTGAGGTATTACAGGCGGTACTGGGGGAATTCCAACCACCCTATAGTGAAACGCCGCTGAAGATTTATCAGCAAGATGGTCGACTGTATTATCAGGGTACTATCACGCCATGGAGTGCTAAGCGCAGTGGTGAGCTTATTTACCAGGGTAACGGTTTGTTTGCCAGTGATGACCAGCCTAATTTGCTGGGTGTACAGCGCCACGCTGCCGATGGACTGACTTATCTCACCATTCGTCGCGGTATGAATGGCATGCCTGAACCACTCATGCCTAAGCGATAAATATTCCAATTACAAGGGGAGGGGAATGTCTAAGGTAATAGCTGTTGTGTGATGCTGACCTGACCCCGGTCAATACGGATATCGGCCAGCGCGCCATTTAGCAGAGTCATATTAGGCGGCAGATGGCCGATATCGGCATCATAAATCACCGGAAAAGGCGCATCGCTGAATAGCTGCGCCAATATTGTTTTATCGCTAAAGTCGGCCTGCCGCTGTCCTGCATTTCGCCCCATCAGTAAGGCATTAACGCCCTTAAATATGCCGCGGTATTTCAGCCCTTGCAGCGCCCTGAACAGGGCCGTGGGGCTTAACTCTGCATTTTCCAGACAGTGCTGCCTTTTTGCAGTGGTTTGGGGTATTTAATCATCATTGTCCCAGTAATACCTGCACAGTGGTTTGTCCCAGCGCCTGTGCTTGCAGGGCTTCTTGGCGCTCCTGCTCGTTTAAGATGCCAACCAGTGGTGTTTGACGGCGTAGCTTGCGCATGCGGGGGCTGTCTTCAAGAAGCGCCTGATACATCTTATCTGGTGCATCGGTTAACTGCTCCAGTGCGCAGTACCAAGTCAGATAGGCACCATGTCCCAGCCGGCCTAGCTCTTTGCGTTTTTCCAGGGTGTCCAGCACGCCAGACAGAAGGTCGGGGTTGGCACAAAGCTTGTCCAACATGGCTTTGTGCAGCACCAGGATCTGCCGGTCAATATTTTCATCCTTGATACCGGTCTTTCTGATTTGATGAGGGCGGTCTTTTTTATGGCGGCTACGCATAATTTATCAATCTTATGACCTTAACAATGGCCTGAGCATGTTTTCCAGACCATTGACTTTAATTTCGTGCACTAATGCCAATTGCTCCCCCAGTTTGCCAGCCGGGAAACCTTGTTGTGCAAACCAGACCAGATAAGGTTCGGGTAGTTCGAGCAATTTGCGTCCGGCGTACTTGCCAAAAGGCATGGTCTGATTAATGGCTTCCAGCATCTGCTGCTCAGCGCTCATGGGGTGACCTCTTGTTCTTCCTGCTGCTGAATCTGCCAAAGCCTGGCGTAATGGCCATTGGCGGCAAGTAGTTCAAGATGGCTGCCCTGTTCGACTATCTGCCCTTGCTGCATCACCAGAATGTTATCGGCATCCACAATGGTGGACAGGCGATGGGCTATCACCAAGCTAGTATGGCCTTTGGCCACGCTGCGTAAGGCCGACAGTATCGCCCCTTCGGACTGGCTGTCCAAAGAGGATGTCGCCTCATCAAACAATAAAATAGGCGGGCGTTTGAGGATGACTCTGGCAATGGCCACCCGTTGTTTTTCACCGCCAGAGAGTTTCAGGCCGCGTTCACCCACCATGGTCTGATAACCGTCCGGCAGGCTTTCCACAAATTGCTGCAGATGGGCCAGGCGAATGGCCTGTTTGACCTCTTCTTCACTGGCATCCGGGCGGGCGTAATGTACATTTTCAAACAAAGTGTCGTTAAACAGCACGGTATCCTGAGGCACAATGCCCATGGCTTTGCGTAGGGACTGCTGACTCACATCACGAATGTCCTGACCATCCACTAAAATACTGCCCTGGCTGACATCGTAAAAGCGAAACAACAGTTTCACCAGGGTCGACTTACCCGCGCCAGAGTCTCCCACCACGGCTACCCGTTGACCGGATTCAATAACGAAATTCAGGTTGCGCAGGATGGGGCGGTCCGGCCGGTAATGAAAATCCACCTGACAAAACTCAATTCGTCCTTTACTGACAACGAGGTCCTGACAGTCGGGTTTGTCGTTAATACTTGGGGTTTTATCCAGCAAGATGAATAAGTTCTCAATATTGGCCAAGGCGCCGCGAATTTCCCGGTACACAAAACCCAGGAAGTTGAGTGGCATAAAAATCTGCATGGTAAAGGCATTAATCAGCACAAAATCCCCAATGCTCATATGGCCTTTCGCCACCTGGCTGGCGGCCAGCCACATCATAGTGGTCATGGCGGTGGCAATCACCAGGGCCTGGCCGCCATTGAGTACAAATAGCGACAGGCGGTTTTTACGCCTGGCCTGTTCCCAATCGGCCAGGTCCTGATCGTAACGCTTAGCTTCATAGCTTTCGTTATTGAAATACTTAACCGTTTCGTAATTCAGCAGGCTGTCGATAGCGCGCGAGTTGGTTGATGAATCCGCTTGATTGACTTCGCGCACATAGCGGGTACGCCAGTGCGTGGCCTTAACCGAAAACCACACATAGGCCACGACCGATGACAATATCACTGCGGCGAAGCTGAAGCCGTATTGATAGAACAACAGGCCGACCACCAGGGCGATCTCCAGCAGGGTGGGTACTATATTAAACACCATAAATCGCATCAGAAAGCCGATGCCAGTGGTGCCCCGTTCGATATCGCGGGATAAGCCACCGGTTTGGCGATTCAGGTGAAAATCCAAATCCAGCCTGTGCAGGTGTTCAAACACGCTCAGGCCGAGACGGCGCATGGCCCGCTCGGTGACGCGACCAAACAGGGTGTCACGTATTTCGCCGGCCAGCACGCTGAAAAGGCGCAATAGTCCGTAGGCCAGAATTAATGCCAGTGGTACTACAAGCAATAGTTCGGTGGGCTGTTTTAAATTCAGGTCATCCACCACATGCTTAAGAATAAACGGCATACCAACGGCGGCCAGCTTAGCCCCAACCAGACACAATAAAGCCAGCACTACCCTGGATTTAAACTCACCAAGGTAAGGAATAAGTTGTAAAAACACCGACCAGTTGACCGGTTGATCGTTTTCCAGCGGAAATTTGTTGCGACGCATGCAATACCAGGGTTGCGGCTAAGGTTTGGGGGATTGTAACAAGCTATACTGCTTCTTCCAGGAAGCTTTTCACTTTCATATAACGCTCCTCCTGCTCTTCACTGAGTTTGCCGTTTTCAATGGTCAGGATACAACGACGTACCATATTACTGGCATTCTCAGACAAGCCCTGCTCGCGGGATTTCATGGCAATGGCTTGCAACAAATTCAGGGCAATAGAAGGATTCTTCGGCATCAGGCTATAGGCCTGGCGAAAGGTTTTCAACGCATCATCCAGTTGGCCACTCTGATAGAAGTCCACGGCGTTGTTGTTGAGCTCTTTGGGGGAATACAGAATATCGGCTCGTTCCTGTTTTTCCTGGCGAACATAACGCAGGAACAACTCACCATGCTCTGGATTATGTTTACAGCGCTTCTCTATTTCTTCCAGTACAGACTGGCAGCGGTCATATAACCCCAGGGCGTGAAAAACCTTGGCTTTATCCAGCAGGTCCTCCAGATCCTGACCTTCGTAATGTTCCTCGCTTATCTGTTCAACCAAGGCTCTGGCCCGCTCCTTTTCATCCTGTAAATAAAGCAATCGGGCATTCACCACTTTCATTTGTTCCTGCAGCTCGGTTTTGGGAAAGGCCTGCTGAAACTGGCGAATATAGTCGTTGGCCTGCTTAACCAATTGTGCGGTTTCCTGCTCGTCGGCAGTCATGGCATAGTCAATGCCAGCGCGGGCCACATTGATGTAGTTTTGCGGTTTGTCGTGAATAGAGTGCTTGGCAAATTTCACGATACGTTTAGCGGCTTCGAACTGGGTTTCGTAATCGTGGGTGAGACGCGACAAGTTGATCGCCATCCGGTGGCGGCGCAAATTACGCGGCGAAATCTCTGCCGCCATCAATACGGCTTCCAGGGCTGATTCAAAATCCTGTTGTTTGACATGCAAACCGCATAGCAGATCATAGGCGACTAACTGTGAGTCCGGCTTAAACGCAAGCTGCAAAATCAGCTTTTCTGCTTCCTCGTCTTCGTCCAGTTTAATCAGTGCGTTGACCAGCCCTAGCTTGGCCCAGGTAAAAGGCTGGACATTGATAATGGCAAAATAGAATTCTTTGGCATCTTTTGCCCTGTCACAGGCCAGTAACAGCTCGCCTTTGGTTTTCAGGGCCAGCGGGAAAAACTCAGCGTGTTCAGGGCGGGTCAGAAACTCTTCTATGGCATCCAATGCCCGAATGAAGTCGTCTTTATCCATTAACTCATAAATGGGCAGCAGCGCTTTTTTTCGTTTAAGCACCCGGCTCAGGCGTTTGTCCAGGTCCTTAACACTAAAGGGCTTGGCCAGAAAGTCGTCCGGTTGCAGCTCAATAATGCTGTGTACCAATTCCGAGCTGGTATCGGCACTGATAAAGATAAAGGCGGTGGTAAGGGGCAGGGCATGGCTGTTTTTCAGCTGGTCGTAGAGGTAGTAACCATCCTGATCTTTTTTCAGGTTATAAGAACAGACTATCAGGTCAAAATGCTCTTCCTCGATTGTGTTCAGGGCGGCGTTGGCCTTATCCACGTAGGTGATATCGCGGAATCCCAGTTCTTCCAGTGAATATTTAATGTATCCCTGTGCCAGTACCTGCTCATCAATAATCAGCACACGACAGGCTTTGGCCAGCTTTGAATCCATACCGCTCTGCACCGTTGAATAACTTATGCTTAGCTTATCGCATATTTGTGTGGATGCTTAAACCCTTTAACAGCGATTTAACTTAAGGTAGTGGATAAAGGGAGCCTACACGATGTGAAGACGGTTTAGCTGGCAGCACAGCAGTAGGGCTGACAAGTTTGAGTTTCAAGCGCTTTAAAGTAGTGATACCCGCACAAAGAGGCAACCTGTATTGGCTTATTCAAACCACAGAGACAATTTAGCAAACTTGGAATATGGTGGATGGTACTGGGTTCGAACCAGTGACCCCCGCCTTGTAAGGGCGGTGCTCTCCCAGCTGAGCTAACCATCCAGGGAGGATATGTGTTTACTTCACTAAGTGAAGTGGTGGATGGTACTGGGTTCGAACCAGTGACCCCCGCCTTGTAAGGGCGGTGCTCTCCCAGCTGAGCTAACCATCCAGAGAGATATTGCCCACATATTAAGGTGAAGTGGTGGATGGTACTGGGTTCGAACCAGTGACCCCCGCCTTGTAAGGGCGGTGCTCTCCCAGCTGAGCTAACCATCCATTATTTCACCTTGCCGCAATGTGCTTGGCAAGTGGGGGCGTATTATAGGGGGGCGAGCTTGGCTGTCAACAGTAATTTTAGCGCGATGGTTTGACTGCGCAAAAAGCCATCGCCCTGATGGCGTTTTAGGCATACCAGCCTGAATTATCTCATGTTAAATGCCGCTCAGCAGCGGTCTTAGGGTTCAGGATGCCTTTGGTTTGAACAAAGTTAATCCGCAAAAGCTTTATACGTCTCAACTGGGTGCCATGATAGGTTTCTGACTTCAAGGCTGGTAAAATGCCGCCACTTTTTTGTTAGACAGGACAGACTATGACAGTGGTGACCCGTTTTGCGCCCAGCCCTACTGGTTATTTACACGTGGGTGGTGCCCGCACCGCGCTTTATTCCTGGCTCTATGCCAAGAGCCAGGGCGGCAAGTTTGTATTGCGTATTGAAGACACCGATATTGAACGGTCAACCCAGGAAGCTATGGATGCCATTTTAGAGGGCATGCAATGGCTGGGATTGGATTGGGATGATGGCCCTTATTACCAGACCAAACGTTTTGACCGCTATAACCAGGTGATAGATTCTCTGCTCGCCGAGGGTAAAGCCTATAAATGTTACTGTTCCCGTGAGCGACTGGATACCTTGCGTGAAGAGCAGATGGCGGCGGGCCTGAAACCCAAGTACGACGGCAAATGTCGCCATGGGGTTGAGCAGGAAGGCCCTTTTGTGGTGCGATTCAAGAATCCGCAGGATGGTTCGGTAGTGATTAATGACCATATTCGAGGTCGTATTGAGATTGCCAACAGCGAACTGGATGACCTGATTATACGCCGTACCGATGGCACACCGACGTATAACTTTTGTGTGGTGGTGGACGACTGGGATATGGGTATTACTCATGTTGTACGTGGTGAAGATCATATCAATAACACGCCCAGACAGATGAATATTCTGGAGGCCCTGAACGCGCCTTTACCTGAATATGCCCACGTATCCATGATTCTTGGCGATGATGGTAAGAAACTGTCGAAGCGCCACGGCGCCGTGAGCGTTATGCAATACCGTGATGATGGCTTTCTGCCTCAGGCTCTGTTGAACTACCTGGTGCGTTTGGGTTGGTCTCATGGTGATCAGGAGATCTTCAGTCGCGAAGAAATGATCAAGCTGTTCAGTCTGGACGCCATCGGCCAGTCCGCTTCCGCGTTTAATACCGACAAGTTGATTTGGTTAAACCAGCACTATATTAAAACCTTACCTGGCGCAGAAGTAGCTGAATATGCCAAGTGGCATTTTGACCAGCAAGGTATTGATATCAGCCAGGGGCCAGCTCTTGAGCAATTACTGGCCATACAGGCGGACAGGGTAAAAACGCTGAAAGAGCTGGCTGAGACCAGTCGTTATTTCTATCAAGAATTTGATGACTTTGATGAGAATGCTGCCAAGAAGCACTTGCGCCCTGTGGCTAAAGAGCCACTCGAACTGGTGAAACAGAAGCTACTGGCTGTTGTCGATTGGAATCCAAGCCAAATTCACGATGCCATTAATGCCACAGCTGAAGAGCTGGGGGTGGGGATGGGCAAAGTGGGTATGCCACTGCGGGTGGCGGTAACTGGCTCTGGTAATTCCCCTTCACTGGATGTCACTCTGGCTTTGTTGAAAAAAGACCAGGTTGCACAGCGATTGGACAGAGCGCTCATTTATATAGCAAACAGATCTGAATCTTAAAAAAAGCGTTGACAGGGAATAGGGGCGTGCCTAGAATGCGCCCCGCTGTCACACAACAGCAACCTGTTAGAAATAATGGGGCTATAGCTCAGCTGGGAGAGCGCTTGCATGGCATGCAAGAGGTCGGCGGTTCGATCCCGCCTAGCTCCACCAAATTTTAGGTTACAGCCAAGCGTTGTAACTAGTTACCAAGCCTAGTTGGTAGCGCAGAATAGATTCAGTAAGGAAAAGGTCGCTCGGTTCGCTGGCTCACCTCGCCTTACAGAATTTTAGCGAAGCAGCGCTTCGCTGACAAAAATTCTGTCCCCTTCGTCTAGAGGCCTAGGACACCGCCCTTTCACGGCGGTAACAGGGGTTCGAATCCCCTAGGGGACGCCATATTTAGAACCAAATGGTTACGCTGTATGTGACAGCGGCACCGACGGGGTGAAAACCCCTGGTTCGACTAAAACGCTGAAGCGTTTAGAACAGCCGGAAGGCTGGCCCAAAGGGTGAAAGGCAGGAGCCTGGAATGATCCCCTAGGGGACGCCATATTAAGTTTGCAGATGTTAGTTGACAGTTTGCAGAAGGAATGCCGAAAATCGGCTGTAAGGATATAGTTGCCAAGCCTAGTTGGCAAAGACAGAGAGTACTGTAAGAGAAGAATAAGGCCGTTCACTTCGCATGGCTACGTTCACCTTACAGAAAATCTGCGAAGCTTGCTTCGCAAAGAAGATTTTCTGTCCCCTTCGTCTAGAGGCCTAGGACACCGCCCTTTCACGGCGGTAACAGGGGTTCGAATCCCCTAGGGGACG
>NZ_BAAAEI010000020.1:16914-17839 GCF_039522935.1 Bowmanella denitrificans | reverse complement strand
AAGGGCAGGAAGCCCGGAGTAATCCCCCTGTTGAACACTTAGATTGTGTCAGAAATGACCGGGGTGTTTTTTTATTTGCTGTACCCACGTGGGATGCTGAACCCCTCCGGGTTCGACTACAACGTCGGGAGCGTTTTTACTCACCCCATCCCTGAGGTTCGTCCTTTGGACCAGCTAAAGCTGTTGATGGTTGCTCCAGGCAACCATGCTGAACAGCCGCAGGCTGGCCCGCAGGGCGAAGGGCAGGAAGCCCGGAGTAATCCCCTGTCGAACACTTAGCCTTTGTCAGAAATGACTGGGGTGTTTTTTTTATTTGCTGTACCCACGAGGGATGCTGAACCCCTCCGGGTTCGACTAAAACGCCAGGAGCGTTTTTACTCACCCCATCCCTGAGGTTCGTCCTTTGGACCAGCTAAAGCTGTTGATGGTTGCTCCAGGCAACCATGCTGAACAGCCGCAGGCTGGCCCGCAGGGCGAAGGGCAGGAAGCCCGCAATCATCCCCCGCGGAATAATTAAATTCAGCCGGAGATGAGCAGGGCAATATCTATTGCACACAGGGTGGCGAGTGAATTGTGAGCAAGGTGCTCAATTATATAGCGAACGGAATGGGATCTTAAAAAAAGCATTGACAGGGAATAGGGGCGTGCCTAGAATGCGCCCGCTGTCAGGTAACAGCAACTCGTAAGAGTACTGGGGCTATAGCTCAGCTGGGAGAGCGCTTGCATGGCATGCAAGAGGTCGGCGGTTCGATCCCGCCTAGCTCCACCAAATTTTAGGTTACAGTTAATCGCTGTAACTAGTTACCAAGCCTAGTTGGTAACGCAGAATAGATTCAGTAAGGAAAAGGTCGCTCGGTTCGCTGGCTCACCTCGCCTTACAGAATTTTAGCGAAGCAGCGCTTCGCTGACAAAAATTCTGTCCCCT
>NZ_BAAAEI010000020.1:0-16860 GCF_039522935.1 Bowmanella denitrificans | reverse complement strand
GGAGTAATCCCCCTGTTGAACACTTAGATTGTGTCAGAAATGAGCGGGCTTTTTGTTTATTTGCTGTACCCACGCGGGATGCAGAACCCCTCCGGGTTCGACTAAAACGCCAGGAGCGTTTTAGAACAGCCTTCAGGCTGGCCCGCAGGGCGAAGGGCAGGAAGCCCGGAGTAATCCCCCTGTTGAACACTTAGATTGTGTCAGAAATGAGCGGGCTTTTTGTTTATTTGCTGTACCCACGCGGGATGCAGAACCCCTCCGGGTTCGACTACAACGCCAGGAACGTTTTTACTCACCCCATCCCTGAGGTCCGTCCTTTGGACCAGCTAAAGCTGTAGATGGTTGCGCCAGGCAACCATGCAGAACAGCTACATCCCAGTTAAAGCCATCTATAGTTAGGCACACTACTACTCATTTAAGACCTGCAAATGTCAGTCAATAAAACCCAGGCCACAGAACATCCAGTGGAAGATTATCTGGCTTCCTTGTCAGATCCAATCCAGCAACAGGACTGCTATACATTGCTCAACATAATGCAAACGGAAAGTGGTGAAGCACCAATGATGTGGGGAGACAGTATGATTGGCTTTGGCCGTTATCATTATCGCTACGAGTCGGGACGAGAAGGCGATTTCTTTCGAATGGGGTTTTCACCCCGAAAAGGTAAGCTGGCACTTTATATCATGCCTGGCGTTAACCAGTTTGCCGACTTACTAAACCAACTGGGTAAATACAAGACCGGAAAATCCTGCCTCTATATAAAATCGCTTGTACAGGTTGATACGAAGACATTGCGCGAGTTGATTGCTGCAGCCTGGCTGGAAATGGCTAAACGCTATCCATAAAGCATATCTGCGCATTTGTTTCAGCGCTGTTTTGCGGCACAATAGCGGCAATTCCATTGATGGACCTTATTATGTCGCAATCAAGCCCTTGTTTAGACGATCTGCTTCAACAAGACCCTGAGAGCAGGGCCGAGTTCTGTTTGCAGTACTTAGCCAGCCATCACTATCTGTTTGGACTTGAAGCTAAGCAGGGCTGGGTCATGCTAAGTGCGGAAGGCGACGCCTGCACACCATTATTTCCCGATATGCAAAGCGCTCAGTTGTGGCTTAGCCAGCAATATCCAGAATGTAAACCAAAAAAAATAACCCTGATTGAGTTGCAACAAACCTTGTTCGGTCAGTGGCGAGAAGATGAGGTGTTACTGATGTTGTTTCCGCTGGCTGACGAAGAGGAAGGCATCATGGTGAAAGTGGAGGAGTTGCAGGCTGCGCTGGCTGAGGAACAGGGTGGTCAGTGAAACATTCCCCCTTAGTTGGTCTGGGAGACAGTAACGCGCAATTTAAGGTGTATATTGCCAATCGCCCCAAGCTACCTCAATACTTGTCTCTCAGCAGCCAACTGACGCTGAAACAGAACGACATTGCGACCATCGGCCAGGCCTGCGGCAATGGGTGGCGAAAAGTATTTAATGTATATGCCAAGCTGATGTTTGCGCTGCAGGCGCAAGGTGTGCACCTTGCCAATGGGTTTTCCAGTTGGCAGCAATATCGCGATCAACGTATGTTGCAGAGTCAGTCCTCGACAGCCTTAATGTTTTCGCCCCCGGTGCTTGATGAGCAACAACCGGCCATTCAGGTTATCTGTGGCCGCACTTATGCCCAGCAACTGGATGCTGAGTACGGATTAAGACTGTTCTGGTTAAATGCTGAATTTGCCGTGAGTCCAATGTATCGCTTGTTTGTTTGCCCTTATTTTGATTATCGCCAGCTAAGCAACCTAAAGATTGCCTATCTACAAACGCTGATAGGTGAATATGGCGCATCGGCAAATGCTAAGGAACGGCTTTGAATCTTCCGATAGCTGAAAAAGTGCATCAGGCTAAGGGCTGGGATGCACAAATGCGGGAATTAATGCTGGCTGGCAGCTCACTAGCAGTTTTGCCTGAAGCCCTGCGCGTTGCCCAGTTTGAAGTGCAAGGCTGTGAAAGCCAAGTATGGTTAAATTGTAAGATCCAAAGCGCAGGCAGACTATCGATAACCGCCTGGTCAACCAGCAAAGTGATCCGTGGCCTGCTGGCTTTGATGCTGGAAGCGCTACAAAATTGCAATGTAGAGGAAGTACTGCAATTCGATATGCAAGCCTATATGCAACAACTGGGGCTGGAGAGGCATCTCAGTCAATCCCGAAACAGCGGCCTGCGCGCCGTTATGCAGCATATTCAGCAGCAATGTCGACTACACAGCCAACAACCCTGAAATTTAGGTATGAGCATGGAACGCGATTCTTTACCCACAGACAGTCATGCGCAGTTAAAGCCAATCTCTGAGCAGCAGCGTTATATCGTTCTGGATATTCTGCGAGGTTTCGCCCTGTGCGGGATCCTGTTTATGAATATCGAATGGTTTAATCGGCCTATGGCCGACTTTGGTGATTTGGACAGCAGTCAGCGGGGCTGGCATCACAGCGCTGACTGGCTGGTGAGTTTTGCCGTGGAAGGTAAGTTCTACACGCTGTTTGCCCTGCTGTTTGGGATGGGATTTGCCATCATGTGGCAACAAGCCAAGCACAAAGGCAACCAGGCTGTAGCCTGGTTTATTCGCCGTCTGGCGGTGTTGTTTGTATTTGGTCTATTACACCTCAGCTTGTTGTGGAGCGGCGATATACTCAATACCTATGCGTTGGGGGGCTTTATGCTGATAGGGCTGGTTCTGGCTTATGAACGCGGCAACTTGCAGGCATTTAACCACTCAGCAGTACAGTTAAAACTGGCCATGCTATGGTTGTTGATACCTGTAGCTTTAACGGTGGTGGTAGGGGCGGTCGTTAGTGCCAGACAGGATCAACAGGACATCCAGTCACACTGGCAATATCAACAGACGCTGGATGCGCGAGCCCAGTTGCTGATATCCGGCGCAAAGGCGCTGCCAATTGATACTGCCAGCACTGATTTAAGTGAACTGCAAGCCTTGGAGCAGGCTGCCGCCGAGGTGGCTGATGAACATCAGCAAAATCTTAGTACTTCGATGGCAGAACAGCTGGTGCTGACGACGGGGAGCTTCTGGCAGGCTACTCAGCATAGGGTGACTTATATACCATTGGCATTGGGCATGAGCCTTGCTCTTTGCCTGTTTGTTATTGTGCCATTGTTTTTAATTGGTTATGCCCTGGTACGGGGCGAAATTATTCAACAGTATCAGCACTATTTAGCGTACTGGCGGGGGCTTACCCTGGCAGGACTGGGATTGGGTAGCAGTTTGGCTGTACCGGCGTTATTGCTGGCATCACACCCGGCGGCGCAGATCGATCCCTGGTTGAACTTTACCGCACAGGGCATGAACTACCTAAGCCAGTATCTGATGAGCGCCGGCTATCTGGGCGGCATGCTCTGGTTGCTGTGTCAGGCTAAATGGCTGGCTCGCTTGTCGGGTCTTGCGGCGATGGGCAGAATGGCACTGAGCCTGTACCTGATGCAGTCGCTGATGCTTAGTCTGATCTTTTTCGGATATGGCCTTGGCTGGTATGGTCAGATTGACCGGGCCTGGCAGTTGCTCATGGCCGTGGTTATCTTACTGCTACAGTGCGGCTTTAGTCGCTGGTGGCTGAAACACTTCCACTTCGGTCCGCTGGAATGGGTATGGCGCTGCCTGACCTATATGGCCTGGCAGCCGTTTCGTCGCTAAGCTGTTTCAGGGCTCATCGTGTTGCCTTTGGCAGCGCTGCAAATATTTATCAATAACTCTGGCGGCGGCCACAAAACCAAAAGTACCGGTTACCGCCACGGCGGCACCAAAGCCTGAATTACAATCCAGTTTTACACTGCCGTCATGAAATTGCTTGGTATGGCACACTGTGCCGTCGGTCTGCGGATATTTAAGCTGCTCGGTGGAATAGACACAATCTACTGCAAAGCGTCTTTTGGGGTTGCTGGTAAAGCCATAATCCCTGCGCAGTAAAGAGCGTACTTTGGCTGCCAGGGGGTCCTGACTGGTTTTACTTAAATCTGCCACCCCGACCTGGGTCGGGTCGGTTTGACCACCGGCGCCCCCTATGGTGAGTACGGGGAACTTCTTGCGTTTACAATGTGCAATCATCGCGGCTTTGGCATTAACCGAATCGGTGGCGTCAATCACATAGTCAAAGCCATTGAGATACACACCAACATTATCCGGGGTGACAAAGTCTTCAATGCAGTTCACCTGACAGGCAGGGTTGATCAGGCGGATGCGCGCTGCCATCACTTCCACCTTACTTTGTCCAACCGTATTCTGCAGGGCATGAATTTGGCGGTTGGTGTTGGTGGTGCAAATGTCATCAAGATCGATCAGGGTTAGCTTGCCCACTGCGGTTCTGGCCAATGCCTCGGCCACCCAGCATCCAACGCCACCTATACCTACCACACAAAAATGTGCCTGGCGCAGCCAAAGGGCCTGCTGATGCCCGTATAACCGGCTGGTGCCACCAAATCGTTGTTGAAAATCGCTCATACCAGATCAAGCTCAAAAACAGGGGCCGCACTATAGCACAATGACTATTGTGGGTCTGGAAAATCAGCCTTTACGCAAACTTTACACTGGCCTGACAGACGGTCAGAGCGGACTTTTTTATACTGAGCGCAGGGAATAATGAGGGATACCAAGTGCGTAAAGTTGTTTTCTCGGTTGTTGGTCTGACGCTGTTCGTCGGCGGCTGGTATTGGCTGGGGGGCGAGGCCCGGTCAGCGTCAGTGCACTATCAAACCCAGGCCGTGAGTCGCGGCACATTGCAAAGTCTGGTCAATACGTCCGGCACATTGCAAGCCGTCGTTACCGTGGATGTGGGCTCCGAACTTTCTGGGCAGATAGTTGAACTGCTGGCTGATTTCAATTCGCAAGTAGAGAAAGGCCAGATTATTGCCCGTCTCGATGATCGTACCGTGAAAGCCAAATTACGTCAGGCCGAAGCGGATATTCTGATGGCCCAGGCCAGTATCAGCCAGCAGCAGGCCAGTTTGCAAAAGGCTGAGGCGGAGGGGCGGCGTGCCCGGCGGGCCTTACAACGGGCACAACAATTATTTCAGCAGCAGCTCAGCAACGATAATGATTTGGACCAGGCCAAACTGGATCAGGAAGTGGCCGAGGCGCAGATTCAATTGGCCAGTGCGCAGGTAACCAGCGCGCAAGCGCAACTGGCGCAGCGCCAGGCGCAGAAAGAGCAAATTGAACTGGATTTGACCCGCACCCTGATCCGTTCGCCGGTTTCAGGTACGGTTATCAGCCGAGAAGTGGATGTAGGGCAAACGGTTGCTGCCAGTTTATCTGCGCCGGTATTGTTTACCATTGCCCAGGATTTGTCCCAAATGCAAATAGAAGCCGATGTGGATGAAGCCGATATCGGTCGCATTGCCGAAGGGCAGGCCGTGCGCTTTACGGTGGACACTTACCCGGAGCGGCAGTTTAGCGGCCGCGTCAGCCAGGTTCGAAAAGCCGCTAACCTAGTGTCCAATGTGGTGACCTATAAGGTGATAGTTGAAGCACCTAATCGTCGCGAGGCTTTGCTGCCCGGAATGACGGCCAATCTGGACATTGTGCTGGGCGAACGCACAGATGTATTGCGTCTGCCCAATGCCGCCCTGCGTTTCAAACCCAAAGGAACAAGCCTTGCGCCGCAACCGTCTGAGACAAGACAAATGCCGGATTGGGTGGCGCAATTACAGCTTTCAGGTGAACAAGCGAAGCAGGTGCGGGCGTTACAGGAAAGTACGCGCGACAACATGCGTGCATTACGCCAGCAAATGGCAGGGGGGCCGTCCCCAGGCGGGGTCAATCCAATGCAACAGCAGCGCCAGGCTTTTCAAAATAAGCTCAAATCGCTGCTGAGTGAGGAACAGTTTACCCGTTATCAAGCGTTAAACCGTGAGCAACGCAGTACTCGAAATTCATCGGCTTCTGTATGGGTGCTGTCAGAAAACGGTCAGCCTGAAGAGCGTAAGATTCTGATTGGATTGGAAAATAACGACTACACTGAATTGTTAGGCGAACAACTGGCTGACGGTACGCAATTGATTATTCGTGCTCAGTATGGGGAATAAGCATGGCATCAGTGATTAGAATCAGGCAATTGTGCAAACAATATGGTGCGGGAGAGCAGCAGGTTAAGGCCCTTAGAGGCGTGGATTTGGATATACAGCAGGGCGAGTTTGTCGCGGTGATGGGCCCATCTGGTTCAGGTAAGTCCACCTTTATGAACCTGATTGGTTGTCTGGACTCGCCCAGCAGTGGCCAAATTATACTGCAAGGGGAGGATGTATCGCAGTTGTCGGCCAATGCGCTGGCGACGGTTAGAAATAACTATCTTGGGTTTGTATTTCAGCAATTCAATTTGTTAGCGCGCACCAGTGCGCTGGAAAATGTGATGTTGCCGCTACTCTATTCCATGCTGCCGGACGAGCAGCACAAACACCGGGCGCTGACCTGTCTTGAACAGGTAGGGTTGGCGCAGCGACTCTGGCATATGCCCTCACAGTTATCTGGTGGCCAGCAGCAACGGGTGGCGATTGCCCGGGCCCTGGTCAATGAACCTGCGCTATTGTTGGCGGACGAGCCGACAGGCGCATTAGACACCCAGACAGGTCTGGAGATTATGCAGATATTCCAGGCGTTAAACCGCCAGGGCAAAACCCTGGTATTGGTAACTCATGAACCTGATATTGCGGCATTTGCCAGTCGTATTCTGATGTTTCGGGATGGGCAACTGGTGTCTGATCAACAGCAGACTCCTGAAGATGCCAGCGATGCACTGCTTGCTTTTAAACAGGGCGCGGCTTCATGACCAACAGAAAACTGCTAATGGGGGCGTGGAATAACCTCAGCGTCAATCTGATGCGCAGCATTCTGACTATGCTGGGGATTATTATTGGTGTGGCTTCAGTGATCATTATGCTGGCCCTGGGGAATGGTGCCAAACGCCAGGTGGATGAGCAGATCCGCAATCTCGGTGGCAATGTGTTTGTGGTATTTGGTGGCAGCTTTAACAGTGCTGGTGTGCGCGGTCAGGCCGGTTCGCTGCAGCGTCTGACCGATGCCGACGCCGATGCGATTGAACACAATATTTCAGCGGTAGTCGCTGCTGCGCCAGAATTACGCAGCAATGTGCAAGTGATTTCCGGCAATCTCAACTGGGCAACCAATGTGATCGGGTCAGACAATCGCCTGTTAGTGGCACAAAACTGGACCCTGAGTGAGGGGCGGGAGTTTAGTGCTGCTGAATTGGGCAGAGGGGCAAAAGTGGCGCTAATCGGCGAAACTCTGCGCCGGGAATTGTTTGGTGCCGGCGAAGCGATTGGGCAAACCATCAGAGTGAATAAGTTGCCGGTCACGGTTATAGGGGTACTGGGGGCGAAAGGCCAAAGTGCCAGGGGCGACGATCAGGATGATGTGCTAATTATGCCGCTGGATACGGTGCGCAAGAAAATCAGTGGCATTAACCGGGCTAATCCTAAGGCCATTCGCAGCATCACGGTAAAAGTCGCTACGCAGCAAGACATGCCCTGGGTGGAAGAAGAAATGACCCGGTTGCTGAGTCAGCGACTCAAATCTGCAGGCAATGACATCCCTTTTCGCATTCGTAATCTGTCCGAAATTGTTGAGACCCGAATGCAGGCCATGCAGGTCTTTAATTCTTTACTGGCGGGAGTGGCTGCCGTGTCGTTGCTGGTTGGCGGCATCGGCATAATGAATATCATGCTGGTGTCTGTGACCGAGCGTACCAGGGAAATCGGCCTGCGTATGGCAGTGGGGGCAAAGCCGGGTGACATTCTGCGTCAGTTCCTGGTGGAGTCCGTATTACTGTGTGGTGTTGGCGGCGCTATCGGAATCGTTATCGCTGCGCTTACCTGCCTGGTATTGGCCCAGGGCTTTGCCATGGCGGCGGTACTACAGTGGCAGGTAGCGATCCTCAGTTTGGGGTTTAGTGCGGTCATTGGGATTTTCTTTGGCTACTATCCGGCGCGCCAGGCGGCGGGGTTACAGCCCATCGATGCCTTGCGGTATGAATAAGAGCGCGTCTCAGCACGTCAAAATTTTTGACATATTGCTGTAAACGAGTTCTGAGCCAACTCAGTCGGGTTATATAAAACAATTAGTTAGGTGGTTTGGCGCGATAAGTGCATTGGTAATTTGTGTTAGTACATGGACGTCAAGGTTTGTATTTGGTAAACCACCTGAGGTTCATGATGTTTATGAAAGTTTTTGCCCTGACCTTGGCCCTTTTCAGTCTTTCGTCGCAAGCAGCTTTGATTCGGGCTGATTTTCGAACTGAGTCTAATTTGCCTGATTATGGTTCAGGCCAGCCGTTGGTCTATCAAAGTCTGAATCAGACCGTTGGCGCAGGTTATGAACTGGATAGCGCTGATTTCGTGCAAAATCCCGATGGTTGGTATGGCGGGGTGGTCTGGGTAGACTACGATCCGGCTAGTGCAATCATTACACTCTGGTCGCAGGACTATTGGGATTTTCAGACGTTCGATGTCTGGATTAGCAATATTCAGTTCGATGTTGCTGGTGAAACTATCGCCAATGTCGTACTCTTATCCGACAATCTGATCGAAGAAGCGATTGCGCCGGTTGTCAGTATTACCAGCAACAGCCTTCACATTGCTTATGATTATCGTCCCGACACCTTTTTGTTCAGCGGCGGTATGGCGAAGTTTAAAATGGAATCCAGGGAGGGTGACATCACACAGCCCCTTGTCAATGTGCCGGAACCTCTGACGGCATTGATAATGCTAGTTGGGCTGCTTGTGATTGGACGACAGCAGTATGGTATTAAATAAATCATTCTCCAATGACTTATGGCCCTGTTTATCAGGGCTTTTTTTTAAATACTACATTTATCCCCGCGGGCTGTAATGGCGTTTAAGCCACTGGCTTAATCCTTCTAAGCCAGGGAAAAGCACCCGTTCCGTGATATTGGCCTGATCCAGCTTGTCGCGTACTTCCCATTTTAATGCGGCTGGCAAAATCACCCGTTGAAACTGCGTATTGGTTTTGTTTAGCAGCTCGTCCATTAAAATACTGGCTGAAGACGCCACACTGAACAGTGCATGTTGGTTGATAATGCGCCCGTCCAGTGACGGCGGTTCAAAGAACAAAAAGAAATCGGACTGATCCAGTTGGGCAAACGCATCCAGGTCGCGCACCAGCTCGGTTAGCAGCTCCACGGTGAAGACATTGCCCCCTTCATTTTCGAGTTTCTCGCGCATTGGCTCTGGCAACTGTTTGCATGAGTCATGGTAATTCACTTTCCAGATCACCCCGTCTTTGTCGCCCAGGCGAATATCGGCAGTGGCAAAATGCATCGCCACAAAGGGCGAGTAGGTCCAGTCCAGCAAGCGCGTGGGTAAGCCCTGATGCTGAGCCATGGTCAGCCAGTGCCAGATGGGCCCAGTGGTGTCAAAGCTGTCATGCCCGTATTTTCTGAAGTTACGCAGTAAGTGTCGCTCAAGGCTGGCATACTCGCCGCCCAGACGGGCCAGTGAGGTTTTCAGGTTGAAATGACTGTCAGGTAAACCCCGAAATACAAAAGGGGAGCGGTAGCGGCTAATGGCCGGACTCCAGGAATCATCAAACAACAGTTCCTGAAGGTGGCTCCAGGATTGAGCAATCATAGTGTGCATAGGTCACAGGGATTCGATTCTATGCACGTAAGTTTAGCTAAGGGTTATGACGAAAAAATAAAAAAGCCAGCATAAGCTGGCTTCGCGATAGTACCTGAAATTCAGGGGCAATAGCTTGCAGTTAGAACTGCATTTCCGGAATGTCACCTTCAATGATCAGTTTACCGGCGGTTTTCTGGCGAATTTCATCCACTGACACCCCAGGCGCTCGTTCCAGTAAATAAAAGGCGTTGTCGCGGATCTCCAGCATGGCCAGGTCGGTAATAATGCGGTTAATACAATTGACTCCGGTCAGCGGCAGGGTGCATTGCTCCAGCAGTTTGGATTGACCATGTTTATCAGCATGGGTCATGGTGACAATGATATTTTTGGCACCTGCGACCAGGTCCATGGCGCCGCCCATGCCCTTCACCAGCTTGCCGGGGATCATCCAGGAGGCGATATTGCCCTGCTGATCCACTTCAAACGCCCCCAATACGGTAATATCCACATGGCCGCCGCGGATCATGGCAAAACTTTCGGCGGAGCTGAAAATAGACGCACCGGTACTGGCCGTGACGGTTTCCTTACCGGCGTTGATCATATCCGCGTCCACCTGCTCTTCGGTAGGATAGGGGCCCATACCCAGCAGACCGTTTTCCGATTGCAGCATCACGGTAATACCTTCAGGCACATAGTTGGCCGCCAGGGTAGGAATGCCAATACCCAGATTAATATAGCTACCGTCTTTAAATTCCTGCGCCACGCGCATCGCGATTTGTTCTCTTGAAAGGGCCATATTGTTCTCCTTATGCGCTGCGGGTGACTTTGCGTTCGATGCGTTTTTCAAAGCTGCCTTTGATCACGCGATCCACGTAAATGCCCGGGGTTTGGATTTGACTGGGGGGGATCTCGCCAGGCTCGACAATTTCTTCCACTTCCACCACGGTGATTTTGCCCGCGGTGGCCGCCATCGGGTTAAAATTCTGCGCAGTATGGCGGTAAACACAGTTACCGTAACGGTCCGCTTTCCAGGCTTTCACAATGGCGAAATCGCCGGTGATGGACTCTTCCAGAATATAAGGGCGGCCATTAAACTCCCTGACTTCTTTGCCTTCCCCCACTGGCGTACCATAGCCGGTGGCGGTATAAAATGCCGGGATGCCGGCACCGCCAGCTCGCATTTTTTCTGCCAGCGTGCCCTGTGGGGTTAGTTCTACTTCCAGTTCGCCGCTAAGCAGTTGTTTTTCAAACAAAGCGTTTTCACCCACGTAAGAGGCGACCATTTTCTTTATTTGCCGGTCTTCCAGTAAAATACCCAGACCAAAGCCGTCCACACCGCAGTTATTGGAAACCACGGTCAGTCCTGTTACGCCCATGCGCTTAATCTGGCCGATCAGGCCCTCGGGTATACCGCACAGACCAAAGCCACCGGCAATGACTGTCATATTGTCTGTCAGTCCGGCCATGGCCTCTGCGTAGCTGGACACCACCTTGTCAAAACCTGCCATCGGATTCTCCTGTTTAGCTGATAAATTGCCCAGCGCCAAGTGTAGAAAGCAGCCAGGCTATTGCGCCAGTATTGAGTAATGTTGTAAATATGTAAAATCAATTTAATTTACCAACTAATAAATTATATTTATGAATCTGTCTGTGCCCAACTCGGTATCTTTACGCCAGTTGCAGATTTTTGTGCAGTTGGCTGACAGCCGCTCCTTCGCCGAAGCGGCGAGCAGATTGCATTTGTCGCAACCGGCTTTGTCTATTGCCATCCGCAAGTTTGAAGAGGCGGTGGGGGGAAATTTATTTTCCCGCAGCACCCGTCAGGTGGAATTAACCCCTGAGGGGCGGGCCTTTTTGCCGGTGGCACAGCGCCTGCTGCACGACTGGGATGAAGCCTTTACCGATTTACATAATCTGTTTGCCATGCAGCGTGGAAAATTGACCCTGGCCGCCATGCCGTCTTTTGCCAATAGTTTGCTGCCAGAAGTGCTGCAGGCCTTTCATCAGCAGTATCCGAATATCAATATCAGTCTGCTGGATATGGTGATGGAAAGAGTGATAGACGCGGTATTAGACGGTCGCGCAGAGCTGGGCATTATATTTGAGGCGCAGCATATGCCGGGCTTGGACTTTACCCCCTTATTTGATGACAGCTTTGTGGTTATTCTGCCGCTGGCGCACGCACTGCAGCACAGAGCTGGGTTAGGCTGGCAGGATCTGCAAGGCCAGCCCTATGTGGCAATGAACCGCGGCTCGACTATTCGCGCCTGGTGTGAACAGGCGCAGCAGGAAACAGGGGTACAGGTCAGCGTGGTGGCCGAGGCAAGTCAGCTATCCACGGTCGGGCAACTTGTTGCGGCAGGGCTGGGCGTGTCAGTGGTGCCGGCCATTTGCCAACAGGATATGCAGCGCCGTGGCCTTTGTACCTTGCCTTTGCAACACCAGGGCGGGGCCAAACGGGTTGGCATAATCCACCGTAGCCGCAGTAACTTGTCGGTGCCCGCCAGGCAGTTACAACTTATGCTGGAAAGCCGCTTTCGCTCTGGTTGAATACCTGTTGCCGAATAAATTTCATTCACCGCACAGACGCTGAGGGAAAAGAGATTCGCAGCGGTTTAGATGTTTCTGCTGCTACAAGGTAGACTGGGTGGCTGCACAGTGCATATGGGTCAACAGTCTGACTGCGCCAATGGTGCCGCCGCTGCTACCACTTTTTCTTGGGCGCAAATAATTCGTCCAGGTCATCCCGCTCGGCATCTTTGCGTTTGGCGCGGTCAGCGGCGTTGGCGTTGCGCAGGTTGTCCTGGATGGTTTGCAACTGGTGCTCCAGTTCCTGGCGTTTGCTGATAACATATTCATCCGGCGATGGCTGGGCGTTTAGCGCGGCAATGGCTTTTTCAAAATACTGTCTGGCCGAGCCCAGCATATTGCTTTGTACTGCCCCTCTGGCCCTTTTCGCCAGAGTTTCGACGTTGACTTTAAGTTGCAGGCGCTCCAGGCGTTTATCTTCGTCAAGAAATACATGGGTATCCACCTTGCCCTTGGAATTTTCAGAGCGCAACAAAGCACGCAGTTTCTTAATACCCTGGATCAGCATAATGATTTGTTTATCATTTTCGGGCAGCATGAAGTTGTCGGTGGGTGGGGCAAGTTGCTCGGGTTTGATGGCATCCACCCGTTCCTGTGCATCCTTGACCCGTTGCTTGATATCCATCGCCTTGGGGTTAAGCTCGTACATGCTTTGCAGGGCATTAAGCACGCGTTTATTCAGGATTAGGATCAATTGCTGCGATACCGGCATTTGCGCAGCGGCCATCAGCACATCCTCGGTTTCATCGACAATGGATTTCTGCTTGGCGGCTTCGGCGCGCCGCTCCGCCTCAACCTGCTCTTTATGCTGTTGAATGGCGTTGATCACAATGGCCACAATGATCAGGGCCACTATAAGGATGATGACTATGGTAAACATAAAATCGTCACTTTCTTGTTATTATATCCGCTCTGGCGCAGCATATTAGGGTAATTTCAGGGTAAACACACTACCCCCCAGTTTGCCGCCGTTTTCCAGGTGAATGGAACCCTGGCGATGATTATTACTGTGTGCCCGGGCAATCATTCTGGCAAAGAACAAGCCCAATCCGGTGCGCCCACTGGCAATATCAAAGTCTTGCATATCGCTGTTACCGGCCAGCAGCATACTTGGCGGATAGCCCGGGCCGTCATCTTCAATGCGAAAACACAAATAGCCATCTTCTTCAAAGGTGCTCAGCTTAAGCTGTTTTTTGCTGTAACGCATGGCGTTTATCAGAATATCGTTTAACAACACATTGATAAGGTCAGCATCCAGATACCAGGCAATATCGTCGGCCACTTCGATGTCCAACTGCATTTTCTTGTTGCTGATATAACCTTCATTGGTGGCCAGAATATCTTCAACAATATCTCCCACATAGTGCTCATCCACACTGATGGGCAGGTTTTGCTTTTCCGCCCTGTACAGTGACAACAATTGCATCAACCCGGTATTTAAACGAAACGCCTCGTATTGCAGGCTGGCCAGGTTTTCACTGATCTGCGGGTTGCTGTCGGGCACCATCTGACTAAGATTTTCAATGGACTGCAACAGCAGGCACAAGGAGTTTTTCATGTCATGCACACCGGCAGCCAGTACAGAGGAAAAATCAATCAGCTTGGATGATGTAGGCATAATCACTGCTACCCGGATAAGATGTTCTGATTTATACCAATAATGCACCAGCAGGGAAAGCTAAATGCCTTAACCTACAATTGGTTATCGCCTCTAAATGAAGAAAATCCCGGTATTTATCTAAAATTTTATGGAATTAATCTTCTCATCAGTATATATATTTTGCATATAGGAAATAACAGAAGAATGGCCCGCGCAACAAAATGAAACTACAGCAGCTCAGATACATAGTCGAAGTCCTCAATAATAACCTTAACGTGTCCGCTACCGCCGAGAGCCTGTTCACCTCTCAGCCGGGGATCAGCAAACAGGTGAGGATGCTGGAAGATGAGTTGGGCGTACAGATTTTTGGCCGCAGCGGTAAACATCTCACCCATGTCACCGAAGCCGGTAAAGACGTGATTAATATTTCCCGTCAGATTCTGGCCAAGGTGGAAAGCATCAAAGCCGTGGCCCGCGAGCATACCCTGCCGGACCAGGGCAAACTGAATATTGCCACTACCCATACCCAGGCCCGTTATGCACTGCCAGGGGTGATTAAGGGCTTTATGGGCAAATACCCGCGGGTGTCGTTGCATATGCACCAGGGCACGCCCTCGCAAATCAGCGATCTGGCGGCCAAGGGCGAGGCTGATTTTGCCATTGCCACCGAGGCGCTGCATTTGTATAACGATTTAGTGATGCTGCCTTGCTATCACTGGAATCGCAGTATTATCGTCAACCGTGAACACCCGCTGGCCAAGCGCACTTCCATTGCCATTGAAGATATTGCCCAGTATCCATTGGTCACTTACGTATTTGGCTTTACCGGTCGCTCCGAGTTGGACGATGCCTTTAACCGTGCCGGGCTGGAACCCAAAATAGTGTTTACCGCTACCGATGCCGATGTGATTAAAACCTATGTGCGTCTTGGTGTGGGTATTGGCGTGATTGCCTCGATGGCCCTGGATGAAAAACTGGACGGCGATCTGGTCAAAATCGATGCCAGTCATTTGTTCCAGTACAGCACCACCAAAATCGGCTTCCGTAAAGGCTCCTTCCTGCGCAGCTATATGTACGACTTTATCGAGCGTTTTGCCCCGCATCTGACCAAAGATGTGGTGGAAAAAGCCATGATGCAAAAAAGCAACGACGATATCGAACGGATGTTTAAAGATCTGACCTTGCCGGTCAAGTGAGTTGGCAGATAATTAATTGCAAGTTGCAAGTTGCAAGTTGCAAGTTGCAAGTTGCGAGTTGCGAGTTGCGAGTTGCGGGTTTTGGCGGGGATGTCGGAATAAATTCCGACCCACTGGGCTTTGTGCAAGTTAATTTTGCGTAAGTTAATTAGTCGAGAAAATTTGCCTGCATTGTTACTGGCAGAGTAGTCGGCAGCCGCTGCTGCCGACGGTTGAACAATTCGCCTAAATTGAGCATTTCAGTTGCTGGCCGAGCATACCTGCGGTGACCAGGGTCACGCCCTTGCTGGTGACGCGAAAGCCGCGGGCTTCATCGGCGGCTTTGTCGATACCAATCTGGGTGCCGTCGGGAATATCTACGCCGCGGTCGATAATGGCTTTACGAATATGGCAGCGCTTACCGATATTGACGCTGGGCAGAATCACCGAGTCTTCCACCTGTGAATAATCACTGACGGTCACTTCGGAAAACAGCAGGGAGCCGCGAATACGGGCGCCGGAAATAACGCAGCCGCCAGAGACCATGGAGCTGGTGGCCATACCCACCCGATCGCCATCTTCCAGCACAAACTTAGCGGGGGGCTGTTGCACCTGATAGGTCATAATCGGCCATCTGTCATCGTATAGGTTGAGTTCAGGCACCACCGAAATCAGTTCCATATTGGCTTCCCAGAACGCATCCAGGGTACCCACATCCCGCCAGTAAGCACGTTTGCCGCTGTCCTGATCGCGAAACGGAAAGGCATAGACCTTACAGCTTTCTATCAGTGACGGAATAATGTTTTTACCAAAATCGTGTTCCGAACTGTCGTTGTTTGCATCTTTGACTAACTGATCAAACAAAAATTCGGTATTAAATACATAGTTGCCCATTGAGGCCAGAGTCTGGGTGGGATCACTGGGTAAGGGCGTAGGATGCGGTGGCTTTTCGTCGAACTTGCGAATGCGCCAGTCTTCATCCACTGTCATCACACCGTAGGCACCGGCGGCTTCTTCAATAGGTACCTCAATGCAGGATACGGTCATATCGGCGCCGGATTCCACATGGTAAGCCAGCATTTCACCATAATCCATCTTGTAGATATGGTCACCGGACAATACCAGCACATATTTGGGTGCCACCGAGCGGATAATATCAATATTCTGGAAGATGGCGTCGGCGGTGCCTTTGTACCAGGCTTCCGAGGTGCGCTGGGAAGCGGGCAGCACATCAACAAATTCACCCATGTTCACATTAAGATGCGACCAGCCCCGCACCAGGTGCTGGATTAACGAGTGGGCTTTATATTGGGTGGCGACACCGATTTTTTTGATACCTGAGTTCAGGCAATTAGACAGGGGAAAGTCGATAATCCGGAATTTTCCGCCAAAATACACCGACGGCTTGGCACGCCATTCGGTCAGTTCATGCAGCCTGGAGCCCTTGCCCCCCGCCAAGATAAGGGCGTAGGTGTCACGGGTCATGCGGCTGATAAAACGTTGATTCTTGTCGAGCATTACGTTCTCCCTGGATGCAGGTCAGATTTGAAAACGAAAGTGGCACGTGACAGCACAAACACGCTATGCACCTCCTGTGCTGTGTTCAATATAACGTCGTTAATTTGCCGCTCATAGAAAAACCGGACAAAAAAGTGAAAAAATACAGCAGGCTAGCTAATGTTTGCGAACCGTCCCAAAGTGATATCGCTATTCAAAGCCCATATGAAATCAAACGAAACCAATGTGAAAATCACCAAAGTCTGGGGGGAGCTGGTTGAGTAAAAATAGATCACCACAGAGATGTATGGACTCCCTCCCCCAAGAGGGATACACGTAATAAGCACGCACGCTTTTAC
>NZ_BAAAEI010000019.1:0-43518 GCF_039522935.1 Bowmanella denitrificans | reverse complement strand
TAAGTCCGCATCTGATCTGGTTTTCAATGCGATCTCGTTGACAACACCGAGGGAGTCCATATAAGACACAGAGGGCACGAAGAAATGCAGAAGTCTTTCAATCTATGCCCTTGAAATCTCAGCGTTCTCTGCGTCTCGGCGGTGAATAATAGAAGGCATCTCGCCAAGACACTAAGCACGCAAAGAAAGCCAGCAGAACCACCATTCCCTTGAACCATTCTGTTTTCTCTGTGCCTCTGTGGTTATCTTTAATTTAATGAGATACGTTTTCACCACAGAGACACAGAGGGCACGAAGAAATGCAGAAGTCTTTCAATCTATGCCCTTGAAATCTCAGCGTTCTCTGCGCCTCGGCGGTGAATAATAGAAGGCATCTCGCCAAGGCGCTAAGTAAGCAATGAAAGCCAGCAGAGTGACCACACTTTCAATCACTCTGTGTTCTCTGTGCCTCTGTGGTTTTACTTTTATACCGTCTAAAAAATGTAGGTAACAAGCTAACTATCAGGATTAGGCAGGGGGTCAGGGCAGTGGCGGGATTTAAGCCAAATACGGCCCATGGCGGTAATCAGGGCAATGGCGAAAATCACCCGCCCCCACAGAATGGTGCTTAAGTCTGCACCCAGCAGCAGAATTAACAAGGTATCTTCAATCAGGCTGTGGCATAAGCCTAAAAAGCACACCACCAGCAAGGTATCGCGTTTGGAAATATGCCCACTGCGCACTTCGTTTATCAGTAATCCCGCCCCGTAAGACAGCCCTAACAACATACCAATGATGGTAATATTGGATGCTTCCTTACCTATGGTTAAGCAGCGCATCAGCGGTGACAACAATTGCTGCAGCACCCGTTCAACCCCCAGCCAGCGCAAAATACGCATCATCACCACCAGGCTGGATAAAATCACAAAAATCCACGCCAACAGTTTAAGCTGTGCCAAGCCCCAGCCCAGCCAGCCAGGCTCACTAACCTGCGGTTGCCACATTAATTGGGCCGGTTGTTGCAGCAGGCCAAAATGACTGAAGATCTGGCTAAACAGCACCGCCAGTATTAAACCACTGCCAATACGCACCGCCAAGGTTAGTCGCCATCTTACCCCGGTCGCTTTGGCCACAGCTCCTTCGATGACCAGGGAGTGGGCCACCAGCATCAGTAAGCCCAGAATACTGATCTGCGCCACCGTATATTCCTGCCCAACTGACAAGGTATAAAACGCCGCCATCCCCGTGTAGATATTGGTCAGCATAGTTACCGCCCAGACCAGCCCGAGCTCGCTGGGCAATCCCAACAGCTCCATCACAGGTCCAAGCGCCACACCCAGCCATTGGGTAAAACCCAGACTGTCCAGCAGCTTCACCGCAATAGTGGCGGGCAACATAATCTTAATCAGGGTCCAGTAGGCCCGGCCAATATCCTGGGCAATACCAGCCAGGGTGGGTTGTAGATGGGGAAAACGGGAAAACATGTGCACTCCTTTACTGCAGGGGAGCGCTTATTCTAAAGCGTCTATCGAACAGATATTTCCAAAATACCAATATAGATTTAATCTTTATTTCTTTTTACTGAACAAAAAATTAAATATGTTTCTCGACCGGATGGACAAAGCCATATTACGCCAATTGCAGCAGGATGCCGCTATTACCAATCTGCACCTGGCCGAGAGGGTCGGTCTGTCGGCGCCGGCCTGCCTGAAGCGAGTAAAACGCCTGCAAAAAGAGGGGGTGATCAGCCGCCAGGTAGCGCTGCTCGACCCGGACAGCTTTGGCCCCTGCCTGCATATTCTGGTAGAAGTGACGATGCAAAGTGACAGACGGGAACTGAATGCCGCGTTTATTCAAAAGCTCAGACTGATGCCGCAGGTAAAGCAATGCTACGAAGTCACCGGCGAAGTGGACTTTATTCTGCTGGTACAGGTGCCGGATATGCCCTCTTACCAAATATTCTGTGAGGAACTGCTGTACAGCAACCCTAATATGAAAGCCTTTACCACCCTGATTTCCATGAACCGGATTAAATACGACACCAGTCTGACTATTCCCGACTAAGCGCCCCTGTTGCAGTCTGATAGCGATAATAAAAGCCGCCCCTTTCGCGCAACATTATACAAACCTAACACTTTAGCCGATTCATTACTTTGCTAACCGGGCCAATCTTTATAGGCGTGGCCAGATCAAGTCCAAATTCTTACCCTTGTCGCTCATAAAACCAGCAGTCGAATCCGCCAGTTCATTGGTCGTTCCGACCAAGCCCACAACTGTAATAATTAATTCCTACAATGCCGCGGCATATTGAAACCTTTAATACACAAAAGCAGGAACCATCATGAAGAACGAAGCTCCCACCAGCCACTTTGGTAAAAAAGCCTTAGCTTTAGCCGTGGCCAGTGCCTTTGTTGCAGCCTCAGGTTTAACCAGTGTTGCCGCGCAGGCTCAAGAGCAAGCCGCTGCTGATATTGAGACAGTTACCGTGACGGCCCGTAAAAAGGTCGAGACCATTCAGGACATTCCTGGTGTGGTAAATGTACTGAGCAGAAAGCAGCTCAGAGCCAATGGTACCGGCGATGCCGAGTCTCTGGCCCTGAATACCCCAGGGGTGGTGTACAGCGAAACCTACGCTGGCGCGTCCTCTCCCCGTATAACCATTCGTGGCGTCGGTGATGACGACTTTAACCCTAACGGTTCTGCCTCCGCCGCCATTCACGTTAACGGCGTATACCAGGGTACCAACGGCCTGCTAAACGGCCAGTATTTTGATATCGAACGCGTAGAAGTGTTAAAAGGCCCGCAGGGCACCCTATACGGCCGTAATGCCACTGCCGGAGCAGTCAACATCCTCAGCAAGCGCCCCGGTATTGAGTTTGGCGGTTATCTCGACCTGGATATGGGTAACTACGGTACTTATCGTGGCGAAGGCGCAGTGGATCTGCCGGTATCTGAAACGTTTCTGGTCCGCGTCGCCGGTATGTATGAAAGCTCAGACGGTTTTTACCAGCATCTAGGTACTGGCCCTACCACCGGCTTTAGTTACGCTCCCGGCGTGATTGCTCCACAACAAGAAGTGACAGCACAAGGTGACTGGGGCGGGGCAGACAGGCAATCGGCACGTATCACCGCTGAGTGGGAAGCCTCGGCCGACACGCTGGTAAGCGCACGTTTGACCCTGGGTAAAGACGACAGCGAGCTGGCCATTCCCGATGTCAGTGCTGACAACTGGGCAGAATATGCCAAGTCTAAAGCCTTTTTCCTCAACCCGCAGGACCCGGCTCTGATCGAATTTGCCAAGGCCTTGGATAACGATCCTTTTACTGTGTATTCCAATATGCTGCCTAAGCTGGATTCAGACCAACAAGCGCTGAACCTGCAGGTGGAACATGACTTCGAGTCCGGTATGACAGGTACGCTGTTGGTGGGTTATGAAGCCCTTGATCGCCAGTACGAAACCTCAGACAACCTGCCATTCTCAGTAGCCGACTATGGTTTTGAGAATGACTTCTCTCAATTTACCCTTGAAGCCCGCCTGGCTGGTGATCTGGCCGACAATATCGGCTGGTTACTGGGTGCCTTTATGCTTAAAGACGATATCGACTTTGCCACTAACCTGCGTTTCTTAAACTCCGGTTTATGGCAAACCGATGTATGTACCCACTATCGGCAGGAGCGTGACTCTTTCGGTTTGTTCGCCTCTTCTGACTGGACACCGGTAGACTGGTTTACCCTGGAAACCGGTATCCGCTATTCCAGCGATGAAGTGACCTTTAAAGGTCAGACTAAAAACCTCGACCCTTATGGTGTATACGGAAAGCCCCCCAAGTTCTTCCCGGCTGGCGAAGTTTATATTGGTGTGCCTATCGCCCCTGACGCGCCGCTGCGGTTTGATGAATCTTTGGATGACAGCGAATTCACCTGGAAAGTCAGCAGTATCTTTACTCCTGCCAGGCAGTGGCGCCTGTACGCCACAGTTAGTACCGGCTATAAGGCTGGCGGCTTCGACGGTTCGACGATCCTGACTCCCCAGGAAGCGCTGCCTATCGACTCGGAAACCCTGGTGGCCTATGAGTTAGGTGCCAAATACCGCTCTGACGATGGTTTGCTAAGCGCTGAAGTCAACCTGTTCAATTACGACTTTGAGGACTATCAGTCCACCGCCAAGCTGATGGTCGCCGGTGCCAGCACTAACGTACGCGCTAACGTTGCCGATGCGACCATTAAAGGTGCTGAACTGGCCTTTACATTAAGCCCGCTTGAAGGTTTGGAAATCCGCGGTGGTGGTGCATTAATCTCATCTGAAATTGATAACTTCCAGGGTGAAGACGCCACCATCGAAGGCAATGATCTGCCCTTCTCGCCGGATCTGTCATGGAACCTGGCAGTGGTTTATGCCACGCCTGTCAGCGAACAGTTCACCCTGCGTACACAGCTGGATGCCAGCAATACCGGTGAGCACTACCAGACCATAGATAACAATGACTTGGTTGATGGCTACACAGTGACCAATGCGCGTATTGCACTGGAAGCCGAAGACTGGGAAGTGGCATTGTGGGTGAGAAACCTGGCTGACAAAGACTACAACGTCGGCTTTTTCCCTACCACAGGCTTAACCCCTGACACCTTCTTAAAAGGCGCGCCGCGCACTTTTGGGGTTAACTTTATGATGAACTTCTAAGGTCTGAGAGACTTAGTACCTTAAGATAAGCACAAAAGCGGTGCGCATTGCGTACCGCCTTTTGCATTTCTACCAAGTCCCAGGGCTTAAACAAGCCGACCTTTTTAATTAATAAAAGCCGGTAGTATTCGCTCAGCGGTGATCTGCAGATAGCTGGCATCATTGTCATGGGCGGTGTGCACTATCATCAGGTCTAGCGCCTCAATCAGTGTAATAAACTGGCCATGCCCGCCCTGGGCACTCACCGCATGATAGCTGTTGTTCCCCACTTTTAAGTCAGCACCCCACCAGAAATAGCCATAGCCCTGGTTGGACGTATCTTTACCACCATAGTGAAAGTCCTCATCCCCGGTTAACAGGATACGACTGGTGGCTTTGGCCAGATAAGCTGGCGGAATCAACTGTTCCCCCTGCCACTTGCCTTTATTTAAGGCTAACGTCCCCCACTTGGCCATATCCCTTGATGTCATGCGTACGCGCCAGCCGGCTTCCGGCAAGCCGCTTGGGTGCGTTTGCCAGTGATAATTAGTAATGCCCAGCTTGTCGAGCAGCTCCGCTTTAATAAAGGCTTCGGCACTGCCCGGTACCACGGCTTCAATCACCTGCATCACCAGATCCGGACCTGTACCATATAAAAACTGCTGTGAGGCTTCGGTAATCGGCGCACTGTGCTCAAACATGGTCTGAATGTACCCCTGACCTTTTAATTGACTGGGATTTTTCTCAAGTTCTAGCCACTGCTCTCTGGAGATGCGAATGCCTGTTGTCATGGTCAGCGCGTTATTCAGGGTGATTCGCTCGACGCCTTCAACAAATTTTGTCGGGTCCAGATCAGGTAAAAAACTCATCACCGGTTTGTCCAGGTCGGCCATACTCAGATAGCCAAGCTGGATAGCCCGTCCCAATGCCAGACTGGTATAAGTTTTGGTGGCTGACGCCTGAAAATGAGGCAAGTTTACCCGGCCACGCAGATAATAGGACTCAAATAACAACTTGCCTTGGTGAGCAATCAACAGGCTGTCATACTTGCCATGCTTCCCTGCGGCAATTTCCTCTGCAAGTTTGACAATCATCTCTTGGTTGCCGCCATCAACACCCAACTCGCCGACCATTAAGCCATCATTTCGATTCGCGGGGGTGGTATCAATAAAAGCGGTTTCCAGCAGCGGCATCTCCCGGAATGACAGCTTGGCTTCGGTTGCACTTGCCTCTGGCGCCAGTTGCGTATGTTGCCCGATGTCTGCGACAGCGATACTGCCCACTGCGCATGACAAAGCGATAGTTAGTAAACACTTAAGAGTAAAAGCCATAGCAATCCTTAAACTGATAACAGCATTTGAGTACAAGCTGTTTAGCCAAACAAACTGACCACAATTTAAGGTAAGTGAAATTAAAATAGCTGACGTCTTAATGACTTTTCGGTGACGTTGTTCTGACTGCCAAATCCTATGCACCGCCGAGGCGCAGAGTGCGCAGAGATTCCAGACTAAATCCTTGATTGGTGCTGCACTTCAGCGAAATCATTACCCCACGCTCATTACCGAACAAATCGGCACATTCCCAATCCCAGCGCCTCACCATTTCGCTCAAGATAACCATAACGCTGGTAAAATCCCTCTTTTCCCCTGGCTGCCAGCAAGCCCACCGTAGCCCCAGGCCCGGCTGCATCGCGTAAATAGGCTTCCACCTTATCCATTAACAAGGCCCCTATTCCCTGTCCCTGATAGCTTGGGCCGACCACCACATCCTGAATATAGAAATACATATAGCCATCTCCCACTACCCGGGCCATACCCAATAATTGGCCATCCTGTCTTACCGTACAATGAAACAGTGACGCGGCCAGGCTGGCTGTCACGACCTGTTCAGGTAGGCTGTCCCAACCAATCAGTTGGCGTAAATGTAAAAACTCGGCAACGGTGGGTGGGGTTGCTGAGATGTCTAATGGTTGCAAATTTGTTTCCTTCATTAAGCATAGTTTTTGCCACAGTGACAGATCTGTGGCTTCTGGTCAGCTGTGACAGACAGTGAGTCGGAGTTGTCCGTCCGGCATCTGCCAACTGACATCTACATACTAAACACTTTTAATCCTTGGACACACCGGCCCAAGTTATTACACTAGCGGCCATTGATTATTTAGATGTACAGCCATGAAAATAGCCATTCTGGGCGCAATGGATCAGGAAGTTGCGCTTTTAAAAGATTCCCTGAAAAACATTAACCACACCCGCCATGCCCATCTGGACTTTTATGACGGTACCATGCATGACGTGGAAGTGATCCTGGTTAAATGCGGTATTGGTAAAGTGGCGGCGTCGGTGGCCACCACCCTGATGATCGACCAGTTTGCACCGAACTTTGTGATTAACACCGGCTCTGCCGGCGGTTTTGACAGCGATCTGGTAGTGGGCGATGTGGTAATTGGCAGTGAAGTGCTGCACCATGATGCCGACCTGACGCACTTTGGCTACCAGCCAGGTCAGGTGGCCGGTATGCCTGCCCGTTTTGCCTGTGATCCACGGCTGATCGCCGCCGCCGAGCATGCCACTGGCGATGTGCTGCATGTCAATTTTCGCACCGGTCTGATTTGTACCGGCGATGCCTTTATCGGTTGCGATGATGCCGCCGCCCAGCTTCGTGCTAAATTCCCGGATATGAAAGCCGTGGAAATGGAAGGGGCGGCCATTGCCCAGACCGCCCATATGCTGGATACGCCTTTTCTGGTGATTCGCTCCTTGTCCGATATAGCCGGCACCACTTCCAAAGTATCCTTTGATCAGTATCTGGAAAAAGCCGCCAAAAACTCGGCCAATCTGGTGATGGATATGATCAAAACCCTGGCGGAATCAAAGTAACTCACCATGCGCATAGAGCTTTTCCTGCATCCCTTAGTGCAACCCATCTGGCTGCTGCTACTGGTCGTGATACTGGAAAAGCTGTGGATATGGCCAGTGCGATATCATCCGCTGAGTTTTTTCCGTCTGCTGGCCAGCCGCATGGCCAAAAAGGTGAATCCCCGAGGTCATAGCAAAGGCCAGCAAATGCTCTCCGGCACGCTCGCACCTTTAGTGTTGCTGGCCCCCATCCTGGTCTGTATCGGCTTGTTTGTTTATTTGGCCGAGTTTCCGGCTTTCTTTGATGCGTTTTTGTTGCTTATCGCCCTGAGTTATCAGCCAGTACTGAACAAGCTGGATAAGATTCAGCTAGCGCTGATGGCCAATAAAAAATCCCTGGCGCGCAACCTGGCCCAGCCGCTGTTATTGCGGGAGACCGAACAATTGACCCTGATGGGTCTGAGCAAAGCGGTCATTGAAGCGGCCCTGCTCAGATTTTATCACCAGTACGCCGCGGTGCTGTTCTGGTATTTGCTGTTAGGGGGCTTAGGCGCTTTCAGTTACAGGTTACTGTACGAATTCAGCCAGGTCTGGAATGTACGTGTGGCGGACTTTCGCTATTTTGGTGCGCCCATTGCCAGGTTATGCCATTGGTTGCAGTGGTTGCCGGTCAGATTTGCCATGTTAATACTGTTGATGCTGCAAAAACCAGGGAAAGCCAGTATTCAGCGCGACAGCATACGCACCAGCCGCACCACATTGCTGGTGTATTCAGGGGCAGCGCTGGGCATACAGTTGGGGGGGCCGGCCTTTTATCAGGGGCAGAAAATCCGCCTGCCTAAATGTGGCGGTGAACGCGAAGCCGCCCCGCAGGATATTAAACGCACCAAAGCGGCCATTGTAAAAACCCAGGCTATGCTGGTGCTGATGTGTCTGTTCATTCTAACCGGCCAGTGGTTGCTAAGGAAAAGCCTATGACCTTGTTTTACCGAGCCCTTTGCCTGTTATTGCTGGCACAATCGGTAGCAGCGGCAGAACGCATTGTCAGTCTGGCCCCACATACGACCGAGCTGGTATACGCGCTGCAGTCTGAGCATAAGCTGCTGGCCGCCAGTGATTTCAGTGACTACCCACAAGCCGCCAAGGCCTTGCCGCGGGTGGCCAATTATCAGGGCGTGGATTTTGAGGCCCTGATGCGCCTCAAGCCTGATCTGGTTCTGGTCTGGCAGGGGGGCAATAAACCACAGGATATTCAGCGTTTACAAACCCTTGGTTTGAATCTGTTTTTTTCCGGCCCGCAACAACCAGAGGATATCGCCAGTGAATTACAGGCACTGGGCAAGCTGTTAGATAAACAGGAATTGGCACAGTCACTGGCGCAGAACTATCTAAACCAGCTGGCGGCCACCAGAGCCCGCTACGCTGATGCCGAGCCGGTGAGGGTGTTTTATTATATGTGGGCCAAGCCCATGATGAGTGTTGGCCCCAATGCCTGGGCCAGCCGTATGCTGGAAATATGCAATGGCCAATCCATCTTTGCCGATGCCCCTTCCGATTACCCAGAAGTGACCATGGAAGGGGTACTGGCACGCAAACCCCAGTTGATTGTCGCCGCTTTCGACCAGCCCCGGGAGCAGTTTGTCAGCCACTGGCAACCCTGGCTAAACACCTTAAGCTTGCAGGAAGCCGATCTTGTCAGCGTCGACCCGGATAAACTGCATCGCTTTTCATTGCGCCTGGTCGACGGCATTGCACAGCTTTGCAAGACGATTCAGAGAAAATAAGCCCGTTATTTGAAAGCTGCCAGATTCCATACCATGCTAACAGACACGCCACTTTTACCTTATCAATCAAAGGGGAACCAAAGATGGGAAGCAGTCTGTCAGCACAGGGAGATTTCAAGGTAGCCAATCTGGCTCTGGCCGAATGGGGCCGTAAGGAACTGGCCATTGCCGAATCGGAAATGCCGGCCCTGATGGCCATTCGCGACAAGTATCAAGCCGAGCAGCCGCTGGCAGGTGCCAGAATTCTGGGCTGCATTCATATGACGATTCAAACCGGGGTGCTGATAGAAACCCTGATGGCACTAGGCGCAGAAGTGCGCTGGTCATCCTGCAATATTTTTTCCACTCAGGATCATGCGGCAGCGGCAATGGCTGCGGCTGGCGTGCCGGTGTTCGCCTGGAAAGGGGAAACCGAGGTGGAATATGACTGGTGTCTGGAACAAACCATTATTAGGGACGGCACGCCTTGGGCGGCCAATATGGTGCTGGATGACGGCGGCGATCTAACCGCCATGTTGCACGACAAATACCCACAAGTGCTGGATGGCGTACATGGGATTACCGAAGAAACCACCACTGGTGTACACCGTCTGCAACAGATGCTGAAACAGGGCAAACTCAGGGTACCGGCCATTAATGTCAATGATGCGGTAACCAAGTCTAAAAATGACAACAAATATGGCTGTCGTCATAGTCTGAATGACGCCATCAAACGGGCCACCGATCACCTGCTGGCAGGAAAAAAAGCGCTGGTGATTGGTTATGGTGATGTGGGTAAGGGCTCTGCTCAGTCACTGCGCCAGGAAGGCATGATCGTCAGGATCTGCGAAATTGACCCAATCTGCGCCATGCAGGCCTGCATGGATGGCTATGAAGTGGTTTCGCCCTATCGCATGGGGCAAAACACCGGGCAACTGGAGGATGTCGACCAGGTTCTGATGCAAAGTATTGACCTGGTGGTTACCTGCACCGGCAACCTGGATGTGTGTGACGCCAATATGCTCAAAAGTCTCAAGGCCGGCGCCGTGGTATGCAATATCGGCCACTTTGACCACGAAATTGACACCGCTTTTATGCGCAGCAACTGGCGCTGGGAAGAAATCAAACCTCAGGTGCATAAAATTTACCGCAGCAATAACAGCCGTGACCATCTGCTGCTGCTTTCCGAAGGCAGGCTGGTGAATCTGGGCAATGCCACCGGCCATCCGTCCAGGGTGATGGACGGTTCATTTGCCAATCAGGTGCTGGCTCAGATCCATTTATTCAGGCAGGGCTATGCCAATTTAAACAATACAGATAAAGCCAGGTTATTACGGGTTGAAGTGCTGCCCCGACAATTGGACGAGGAAGTCGCCAGATATATGGTGGAAGGCTTTGGCGGTGTGATGACGAAGCTCACTGCCAGGCAGGCCGACTATATTCAGGTGGATCCGCAGGGCCCGTTTAAGGAAGAAAGCTACAGATATTAGAGCGTATTGCCGGGCTTTAACTTAGGCCCACTAGGCCTGCCGTCCGGCGTCGTGACCCGAAGGGGCTGAATTTGAACAAAATCTATACTTGCAAGATAAACAGCCCCTAGAGCCTGCATAAAAACTGAAGCCTCTGTACTCAACCCCGGCATTGGGTTTAAACTGCAGGCAAATTGGAGGTTCAGCTATGCGCCTTATCCCCCTGTTACTTTTATTGTTTTGCACCCTGGCCGGCGCTGACGAAGCCCGCTTTGACAAGCTGACAGCTCAGCAAGTGCATGCATCCCTGCCACAATTGGTGTTAGTGGATGTGCGCAGCCCTGAGGAGTTTGCCGAGGGACATGTACCGGGTGCCGTTAATCTGCCCCATGATGCCGTGACAGACTATCTGCACTTATTGCAGGGGCAACAACAACGTCATTTGGTACTTTATTGCCGCTCCGGACGCAGAGCAGGTTTGGCCGCCGCACAGTTGCAGCAACAGGGTTTTCAGCAGATTTCGATGCTTGAAGGGGATATGCCTGGCTGGCAGGAACAAGGCTTTCAGGTACAAAAATGAGCCAGGTTTTCAGTAAGAGCGACAAATACGGCAGCTATCAGTTACAGACTGAAGGGCCTTTGTTGCTGGCTAAAGTGTCAGGCGTGATTGGCACAGGCTTAAGCAAAAATTATCTGAGCCAGCTACTGGTGCTGGCCAAGCAACTGCAAGGCAGTCCCTGGATCTATATTGCCGATTGTACGGATTACCAGGCCGCCATTCCTGATGCCGCCAGTAATTTGCAAAAAGCCTACGAAGAATGCCTGAAACTTGGCTGTGTAGGCGATGCGTATTGCATTCAATCGCCGGTTGGTATTAATCAACTGGCGCAGGTCCGCAGACAAAGCAACATTCAGTCCGATATTCAGGACAGGATTTTCGCCGATATGGACAAGGCCAAGGCGGCCATGTTGAAATTCCTGCAGGACGCCGTCTTCTGAGCCTGACATCACATGAATATTACCCTTACCACCCCAGCTATGCTGTTTCCGGCTATTTCTCTGTTGCTACTGGCTTACACCAACAGATTTGTGACCCTGGCCAGCATCATCCGCAACTTTGAAGACAGCAGCGACAGCACCCATAAGCAGATTGCCAACCTGCGTAAGCGCATTCAACTGATTAAGCGTATGCAGGAGTCGGGTGTGGCCAGTTTTTTCCTCTGTGTATTGTCCATGCTGGCTATTTACCTTAATTATCAACTGGCTGGAAGCTGGATCTTTGGCGTCAGTCTGATTCTGTTGCTGTGGTCCTTATGGCTGTCCGTGGCCGAGATCCGTATTTCTGTGGAAGCACTGGATGTGCATTTACAGAGTTTGAACATTCAGACCAATAAGAAAAAATGAGCACAATCGAATATCTCCCCCTACATCAGGATCATTTTGCCCGTTTGCTGACCCTGGCCAACAGCGTGCATGGTGATAATTACATGGATCTGCCCGCTCTGCAGGCTTATCACCAGGCCGGTCTGGTAAACAATATCAATGCAAGTTGGGTGGCATTGGATGGTGAAAGGCTGGTTGGCTTTCGTATTACCTGGGCAGCAGGCAACTGGCAGACCGACAAATGGTGCAGTCCGACCTTATGGGGTTTGCCTGAAAACCAGGTGTGTTACTTCAAGTGCAACACCGTAGACAGCCAATACCGCGCCGCAGGAATAGGCTCACAAATGCTTAAGCTATCTGTTCGAGAAGCGGCTAAACAGGGTGCCAGGGCTGGTCTTGCTCATATTTGGATGCAAAGCCCGGGCAACAGTGCGTTTAAATACTTTACTAAGTGCGGTGGTGAACTGATTAAGGAGCATCCTGGCAAGTGGCAGGAAAACTGCGACAACGAAGGCTATGTTTGCCCTATTTGTGGCACCCAGTGTGACTGTGTGGCGGCGGAAATGCTACTTAAGTTTGGGCAGGCGTGAGGCAAAGTGTTGACCTAGTGCTTTGATATATCGATGTTTTTTATCTTTTGATAATAAAAGGTCCGTCACACTTCAGCATTGTTGGGCTGAAGCCCAACCCACAGTGGGTCGGACTTTAGTCCTGACAAACGCCAGCGCGATAACTGCCACCCTTTACATCATAACAGCCCTTTCATTGCTGATTTTTTAAACAAAACTGAGTTTAATTAGCCTGGGTAACTCCTGATTTATGCACACACAACACTTCTACGATCCGTTACGGGATAAAAGCCCCGGCCAGGGCCAAGCTTACCCAAATTCTTACTGGGCCAGTCAGGTTGAGCCAGTTCCTTTGCATCCCCTGGAAGGCGATCAAAATACAGACGTGGCAGTTATCGGCGCCGGATATACCGGGCTTTCCTGCGCCTGGCATCTGGCCAAACAGCATGACATAAAAGCCACCGTATTGGATGCCAATCAGATTGGCTGGGGCTGCAGCGGTCGTAATGGTGGCTTTGTGCTCAATGGCACGGGCAGGCTGTCGTTCAGCCAGATGGAACAAAAGTGGGGCGAACACACAGCGAAAGCCATTTATGCCGAGTACCGCCAGGGTATTGATACCGTTCAGAGTCTGATTGAACAAGGCAACATTGCCTGTGATCAGAGCCATGGCGGTTACCTGAAAATTGCCCATAAAACCCATGCCGTAGAGCAGTTGCAACAGCAGGCGGAATTATTGTCCGCCAGGTATCAGGACCCGGTGCGCTTTATTCCGGCCCAGCAATTACAGGCGGAATTTTTACACAGCCCACAGGCCCATGGCGCGTTGCACTTTCCTTATAGCTTTGCCGTGCAACCACTGAAGCTGGCGCTGGGTTATGCCAGGCTTGCTGAGCAAGCCGGTGCGCAGGTATTAACGGGGTCACCAGTGCAGGGGATTGCACGGGACAACGGTAAACTGTTGCTGACTACCCCCAATGGCACATTACGCGCCAATAAACTGGTGATTGCCACCAATGGGTATACCGCAAACCGCTTCTTTACAGCCGTTGATGGGCGACATTTTCCGGTATTGTCCAGTATCATCGTGACCGAACCACTGAGTGATGCACAGTTGGCTGCCAGTGGTCTGAAAAGCGGCCTGATGGCCATGGATACCCGCACCCTGAAATACTACTATCGTTTGCTGCCGGATAACCGCATATTGTTTGGCGGGCGGGGCGCGATTCAGGGCAAGCATGCCAATCACCCGGTGTACCAGGCTCGATTGCTAAACGCACTCACCGACACCCTACCTGCACTAAGTGGCATCAAAGTGGCGTATTTCTGGAGTGGCTGGGTCAGTGTATCGCTGGACGATTACCCGCGTATTTGTCAGGCTGATGATCAAGGGCAGGTATTTTATGCTATGGGTTATTGCGGCTCCGGGCTGTCTTTTGCCAGTCAGGCTGGTAAGCGTCTGGCCCAGCGGGTGGCAGGCGACACAAGCTTGCCAGACTTACCCTTTATGCAGTCACCGCTGCCGCATTTTCCATTGGCCGCCTGCCGACGACTGGGATTATGGGCCTTTTACCATCTGGGTCGCCTGCGGGATTCCATTTAGCCAACTTAGCTTCAGTTAAGCCGCCCTTTGCATCAGTTGCCTGTGCAGGGCGTAGACAGCGGTTTTTTTTACCCCCTAGACTCTTTTTCGTTCACCTTCGGTTTTAAGGAAAAAGAGACATGCAATTTAAACTTAGTAGTAGGACACTGATGGCGCTGGCTGCCGGTACACTGCTTAGCGCCTGTATGAGCACCAACCCGACCATGGGCGGCTCCAGCGGCAATACGGTCACCGGGGCTGCCGGTGGTGCCAATGCCGCAGGTAACAACAGTCAACTGGAAAGCTGTGACGAAACGCTGGGTACCTTATCGGTTTTTGAAGACACAAACCTGACCTGGTGGCAGGATTACCGCCGTCGTTATCCTGACTTGGGCAGTACCATTCCGGTGATTCGCCTGATGATCCAGCAGTCCAACTGCTTTGTGATAGTGGAACGTGGTCGTGCCATGGATGCCATGACCCGTGAGCGGGAACTGATGCAGGCTGGGCAGTTGCGCGGCGCCAGCAATATCGGCGGCGGACAAATGGTAGCCGCCGATTATACCCTGAGCCCGGAAATTCACTTTTCTGCCCAGGGCACCGAAGGGATCAAAGCCATTGGCGGGGCCTTGCTCGGCTCATTTGGCGCCATTCTGGGCGGTGGCTTAAGTAAAAATGAAGCATCCACCACGCTGCTGATGATTGACAACCGCTCCGGTGTGCAGGTCTCTGCCTCCATAGGCAATGCCGGGAATTACGATTTTAATCTGCTGGGCGGCTTTATTGGCGGCGGCCTGGGCGGTGGCGCATCCGGCTTTACCAATACCCCGGAAGGTAAAATTATCACCGCAGCCTTTGCCGATTCTTATAACCAAATGGTCAAATCCTTGCGTAACTACCGTGCCCAGCAAGTCAAAGGCGGCTTGGGTAAAGGTGGGCGTCTGCAGGTAGGGGGTGACGATGATGCCACGCCACAAGCCACCAACAGTGCCAGCCTGCCATCCAAGACTCAGGTGACGCCAGCGGTATATGTGGAAAGCCGCTCTGTGACCACAGTGCGTAAGGACCGCAACTACGAATTCGATGTGGATGAGTTTGATGAAGATGCATTGAAAGATTACTACCGTCATCTGAAAAATGCCGCCACCTGGGCGTCTGGATTATCAGCCTACACCACAGCCAATATCAACGACCAGACCCGCAACAGCGTGGTAGCCGCCATGAATATTTTCTCCAGCCAGTTGCAGTCGAGCAAAATTGAACTGGAATCCTGGCCCGCCTCCGCCAAGCAGCAAGCCTGGAACTCATTGGGCAGTAAAATTGAGCAATACAACAAGCTATTTGAACAACACCGGGATCTGGCGTTGAAAAATGATGCATTGGGTGATGCGGTCAGATCCATGCTGGGTTCAATCCAGTTAATTACCAAAGAATCGCTACTGGGCATTTAAGTCGCTATACCCAAAATGCAATGCTGCGCCGTTACAGCATGCCCAAACTAGTCATGATCGACTGAGACCCTGACTGGCCGTCGCGCAATGCGGCGTAAAAAGAAGACTAAACGCCTTACTCACCAGCAAAATCATCAGGCTCAACTTCGGGCCTGGTGATGCTTTCCCATGCTTTTCCACGGCCCGACCCCAGCCAAGATGGACAAACAAACACCACCGGTCTATGATGCTGACCGAAATTTTCACATGGTTTCAAGGAGATAGAATGATGTCCATTAAATTAATTGGTGGCAGGAAACTGATAAAGGCCAGCCTGGCGCTGATTCTGGCCGGTCTGCTCGGCGGCTGTATGAGTACCAATCCCACCCTGGGCGGTTCCAGTGGTAACACGGTAACCGGTGGCGCCGGCGGTGCCAATGCCGAAGGCAATAACAGCGCATTGGAGAGATGTGATGCCCCTCTGGGCACTATGTCAGTGTTCGAAGACCAGAACGAAGCCTGGTGGTACACCTACCGCAATCATTACCCTAACCTGGGCAGTACCTTGCCGGTATTGCGCACTATGATTCAACAATCCAACTGCTTTGTGATTGTAGAACGCGGCAGAACCATGTCAGCCATGACGGCAGAGCGCGAACTGATGAACTCGGGCGAATTACGCGACGGCAGCAATTTTGGCAAAGGTCAGTTAGTGGCAGCCGACTACACTATGCAACCCTCAATCCAGTTTTCGGAAAAAACCGGTGGTATGGGTGGCCTCATCGGCGGATGGGTAGGTGCGGTTGCCGGTGGTGCCAGAAGTAACGAGGCCGCCACTACCCTGTTATTAATCGATAATCGCTCGGGGGTGCAGGTATCCTCTTCCGTAGGTAATGCCAAAAACTGGGACTTTAGCCTGTTTGGCGGTGCCTGGTTTGGTATGTTCGCCGGTGCGGGTGGCTTCTCAGACACCCCGGAAGGCAAGGTCATCACCGCAGCATTCGCCGATTCGTATAACCATATGGTTAAATCGTTGCGTCATTATAAAGCGCAGAATGTGGAAGGCGGCTTGGGCAAAGGCGGTAAACTGACCGTTAACTGATGTTCCATCTAGCTGGTTTTAAGGCCCTGATGCAGGGCCTTTTTTATACCTGTAGCTGTCCCAGTGCTGTTACAGAGGCATGGCCAGAAAACTGCCGCGATTCTGGCGGGTCACGGCCCGCATCAAAGTGCTGAATTTGGCGTTGCGGCTGTTGGTCAGAAAGCCTACCGCGTGCACACGGGCCAGACGTTTACCACTATTCTTATCGGTATTTAAGCGGTTCAGGGTTTCTATCACGGCGTCATAAGAGCCGCCGGTATAATCGTCACCAAAAATATAAATGGCCAGTTTGTCGGTTTTCCTGGCGTAAGTACTTAGGGCCACTTCCAGGCCTTCCACCGGGCTGCTGTTGGAATTGCTGTTCCAGCCAGACAGAGCAGACAGCATGGCTTTGCGGCTGGATGGGGTATCAGGACGCCAGCCACCAGCACTGGCACTAAGCAGATAATCACCCATATCATTCATAATCTGAAAGCCCCTGACCTTAGGGTGGCTGCTGAGTATATTATCCATTTCCTGCATCACCCGCCCCCAGATGGACTTCATACTGCCAGAGGTGTCGACAATAAAAATCACATACTCACTGTCTACCGGGATCCCCCCCACCTCTTCATCACGCTCTTTGGCGTCACCACTGCTTGTCGCCGCCCGTTGCCTGGATTCAAGTACCGATTGCAGCCCCTGTGCGGTAGAGGCCAGTTGCTGCACCTTGTCCTTGGCGGCACTGAGTTCGGTTTCCAGTTGCTTGCGGCGATCTTCAAGGCTCGCTTGCTGTTGGCTGGCTTGTTGCAGGGCGAGCTGGGAATCACTTACCTGCTGGTTTAAGCGGCTAACGGTGCCCTCTGCCTGACCTAGCTGACTGACCAGTTGGCTGAGCACCGACAGATCAAAATACTCCCCTTCCTGACCATTTTTTGCCAGCAATACCAACATGATAATGGCGCCAAACGCGCAGGAAATAATGTCCAGAAAAGACAGGGTAAAGATTTCCAGTAATGGCCGTCTTGGTCTCATGGCCAGCCCTCGGCCGGACTTAACAGCATACCGCCATTGTTGGATGTCCAGTTCCAGTAGGCCTGGGCGGCATCAGGGTCACCTTCCAGCGGCATCAGCACCACATTCACACTGACATTCTGAAAGGCCGCCTGGCGCACTGAGTGGCCGAACAGAATTAACCGGCAATTACCGTCTATGGTGCTGCCACCACTATACAGCGAGGGGCATTGACGGAGTTTTTTAAGCTGCGCGTCCTGCACTCCCAGGGTGGGTAAGCCATCGGTAATAATATACAAGTGGTCCATGGCCGGATTCGCCTGCTTGATGGCCATGAGCGCCGCCTGCAGGTTAGTGCCCTGCTCTGGCACCAATTGATCGATTTGCTGAGCCAGTTGTCCCAGCGCCTTAGCGTCGTTTGCCGCCAACTGCGCACTGGGTCCAAGTTGGGTTGGCTGCTGATTAAAAGCAAACAGGGTCACCTTGGCCTCGGCTGGAAGCCGGGCCAGCAACCACTTGGCGGCGCGTTTGCTGCGTTGCCATTTTGGCGCAGTTTGCCGCTCGGCGTTGCTGCTCACTTTGTAACGTAGAATATCGATCAGCTTCTCATCGGCCATGGAGGCACTGTTATCCAGCAAAATACCAATCTGTCGCCCTTCTACTTTAAGGCCAAGCAGGTAGCGTTCTTCACCTTTACCCTTGAGCGCTAGCGGATCATCAGCCTGTTTAGGCGCTGCCGCGGCCACGGCCTTTTCCAGATTGGCCAGCACGGCGCTTTTATCTGCGGCGGCCTGCTGAGTTTGACGAGCCTGCTCACTCAGCGCATCTATCTGCATCTGCTTGCTATCGGCTGCACGTTGTGTGTCAGTTAATTGCTGATTGTTATTGTCCAACAACCTCGTCAGTTGCTCTGCCAGGGCTTGCTGCTGGGCAATCTCTGCCTGTAAACGCGTTTCTTCGTCACTGGGTGTGGAGGTGGCAGCATTGAATTTAACCAGCATAAAAATCAGGATCACCGCACCCAGTCCACAGGCCATCACATCCAAAAAAGCCAGGTTAAAACCTGCTGCGTCTCGGCGTTTCAGCACGGCTTAGCCTCAGGCATGCAAGTGTTTAAGCAGGTACTTTTCACAGTGCGCCTGGGTTTCAACCACCATGGCATCCTGCAGATGCTGCAGCCAATGCAGCAGCAACATTAAGAAAATACTGATAAACAGCGCCACCAGAGTGGAGTTGAAAGCCACCCCAAGGCTATCCACCATGCCGGCAATGTTACCGGCCAATGCTTCATCGGCCTGCGCCAGTGCCTGACCAATGCCGCGCACCGTGCCAATAAAGCCGATGGAGGGAATGGCCCATATCAGGTAACGAATCATGGAATTCCCCGACTCCAGCCTGACCGCCAGTGATTCAACACTGGCCTGAATAGCATCAGAGGCATTCTGTACATCCTGGGTATGCAAATAACGGCGGATACAGATGATCCAGGTTTGCAGCAGCGGCTGCTCACTGTATTGACTCTGCTCCAACTCATTCAAGGCTTTGGGCAGGTCCAGTTCCCCCTGTTCTGCCTGACCGGCAAGAAAGTCCAGGCGGAACAGCGGCTGGGCCTGAGTCAGTGCCCAGGCCTTAGCCAGAATCAGGTAACTGCACCACAACATGGCAATGATACAAACCTGCTGTTCGGCATCTTTGATAATCACAAAAAAGCCGCGCGAGGCTGCCGAACCCCCTGCTGTCAGGGCATTCTCGGCAATAGGGGAAACAACAGTGGCGTAGAACATCTGCACCACAATAATACTCAGAGCTAATACCAACAAAGACCAAAGAAAAGGACGACTCAGCAATTTAGTAGTGGATTGCATATCAGATATCTACCGGAAAAGTGGTGGGAGAGTCCAGACCAATGGCCTGACCTGCGGCATACAGGGTGACGCCCAGACCGAGCAGGGCGGTAACCAGTATCAGTAGTTGCTTTATTCGTTTCATGGTTCATTCCCCACATAGCGCACAATCCGAAAGCCGACAAAAGGGGCGCTACTATTTAACGGCTCACGCCAGGCGCTACGCAGTTCGGTTAACCGGCCGCTTTGGTAGTTCGCCCCCTTATAAATATGGGCTGAGCCGCTTGATGCACCAAAAGGGTCCACTTGCAATGTTCCATCTGGTGGCTGGTTGCTATACCAGTCATGCACCCATTCGCTGACGTTGCCCGCCAGGTCGAATAACCCCGCTCTGTCTCTGGCATATTGCCCTACCGGGGCCTTGCCCGCCATCTTGTCCTGGTAGTCCTTCAGATAGAAGGTCTGACTGCCTTTAAGGCTCTCATCAGCAAAATTGCCAGCATCCTTGGGAATCCGCTCATTATCGCCCCATACAAACTGGGTTTCGGTAGCGCGCTGCGCTTTTTTCGCCAGCCATTCCCATTCTGCTTCAGTAGGCAGCCGGTAACCATGGCTGGTTGGGTCAAACCCCAGATAACGCCCTCTGTCCAATTGATAGAAGGGCAGCAGCCCTTCCTGCTCACTCAGCCAATTGCAGAACGCCGCCGCTTCTAACCAACTGACATCGGACACCGGTAAGTGGCTTTGCAGGGATTTGCCCGTGGCAGCGGCAAACTGCGCTTCGGTGATTTCATGGCGGCTGACATAAAAGGCTTTACTCAAACTGACCTGACGCTGAAATTCATTGCGACGCCGCCCTTTTTCATTATCCGCTGAGCCCATCAATACCTGGCCAGGCTGCATCAAGGCCAGCTCTATCCCAAGTTGGCTGGCCACTGTAGGTTTACCTTCCTTGCGCCTGGCCTGGTACTCGGTGAGCATCTGCACATCCACCTGAGTCACCGACTGACTGGAGGGCTTAATACTGTGGCGCTGGGTGCGGTATCCGGGCCGGGTCAGCTCGAGCTGATAACTTAGGGCAGGTAATTGCTGCTGCCAGGGCGTCAACCCCATGTCTTTGCCATCCAGATACACCCTGGCCTCGGGGCTGGCCTTCACCACGACCTTACCTTTTTCGGGCTTCAGTTGAATAGCAAGATCCTGCTGTTCACCAGGTTTAAGGCGGATTTGTTGACTATGACTAAAATACCCCGGCTTTTGGTACAGCAACTGGTGCGATTGATTAGCGGCTAAAGACAGCGTGCCCTGGGTAGCCACCTGCTTGCCACCAATCAGAAGTTGCCCTCCCTCTGGTTGCAGATCCAGATTAAGCGTGGCTTCCAGCGGTTTTAGCAGGTACTTGCGCACCTCCTTAGGCCTTGCGGTGGTCAATGCAACTTCGTCTTCCAGGCTTTGATAACCTGGCAATGTCAGCTTGACCTGATACTTGCCTCCCTGGCGGCGCAATGTTTGTGGAGTAGGCCCCAATACTTCGCCATTCAGGGTTAACCCGGCGTGCTCCGGCACGGATTGGATCAGCAGCTCACCGCTGATTTCGCTGAGGGTCCAGTTCAGTTCAGCGCGTTTATTGCTGACAATCTCAAGGGATTGCTGAAAAGGCTGATGATAAGGGCTGTCCACACGCAGAGTATAGTGCCCGGGCTTAAGCTGCTGTTGCCAATCCGGGCCAAGGTGCACCAGTTCTTCATCCAGATACCAGGCTGTCTCGCTGTCACCATTACTGACCGCAGCACTTAAGGTGCCGGGACTGGGCTCCAGCACCACAGATAACAGCTTGGGGCTGGTAGTGTCCACTTGAATGATTCTGGGCTCAAAATCCCTGGCTTTAGCCTGAAAAGACAGCTGTGTGGATAATACATAGAGTTTGTCTGCCACAAAAAAGCCCCAGCCGTTTTGCACCTCAAACTGCTGGCTGGCCTGCGCCTGCTCGGGTGACACCACCACAGCATGGCCCCTGACCAGCAGTGACCAGATCAGCACCAAACCGATAATCACCACAACCAACGCGCCACTTAGCAACATCCACAGGGCATAACTGCGCTTTTGTTGTTTTACCTTTAAATCAAATTCGTTCATCACACACCAATATCAAGGTGACAGCCTGCCCACCGGGTTGCAAATGCACCGGTAATCTTTTGTCTCTGTATCCCTCGCGACTCCCCAGTAGCACATAGTCCCCCGGCGGTAATTGCAGGGTGCGTTCGCTAACTTGGCCGACTTGACCCACGCCGACCACCTGAATCTGAGTCTTGCCATCGGATTGCAGATTCAGACTTACCGCCTGACTGTTATCTGTTAAGGCCTGCTCAAGGCTTTGCATCTGCATGGTCAGGTTAAAACTGTATTGACCAAGTGTCTGGTATTCCACAAGCGCCTGCCTGGCTGCATCTGCAATGCCGCTGTCCTGCAGCCGTTGCGGGTCGGCCATAAATTGTTTGAGTCGGTCACTGGCCTTGTTTATCAGCCCGGCCAGTTGATGATTTTGCAAAAGCTGTTGGTGGTTGGGAAAACGCTTAAGCCCTGCGCTGGTTAAAACTGCCACCTGCTGCCAGTTATCCGCCACAGTGGCGGCCTGTATCTGTTCAAGCAATTGAGTTAGGCCCTGACTTTGCGACGTTGCCTGTATCTGGGTGGCCAACACCTTGGTTTCGGGGCGCTGCGAATCCAGCTTACGTGCTTGCTCCAGCTTGGTTGTCGCCCCTTGCAGGTCATTTTGCCTGAGTAAATCAAAGCCCTGTTCAATCAGATTGCTGAACTGCAGATCCCGCCATCTGGTTTTTACATCTGACAGCAGCTTATCCAGTTCATGCCGGGCCGGGTCCAAAGACTTGGCCTGTTCCAACAAAGCAACCTGTTTGCCCAGATCATTTTCTGCCTCGGCTATCTGCGCATCCTTGAGCAACTGTTCCACCTGTGCAAACACATCCAAACGTTGTTGCAAAGCCTCGGCCTGCGCCCCATGCGACTGTATGTGTCCGCCCTGATTAAGCAATAACTGACTTTGACGAATACGGCCCTCAGCAAAGGCTAGCTGCGCTTCTGTCAGTTTCTGTTGATAAGCGGCATGCCATTGTTGTTGTAATGCCAGGGCTGCATCGCTGATCTTAGCCAAACGCGACAGCGCAGACACCGAGTCGCCAGCCGCAAAATCAGCCAGCGCCTGTTGTTTGTCAGCCTGCAGTGATGCCACTTGTGCTTTTTGCCAGTTGATCAGCTGCGGCTGCTGCAGCACAGGGTCAATGTCCTGTTCAAATACCAGCAAGGCTTGCTTAAAGGCCCGCCGGGCTTGCTCCTGAACCTGTGGATCAACGTCTTGTTGCGCAACGGTCTCGGTTACGGGATGGCTTTGCAGCCCGCGGATTAAAAACAGCGCCAACAGCAACAGCACCACAATCAGTCCGGCTATCAGCAGGGCTTTTTTGCGGCCAAGGCTGGACGCCTGTCGGCTTTGCCGAATTTGTTCGTCTAGCATAAATCACAGCTGCCGGTCAGGGGTTTGCTCCATCTGATAAATTTTGTGCAGATGTGCCTGCCATTGCTGGTATTGCTCCTGGGCAGTCCCCTGTAACTCAACATTCTCGTCATTTAACTTGATGACCTGTGGACTCATTTCGATATCCAAAGAAGCCCCCATTTCATCAATGGCCGCCTTGTGCACTCTGGCTTCAGCGCTTTTATCCAAACTGTTTTTAATCAGCAGCGCACCGCCGATACCCACCCCGGCGGTGAGGATTTGTGACGAAGTGGAATCTGCATCGGAATTGGCGATCGCCGCGCCCACCAGGACTGCGCCCAGAATCCCCTGCACCACGGCAGCGTTTCTGGCTTCTCTGGCCGCTGCTACTTCAGGTAAGGTTTCTTTTTGCCAGCTGTGATAACTTTCGTCGGTTTTGGCGTTAAAGCCCTCATACTGACTTTGCAAGCGGTCAAAAAACAGTTGGTCCTGAACCCGCAGCGGTGCCATTCTGGCCAGCATAGGGTCGGACTCATCCGGCAGACGTTTCAGCTCCACCACACCGCGCCGGTTGGTATCCAGATAACCTGCGAATGCTTCCGGCGCATAACTTTGCGCAAAACGGATTGCCGCAATTTTCTTCAACTCCTGTTTGCGTTGCTCCGAGCGCTTCAAAAGTTGTAAGTACACATAGTCTGCTATTTCACGAAAAACCGGCTCGTAAGAGTCTTTGCCTTCATTCAGCTTATCCCGGTAAAAACCTTTACTTACCCGGTGTTTAAATACTTCCTCGTCCCATTTCTGGCCGGAAATATCCACCAGCTCAATCTTGATTTTCACATCTTCGCTGTTGGACTCCTGGATTCGCCCTATAACATAAAGATCGGCTGTCATTTGTGGATTGGGGACCACAGTCACCGCCCCAAACGCACCGGTATTTTCCAGTGCGCGTTTGGTCTGCACGGCAAAGCGATTAGCTTCAGAACGGCGCAACTGGGGCCAGATCCCCTCTTCCTCAAGTTTGGCATCATCCTGTGGGATACCGGGATCGAAAACCGGCACAGCTACATCAAGGAAGATATTGGAGTCATATCGATAGGCACGCTTCTTATCACCTAAGGGCTGATTAGCTTGTGGTCCAACCCCAGGCCCCACAGCCACAGAAGAGCGTCCGGTAGACTGGCACCCTGACAGCAACAGGCAAACAAACAGCCCGGCCATACCCAGCCAGCGACCTGGCGCAATGCCGTAATTTTTACTATTTACCGCAACCATAATTCTTGTAAATCTCCAGCAATTTCTGCTTTTTCTCTTGATCCTGCTCCTGACTCATAGCCTCCCAAACCTGTTTACACAGAATGGAGTCATTGTCCTTGGGAGCGATGGCCTGTTCTTTCGCCTTGTCCGGCTTTTTGCCAGGTTTGACCTGAGGCAACGGCTTAGGTTCGGTTTGCGCCTGCTGTACTTGTTGCTGCGCCCCGTCACTACTATGTTGCCCCTGCGAGGCGGCCTCCCCTGCATTGCTACCGCCACTTTGCCCTTGTGCCTCAGCCAGGGTCTGCATTTGCTTACGCATACAGCTTTCGTAGCGGTCGATTGACTCATATAACGCATGGTCCATTTGTTTGAGTCGTTCGTCTTTGGTCAACAGTGCGTCGCCAACCTCATCAATACGGGTTTGCGTACAATCATAAATAATATCAGCCTGCGGTGGATCCGCCGCCCAGGCTAGCATGGCCGGTAACAGCAAGATCATCAGCACTCTGGCCATGGCTTTACTCCACATTTACACCTTCCCATTGCGCTATATCTGCGAATTGAAAACAAGGGGATATTTGTAAAATTTAGTATAGGTCAGAGCGGCAGGTAGGCTGTTGCATCCTTGCCATTAGCGGATATGACGTGGTGGATAGCGAATACAGGTATGTCTCTTGGTACACCGCGATACCAGGCAGAAAAGGCGCCTATGGCGCCTTCGATGGTTATTGCAGGGTAATCCTGGCGAACTTTCGTTTACCCACCTGATATACGGTGGTGCCCGGTTCGCTCAGCACCAATCGGCCGTCTTCCAGTTTTTCACCATCCAGCTTAACCGCCCCTTGTTTGATCATACGCAGAGCTTCTGACGTAGACCCAACCAATTCCGCGTCTTTGAGCAAATTAGCAATAGGCAGACCTTCTGTTGGCAGGCTAATTGTCAATTCGGGCATCTCATCCGGCAGGGCATTTTTTGAAAAGCGCTGAATAAAATCCTGATGGGCGGCCTCGGCGGCGGCCTGATCATGGAAACGTTCAATAATTTCCTTGGCCAGCAGTATCTTCAAATCGCGCGGATTCGCGCCATCGGCTACTTGCTGTTTAAGCCCGGCAATCTCATCCAGGGGGCGGAAACTAAGCAAGTCATAGTAGCGCCACATCAGTTCGTCAGAAATAGACATAATCTTGCCAAACATTTCTGTCGGACTGTCGGTGATACCAATGTAGTTGCCCAGCGATTTGGACATCTTTTGCACGCCATCCAGACCTTCCAGCAATGGCATCATCAAGACGGTTTGCTGACGCATGCCCTCGTCTTTCTGTAACTCACGGCCCATCAGCAGATTGAAGCGCTGATCGGTTCCGCCCAGTTCCATATCTGACTCCAGGGCTACCGAATCCCAGCCCTGTACAAGAGGATAGAGGAATTCATGGATGGCAATGGGTTGCCCACCAGCATAACGCTTCTTGAAGTCGTCCCTTTCCAGCATACGCGCCACGGTCTGGCGCGCTGCCAGTTTTATCATGCCGGCCGCGCCCAGCTCATTCATCCACTCGGAATTAAAGCGAATTTTGGTTTTGGCCGGGTCGAGGATCTTAAACACCTGCTCTTTATAGGTCTCGGCATTGGCCAGCACATCTTCGCGGGACAGGGGCTTACGCGTGACGTTTTTGCCGGTGGGGTCACCAATCATGCCGGTAAAATCCCCAATCAAAAAGGTGATTTCATGGCCCAACTGCTGCAAGGTACGCAACTTATTGATTAAAACTGTATGGCCCAGGTGCAGGTCGGGGGCCGTTGGATCAAAACCAGCCTTGATCTTAAGCGGTTTGCCTTCCTTGAGTTTCTCGACCAATTCATCTTCCAGCAGGATTTCCTCGCTGCCGCGCTTAATCTCTGCGAAGGCGGTTTGCCAATCTGTCATTAACTTGCTTCTCTTCAGTCCGGGACACAAAATAGCTGGCCATTTTAGCCCCGGCTCCCAAGCAATAAAAGGCACAGGAGTAGAAATTCTCGCCAGAAGCAGATATTCTGCGCTGAAGCGTCGGCCGTTTGGAACCCTTTTACTGCTTTAGGGTCTGAATGTCGTTGTAGCAAGTTTTAGTAAGTAAGAGGTTGTAGTAGGTGGTAAAACAAACCATAAAACAACTGCCAAAACCCCATAAGCTGATGATTACCGGATTAGGCCTGCTGGCCGTTCTGGCATTTCTGCTTCCGTCCGAACCGGCCACGGCCTCACGTCAGACAGAAGAACTGGAGTTAGGCAAGCGTTATCCGCTGCAGTTGGATGTACTTGAACAAACTATTACGCAAGTCAGTGAACCCGGTTTGCAGTGGCGCAAGTTTCAGGTGGAACGTGGCGACAATCTTGCCAAAATATTTTCCCGCGCCGGTCTCAGTCCTCAGGATACTTACAAGGTCAGCCGAGCTGGCGAGCCAGCCAAGCATCTACTGAAAATGATGCCTGGTGATACGTTACGCCTGGCGATGGACGAACAGGGCCAGTTTCAGGCCCTTAGCTACAATATATCTGCCACTGAAACCCTGCATATTCAGCAAGACGAGCAAGGCCAGTTACAAAGTGACGTGGAAAACAAGCAAGTAGATGTGCGCCTGGGCTATGCCAGCGGTACTATCAAGTCCAGTTTCTGGAATGCCGGCATGGCAGCCGGCATGTCTGAAGCCCAGATAATGAGTCTGGCCAATATTTTCGGCTGGGACATCGATTTTGCCCTGGAGCTGCGCGAAGGCGACAACTTCAACCTGGTGTTTGAAGAGGAATATATTGACGGCGAGTTTATCGGCCACGGCAAAATTCTGGCCGCAGAATTCGTCAATCAGGGCGATGTGTATCAGGCTATCCGTTATAGCGATGGCAACTATTACACCCCTGAAGGCCGCAGCATGCGTAAGAGCTTCTTGCGCGCACCGGTAAACTTTAAGTACATCAGCTCCAATTTTAATCCCAAGCGCTTCCACCCTATTCAGAAACGGGTGAAACCGCACAACGGTATAGACTATCGCGCCAACACCGGTACCCCGGTGGTTGCCGCCGGTGACGGCAAAGTTATTGCTTCCACCTATAACAAATATAACGGCAACTATGTGTTTATTCAGCATGGTGAAAAGTACGTCACCAAGTACCTGCACTTTTCCAAGCGTGCGGTGAAAAAAGGCCAAAGCGTCAAGCAAGGCCAAGTGATTGGCTATGTTGGCTCTACCGGAATGTCACAAGCGCCACACTTACATTACGAATTTTTGGTTGACGGTGTGCACCGTAACCCCCGTACAGTGACACTGCCCAAAGCCGAGCCCATAGCGGCCAAAGACAAGGCAGAATTTCTGGCCCTGGCTGAGCAGTATATGACCCATCTGGATAACAACCGCCGCATTATGCTGGCGATGCGCTGAACGGTCAGTACCCATGCGCCCCCTGGACAATACGGATTTACAGATACTGGCCATGCTGTTCAAGGATGCACGGCTGACCAACAAAGAACTGGCCAGCCGGGTAGGCCTGGCCCCGTCTTCCTGCCTGGAGCGGGTCAAACGCCTGCAAACCGACAAGGTGATTCAGGGCTGCAGCATGAGTCTGGATATGAACGCCCTGGGTGGCCATATTCAGGCCATGATTGCGGTGCGCTTGTCGAATCATAATCGTGAAACAGTAGATGCTTTTATGGCCGACTTACTCCCTATGCCAGAGGTGTTAAGTCTGTACCATATGGGCGGAGAAAATGACTTTCTGGTGCATGTCACGGTTGCCGATACCCTGCATCTGCGGGATTTTGTCTTTAACGCCGTCACCGCCAGAGCCGAGGTCAACCATGTGGAAACCGCCCTGGTGTACGATTTTCGCCAAAGTCAGACGTTACCCCGATTTTAACCTTGGCGGCTAGATTCGCGACTGAACCCAGGCAACTGACGACTTAATCCTGCCGACCTTCATAAGGTCAATAACGACAGTTTTTCCAGACAACCAATCCAGCCAACCTGGTGGTCGTCAGCCATTTCCTGGTCGGCAAACCCACTATGTGTGAGCGTCAGCTCAGAGGTGTGCTGATTGATTTCGGCGAAGTCCAGGCTGACAGTTGTCACCAGGTCGCTGTCCTGCCATTGCCAGCTAAATACCAACGTCTGATTTTCCACGATGTCCAGATATTCTCCCATCACCACATGCTGATTGAAGTCGCTATCCTGCATCACCAAACGAAACTTTCCGCCTTTCTGAAAGCTGGACATGATCTGCGCCACCAGCATATCGCCAGGCGCCCACCATTGCTGCATCAGCTCGGTTTTATGCCAGGCATCAAACAAACGGGGCAAAGGGGCGTCAAACTTAACACTAAGGGTGAACTGATACATGGACGTTCCAAATACAAACTGCGATGTCCTATCATCGGCAGGAGGGGCGTTATCTGCAATATTTTTTACAGGGAAACCTTTCTCAAAGAGGCAATCACGCAAAAAGCGCAAAGTGAAATCTGCACGGCGTCGGGAGCAAGATTTAAAACAGGTGGTTAACGCACAGGGCATTTAACCACCCAAAGGACAACAGACCACGGGAGAGTCTGGACATCGGTTTTGTTCGTTATGCCAACATATCTGACATACTTGGGCCTGAGGTATAGTGCTGCTTGGCACAAGTCATCGCCACGTCTTTGTAAAGCGCATCAATGTCCTGGGCTGACATAAATTTATCGCTGAATCCCGGCCGTACCGGGTCAATATGCAGTCTGGCACTTTGAATAAACTGTGCGATTAACTCCTTCACGTTGTCTGTCCCCATGGCAACCCGCATCGTGGTCAGGAAAATACCGGCCGCATGCTGATCGGCCTCGGCCAGCTCAGAATGCGAGGTCAGGGCCGGACACAGAATAATGGTATTGTTCTGGCCAATGGAAACCTGATGGCTGAAAGCCGGCTCCAGTGAATCAAAGAAACGCACAAAGGTCTGGCGTTCCAGACCGGCACTTTGCATATCCACGGTAAACAACGCACATGGCCAGCCATGGCGCATCAGGCTTCGACGCAATGGTGCATTAGGATGATCTTCCAGTACGTGGCTGTTAACCCGAAAATCGGCATGCGAGGCCAGAAAACGACAGAATACCTGGGTATTGATCACTTTGTTCAGCATCCGCTGTTCAAGGGTTTTCATGCCGTTTAGCACATCGAAGGCTTTCTCTGAATCAAGAAACGCCCCTTTAATATAAAACACATCCCAGAACAGAGTTTGTGACCAGTCTACGCCGTTGACCTTATCGCCCTTAGCCTGGAACATGCGGTGGTTTTCACCTATCACCACACCAGCCGTGGTGGCACCACTACCGCAGATATCCTTGGTATAGCTATGCACCAGATAGTCCGGGCGTTCCCGCTTGTCTTCCCGTTGCAATGGCTGGCTTAGCACCGGCGTAGCCAGGGTGGCATCCAGCATCACCAGATGCCCACCAACATGAGCCTGACGACAAATGGCCGGTACATCAAGCACGTAACCATGCGGATTACAGGGTGATTCCAGATACACATGTAACTGGCGTCCGTCGGCCAGTCGGCTGGCGTGCCGTTCTTTCACCTGGGTTAAAAAATCACCAAATTGTTCGGCGCTGTAGCCATCAAACCACTCCAGTTGAATGTCGAGCCGATCAGAACGGGCAAAATAGTCATGTAACAACTGGAATACACCGCCATAGATGTTGCGTGACACCACCAGTACATCGCCATGTCGCAATACATTGGACAGCATGCCGTCAATGGCGGCCATGCCGGAGTTGAAGTTCCAGGCCAGGTATTCCGCGGCATAAGGTCCGGCTTCCAGATCCACTATGGCATTGGCCAGAGAGATAGCAGTGGGGTTCAATAAACGCGAATAAATCTGGTGGGTGGCCTCTTTACCCTGAAAGGCGTCATCCACCCATTCGGTGCAGGCATAAACATAGGTCGCGGTGCGCACCACCACGGGAGTGGCAGAGAATAACGCGGTAACATTATCGAACAGCGGATAATGGTTTCTGGCCAGTTGCGAGCCCTGCTGACGATGTAAACTCTGATGCACCGCTCTGAATGGGTTTTGCAAGGTATCCAGCACCTTGGCCATCTGAAACGACAGAAATTTTTTGGCATTAAAGCGGGCAATTTTGTCTTCGCGACTCAATCCGTCCAGGGTGTCTCGGGTCACCTGCCACAGCCGGGCAATATCGCCCTGGGTTTGGTAGAGATGCAGCGCGGCCTGGTAGAGGGCTTGACCATAGTCCGACGCAGCATCAATACCAAAGTGCTGAAGTTGTTCCTGAGCCAGTGCTTCGACACTCTGTGCCTGGCTGGTATTGCGCTGTGGCGACAGCACCTTAGCCTGGGATAGATTAGATTCCATAGCAAAGCCTTAACATAATTTAAACAAATCCAGATTAAGCAAAACTATATTCGCTTTCAACGTATATTTTTCGAATATTAGTCAACACACTAACACTAACCTGAACAGCTTGAATTACAGAGGCGGGCCCCCACAATGCAGAAAGGCAATTGACCATAAGGAACAAGCGGTGAACTGGCGGACTGCAAGTATTGAAGGAATCTGGGAAGCACCGGCCTATGGCCGGTTAATGCATATACAACCGCAACAAGTGTGTTTTTATGATGTCGTTGGCAACCATCTGCTGACCCGGCCAGACCTGCAACTAAGCAGGCTGGACTGGGAACAACAGCACTGGCAACAGGATGGTTTGGGCAGGCTGCGGCGTATCGATGATTTTCTGGGCGTTAATTACCGCTATGAAATCTACAACCGCGCCACGAATCAACAGGCCTGGCAGAAACTCAGGATATTGCCTGGCCGGGAGCAAGCTGGCTATCTTTTCCAGGGCGGGTTGGAACTGAGATTATTTTGGCAAAGCTTTGCCCGCTATTACATTGCCTTTGAGCGGCGCGGGGTAACCTGGCCTGAATTGCCTCAACACCTGGCGGATATACAACATCCGGCGCAATTGCTGGAACAATGTGCTCAGCTTATCGCCCCAGTGCGCGATGCCCACATCCAACTCTGTCTGGATGATTACCCAGACCGTGATTTTGTAGCACGCCCAACCATTTGGGACAGCTTCTTACAGCAGGCTCAGCAAGCCGGAATTAAAGCGCATGAAGCGCAGTGGGATCATGTGTTTGCACAAACCGACACACTGCTAAAGATCAAGCTCAGTTATGCCCCCGAAGGGCAAATCTGCCAGGCGGGCAATGGCAACTTGCATTGGTTTATCAGCAAAGAAAACATTGGAGTTGTCATTATCGACGCCATGGAAGACTTCAGCGGCGAGGAGCTCGATGATGAATCTGCGCAAATCCGCGCAGATATGCAGGCATTGGACACGGCTTTGCAGCAGATTGTCAGCGACCTGCAGCACTGCCGGGGCATTGTGCTTGATCTGCGCAGTAATCCAGGCGGTTACGATCAGCACAGTCAGCTAATTGCCAAACGCTTTTTGGCCTCACCAACATCGGTCTATAAAAAGCAGGCAGGTCTTGGCGCCTTGCAAACAGAAACCGAGTGCTACCAGCTAACCCCCGCCAGTGGACTGACTTTACCGCGTATGCCACTGCTGGTACTGCAAAGCGCTTCTACCATGAGTGCCGCCGAGCTGCTGATACTGATGCTGAAGGCGCGGGGCAATGTGATTCTGGCAGGTGAAACCAGTCAGGGGGTGCTATCTGACGTGCTGGAAAAACGCCTGCCTTGTGGGCTGGAATATGGGATCTCCAACGAACGCTACCTGAGCATGCAGGATGAGTGGTTTGAGGCAACAGGTATTGATGTTGAGCAGCGGATTGATTATGCCCAACCGGCACATTTACGTGCCGGTGTGGACCCAGGGCTTGAACAGGCGATTGCCCTGTTTCAACACGGCTAGCCTATTGGTGCTGATTACTCTCGCGGATCGGTGGCCTGCACTTCGGCCTTGTTGTTATGCTTGGCATGAAAGGCACGCAGGGCCGGGTAAGCCTGCAGGCTGTGCAGCTCGCGAAACAGCGCCCAATCCAGCATGCTGTAAAGACAAATCTCCGGGTAACCCCAATCCCCGAATTGCCCGGAGGTTAGCTGCGCTTCCAACGCCTGCAGGACGGTTTCAATGCGCTCCTGCTGCAAACGGAATATCAGCTTTTGCGGGTCCGCTTCTACTTGGGAGCGCTGCGTCAGCAGCTTATGCACCAGTGCATCATTGACCGAATCAATCAGAGTTAACTGGTTTTCCTGCGCCCAGCTTAACGAGCCCAGTGCAAACTTTTCCGTGAGATAACGAAATATCACTCTGGAATCAAAAATAATCTGCCCCCCATCGTCCAGCATCGGGATTTTCAGGGTGGGGTTTAACTCGCGTAACACCTGCCGATCCGGTCCTTCAAAGATCTGCATATTGATATATTCATGGGCTTTATCAGCCAGCAAAATACGTATACGACGAACAAAAGGAGAAGTGGTTGAGCCATAAAGCTTAAGCATAGTGGAACTCCATCTAGCGAGGTTTAACGAGTCTGGCCTGCCGATAGCCAGCCTGGTCAGCAAAATACCCCGCGACCTCACCTGATGCAACCAACTGCCGGAAACCTTTTTCAAAGGTTTTGCGTAACAAATGGCCACGGCTGGTATTTTGAAACACCACAAACAGTGGCAGCGCCTCTTTAATTTCGCGCATGGCCAGATGCTGCTTCTCTTCGTCTTTGAGGTTGTAGCTGTAATCCACCAGTAAATCGACCCGCTTGTTCTGTAACAGCTTCAGGCAATCAGGCATGCTGCTGGCTTCGTACACTTCAATATTGCCGGGCAACCAATTGGCAAACTCGTAGCCAAGCACGTAACAAGCTTTGCCTGCCTGACCACCACTAATATAGCGATCAAGGGCGTCATCACTGTGGGCTATGGCCATAACCGGGAATTCATAATCAATATGCACATTGGAACGTAACCCATTGTCGGGCACTTCAAAATCATAAGCGCCGACTAAAATGTCAGCGCGCCCCTCGGCAAACTCCTGTTTCGCTCGCTTCCAGTTGGATTGGCGGGTTTGTACCTGCAATCCGCTTTGCTCCAGCGCCGATAACAGGATACGCCAATAGGTGCCTTCAGGGGTGTCGGTAAAACCCCTCCAGTTGGCCGACACCGCAGATATGCGACTGCCAAGCTCTGCGCGTAAATCCGTTTGCAGCGGAGGGATATGATATTTCTGCCGCAGTTGCCAGACTTCGCCGGTCAACTCCATTTCCTGTAGTTTGTTGGCTAGCTTCACAGCCAGATCAGCATGTTTGTGGTGCAGGTAATGATAAATAGTGGCACTGTCCAGCGGATACTGAATCCAATGCGGTGAGCTACGGTAGAATCCCGGAGGCACGATAAGCTCGGTCAGCACCGCCGCTTCCACCCGCTTGAGGGTGAGCATGTCCAAAACCGATTCGGTATCCCCCAGTTTAATAATCTGATGGGTGGATGGCTGGCGGCTGAAGTAGTCCTGCTGAAATTGAAAGCCACGCAAGGTCACCAGAGTGTCTACGTCGGATAAGGCGCACAGACCACATCGACGCCGGTCAGCCAGTAGCACCAGATTAAAATCGTAGAGCGGGAAAGGCACCTGCAGCAAATTGGGATAGGCTTTGGCGATAGTCTGACCGCGGTCACGTAAACCGTCTAAACGCCCTTCCTCGGCCTCAAGAAAGCTTCGCCCCAGTGGCATATTTTGCAGATCGAGGCGATAACCCAGGGATGCATAGGCATTACCCAGCAATTCGCCGACAAACAGACTGTAGGGACTGTCAGGCTGAATCGGACTGTCCATGCGCAGTGGTATCAGCGCGTCCTCTGCGAACAAAGGCTTGCACAATGCCACCCAGGCGTAAAACAGCAGAGGGAGTCCGGTGCGCTTTTTCAAACAGACACAAAGCCAGCAGAGTATGATTAATTTACATACTAGCCCGATTTGAAAAGGTTATTCAAATAGACAATCAGCTTAGACACAACAGCCCGTCTGCCAGGACGGGCGCACAAGCAATCAGATACTGAAACTGGAGCCGCAACCACAGGTTGTGGTGGCATTGGGGTTGTTGACCAGAAAACGGCTGCCATCCAGCCCTTCACTGTAGTCAACCGTACCGCCCACCAGATATTGCAGACTCATCGGGTCTACCACCAGGGTGACACTGTCTTTGTCGATGGTCATATCGCCGTCGTTGACTTTCTCGTCGAAGGTGAAGCCGTACTGGAAACCCGAGCAGCCACCGCCGGTCACAAACACCCGCAATTTCAGGTTCGGATTTTCTTCTTCTTCAATCAGTGCCTTGACCTTGCGGGCCGCCGCATCTGAAAACTCCACCGGATAGGCTGACTCAACAGACATTATTTACCTCAACTAGACGCCGGACTGGCGAGGACACATTATCTTATACCCGAGTAAATCAATCAACTATTCGCTTCAACAGCTTCGGAAACAGACAATAACCACTCAAAGCTGCGCTTCAGCTCGCCCTTCTTGGGCTTACTAAGATTGCAATCCACTTCCATACGCTGGGGAATAAACCCCTCAGGCAACTTAAACAAGCCTTCCAGCACTTCAAAATAGCGGAAGCGAAAGCCCAGGGCTTCAATATCGTCTTCCATCAGGCTGGTAAGTTTAAGCGTGGCAGGGTGACCATCCTGACTGCCATATATCAATACCTGCGCCTGGCCCTGTACTAAATCTTTACGCTTGTCCTTTTGCATCAGCACCAGGGCGAAGCGGAAGTAGCCTGGGCTGTTAGTGGCCTCAATGTCCAGAGAGTCCACCACAACGCCCTGCTCCTGGGTTTCCGGCGCCATAATTTTCTGATAGAACGACAATTCGCGGCGGATCTCCGCCTGCTTTTGCAGATTCTGCGTCAGGTTACCCTGCATTTGCTGATTAGCCAGCCGTTCCACTTCAAGCTCAACACCGAGGATATTCAGGCTTTTGGTAAGCTGATTATTTTCTTTTGTCACCCTGGCCAAGCTTTGTTCCAGGCCAGCAATCTGGCGGGCCTGATAATCATACTGGTGATTACCCCAACGTATGCCCAGATAAGCCACCAGAGCCAATAAAGCCATGATCAGCAGATAAAAGCGCATTGCGCCAATTTTGCTTTTAAGTTGTTTAGGAGACAGCAACGGCCACCTCCAAATTGACTAAAGTGTCTGTCATATCAGGGTTTTCTTCCTTCGACTTGTGTTAAACTTGCGATAAATCGCATAGCCAGCCACCACATGACTTTACAGGGACTGCGCCAGGAACTCGCACATCCACGCACTTCAGTGCAACTCTGCCTGCTCGGCATTGTTGGCGGAAGCTGCGCTGCCATTTTGATTATTGTTTTTCGCCTGGCCATTGAAATTTTGCAGGGATTGTACCTGCAACAGGGCGACAATTTTACCACCATGGATGCCGTTGACCGATTTATTCTGCCAATAATCGGGGCATTACTGATTCTGTTATTTGCATTTCTGACCGGTTTTAAACATTACCGCATGGGCATTCCTTATGTGATCCACCGGGTCAAACACCGTTACGGGCACATCCCGCTGCGTACCAGCATTAATCAGTTTTTCGGTGGCGTAGTGGCACTGGCTGCCGGTTTTTCGGTCGGCCGGGAAGGCCCTTCGGTACATTTGGGTGCGGCAGGTAGCAGCTTTCTGGGCCAATGGCTGAAATTGCCCTATAACAGCATTCGCATTCTGGCAGGCTGTGGCATTGCGGCCGGTATTTCAGCGTCCTTTAACACGCCCTTTGCAGCGGTTATTTTTGTGATGGAAGTGGTACTCAGGGAATACAAAATCCATATTTTTATTCCGGTTATGCTGGCGGCGGCCTGCGGCTCGGTGCTGACCCGGCTGGTATTTGGTGAAAGCAGCGAACTGGCGCTTCTGCATTTTACCAAGTTCAGCAACTGGTTTTACTTGTACCTGATACCGGTAGGGGTGCTGCTTGGCGCGCTGGCCACCTTATTCAACAATCAACTGATGAATATGATCCGCTGGTTCAGGCCATTAAATATGGCCAGCAGGCTGTTACTGGCAGGATTGCTGACCGGCCTGGTCGGTTACCTGATGCCGCAGGCCATGGGCTCAGGTATGAGTTCCATACAATTTGTGGTCAGTTCACCGGACAACCTGATGCTGCTGTTCGCCATTCTGGCCGCCAAGTTTCTGCTGACCCTGATAGCATTGGGTTTGGGCATACCTGGTGGTGTTATCGGCCCGGTAATCGGCATCGGCGTACTGACCGGTGCCATTATGCTGCTGCCACTGGGCTTGTTTATAGAAGATATTTCACAATACACCGGCACCTTTGCCTTGCTTGGCATGGCCGGGCTGCTCAGTGCGGTATTGCATGCGCCACTGGCAGCCTTGTCTGCGGTAATGGAGCTGTCATTCTCCCCACAGGTGATATTGCCAGCCATGTTGGTCATAGTCCCTGCTTATGTCACCTCCACTCAGTTGTTGGGTAATCGCTCCATTTTTATCCGCCAGTTGGACTATCAGAAGCTTAGCTATACCACCTCGTCTATTCGCGAACACCTGCAGAAAACCGGCGTGATGGCCGAAGCCCGGCGCGACTTTAAACTGTTTCAGGATGGCCCGGAACATCAGATGCTCGACCACCTGCAAAAGCAGCCAACCGATTTGCTGGTGCTGGCGCAGGATTTTGAAATTGGCATGCAGTATTCCCTGGTTCAGTTTGATATCAGTTTGAGCCCGGAACAAAGCCACCCACTCAAATACTTTGTGATGGAGGGCGTACCGTCTCAGGCCACCCTGGCGGAGGTGTATGAGATATTACAGGCCGGGCGCGATGGTGCTGTGTATATCTATGAAGATACCCCAGCGGATATTGTCGGCGTGATTACCTGGAACAGCCTGCGGGCACAATTGATGAAGGAGCAGTACTGATGATCTTATGGCTAAAGGCCTTGCATATTTTCTTTATGGTGGCCTGGATGGCAGGTATTTTTTATCTGCCGCGCTTGTTTGTTTATCACGCCCAAACCGACAACCAGGCGGTTAAAGATCAGTTTAAAATTATGGAGCGCAAGCTATGGTGGTTTGTTACCCCTTTTGCGGTGCTGACCCTGGTATTGGGTCTGAGTCTGATATTCAGCTACGGCCGGGACTGGTTTCGCGCGTCCATGTGGCTGCACTATAAGCTGGTCGGGGTTATCCTTATCTACGCTTATCATTTCTACCTGTACCGCCTGCTTAAACAATTTGCCAGAGACGAAAACCGGCATTCCAGCCGCTTTTATCGTTTTCTGAATGAAGCGCCGGTGCTGGTGTTACTGGCGATTGTCTGTCTGGCGGTAGTTAAGCCTTTCTTTTGAGCTGGCTGTCGGAATAAATTCCGACCCACTGTGGGTTGGGCTTAAGCCCAACAACAATGGCTTCAAAATCCGTGGTTACTTTACAGTTGGCAATTCAGGTCGCCCCTGCTCTGCCAACTAACGACTGATTTCTGCCAACTGACAACGGATTACTGACCACTTCCCCCCTCCCTAGCGAATCTGACTGGCCAGATATCTGGCCTTATCCAGCTCTGGATGCAACTCATTAAGCATAATCCGCAATAGCCTTGAGCGGGAGATGCCGGTGGCTTCACATAGCTGATCCAGCTTTTCCCTGGCCTGAATACTCAGGGTAAAACAGTGGCTTTTAAAGGGTTCGGCCACGTCCTGCTGATGATCAGCAGGATGCAGCGGCACCACCTTCGACAGCCCCATCGCATAGAGGTTAGCCTCATCAATAAAATCATCAACACTGACTTGTTCAGGACTGGCCGACGGCGATTTTTTCTTCAAACTGGCGAATGTCATAGGATTCTCCTCTGCCGCGGGCAAACAATTCTTCAACTATGCTGCGAATTTCCCAGGCGGCCTTGCCTTGAGGTTCATTTTCCATCACTGACATCCCCAGTTCTTCGCTGTCGTCGTACATATTGCGACTAAAGGTTACCGAATTCAGCACCGGAATCTCAAACGAACGGCACACTTCCTTGGCTTCGATAATACGGCTGGCCAAAGAAGGTAAGGATGGACACTGAGTGATCACAAAAGACACATTCATCTTGGGATTCACCATCTTGCAAGTGGAGACAATATCTTCCATATGCGGCACGGTTTTCAGATCGCGGCGTTTGGGTCGCAGTGGGATCAGAATATGGTCAGCCACCGCCATGGATGACCGCAGTGCCAGATTGTCCTGCCCACCACAGTCGATAATGACAAAATCATAGTGGTTACGCAGACTTAGCAGTTCATTGCGTATCTTGCCGTATAACTGCACACATTGAATGCCAGGTAAGTCTTTTTTATTGTTGTTACGTTCATGGATCCAATCAGATGTGGTGCGTTGCGGGTCGCAATCCACCATCAGCACTGTTGCGTTACGCTCGGTCCGCAGATACACGGCAATGTTTTGCGCCAGGCAGCTCTTGCCACTGCCGCCCTTTTCACCACCAACCAAAATAATCATGATTCCACCTCTTACTACCACCACTCTGGCGAACTGCACCTGCCTTACAGATGCAGCTCTGTTGCTGATTAAATTTAATCCAACCGCTAAAAAGGGGCCAGCAGAGGCTGGCATGGCGTCTGATGATTAGGAATGCAGTTTTATACCATTAGGCCACCGACCTTCCAGCAACACTATGCTCCAGCACCTGCTTACGCTTAGGCTGACAGCGGCAATAAAATCCGCCTTCATCAGTGTGGCGGGATAGAGTTAACGCGCCTACCTTGCTAAAATCCGCCTACTTGCAATCCAGCCGGCAGCGCCCCATGAGTCAGTTCAAAGGTCAGCACATTCTTTCGGTCAACCAATTCAATCGCGACAATATTCAGCAGATATTTCAGGTGGCGGATCGCATGCGCCCATACGCACACCGTCAAAAGCGCACCCGGGTACTGGACGGCGCCATTCTGGGCAACCTGTTTTTTGAAGCAAGCACCCGCACCAGAGTAAGCTTTGGTACGGCCTTTAACCTGCTGGGCGGCGAAGTGCGGGAAACCGCCGGGATGGCCACGTCAGCCCTGTCTAAGGGGGAATCCCTGTTTGACACCGCCAGGGTGTTGTCCAGTTATTCCGATATTGTCGCCATGCGTCATCCGGATGCCGGCTCGGTGGCAGAATTTGCCGAAGGCAGCCGGGTGCCGGTAATTAACGGCGGCGACGGTTCTAATGAGCACCCCACCCAGGCACTGCTGGATTTGTACACTATTTCCAAAGAGCTGCAGTTCCATGGTGACAGTATCGAAGGCATGCATATCGCCATGATTGGCGATCTTAAACATGGCCGGACTGTTCATTCTCTTTCAAAGTTACTCTGCCTTTACAAGAACATTCGTTTCACTTTGATTTCGCCACAGGAACTGGCCATGCCCCAGTGCATTCTGGATGATATCGAACGGGCCGGGCACCAGTTTAAGGTCACCGAACAACTGGAAGGCAGTGTGGATGCGGATATCTGCTACCAGACCCGTATTCAGGAAGAACGCTTTCCGTCCAAGGATGAAGCCAATAAATACCGGGGTAAATTTCGCCTTAATCAGGATATTTATACCCGCCACTTTCAGTCAAAAACCGTGATTATGCACCCCCTGCCAAGGGATTCCCGTGCCGATGCCAATGAACTGGACAATGACCTGAACCTGAACCCCAACCTGGCCATTTTCCGCCAGGTGGACAATGGCGTATTGATCCGTATGGCACTGTTTGCCCTAACCTTAGGGGTAGAGGATATCGTGGAAAAGTACGACTGCGATGTGCAGTGGTACAGCAACAAACAAAACATTTAGTCTTTAACTTAAGCAGGCTTTCAGATGCAAAAATCCGTACAACTTTTTGAGCGCGCCCAACAGCATATTCCTGGTGGCGTTAATTCACCGGTACGTGCGTTTAAGGCCGTGGGTGGCACGCCGCTTTTTATTGAAAAGGCCGACGGTCCTTATTTATTTGATGCCGACGGCAAACGTTATATTGATTATGTGCAATCCTGGGGACCAATGGTTCTGGGTCATAACCACCCAGCTATTCGCCAGGCGGTATTGGAAGCGGTAGAAAAAGGTTTGAGTTTTGGTGCCCCTACCGAAGCCGAAGTGCTGATGGCGGAACTGGTCAGCCAGCTTGTTCCTTCCATGGAAATGGTACGTATGGTTAATTCCGGCACCGAAGCCACCATGAGTGCCATTCGTCTGGCCCGTGGCTACACCGGACGCGACAAAATCCTCAAATTCGAAGGCTGTTACCATGGCCACGCCGATGCGTTGCTGGTTAAAGCCGGTTCCGGCGCCCTCACTCTGGGTGTACCCAGCTCGCCCGGCATTCCCGCCGATTTTGCCCAGCATACTCTGACGGTGGAATACAATAATCTGGACAGTGTACGCCAGGCCTTTGCCGAAGTAGGCGAGCAAATTGCCTGTATTATTGTTGAACCCGTGGCAGGCAATATGAACTGTATTCCGCCGGTCGAAGGATTCTTGCAGGGCCTGCGGGAAATTTGCGATCAGTATGGTTCGATACTGATTCTGGATGAAGTGATGACCGGCTTTCGGGTTGCGCTGGGTGGTGCACAGGCCCATTATGGGATTACCCCGGATCTAACCTGTCTGGGTAAGGTAATAGGCGGAGGTATGCCGGTTGGCGCGTTCGGTGGTAAAGCCGAAATTATGCGCCATATCGCCCCCACCGGGCCGGTATACCAGGCCGGTACCTTATCCGGTAATCCGGTGGCAATGGCCGCAGGTCTGGCGTCACTGACCGCCATTCAGCAAGCCGGGTTGTATCAGCAACTGAGCCACAACACCGAGCAGCTGGCCAAGGGCTTTAAGGCTATTGCCGATAAGCACGGTATCCCCATGAGTATTAACTATGCCGGCAGCATGTTCGGCCTGTTTTTTACCGACGTGGAGCGGGTTACCAACTACCAGCAGGCTATAAACTGTAACCAGGCCCAGTTTAACCACTTCTATCACGCCATGCTGACTGAAGGGGTGTATCTGGCCCCGGCCTCTTATGAAGCAGGCTTTGTGTCGGCCGCCCACGATCAGGTTATTATTGAACAAACCCTGGCCGCCGCAGACATTGTGCTGGCCAGACTGTAAAGCACTGGAAAACGATAAACAGGCCCGGATTTGCCGGGCCTGTTTATTTTTAGAGGCGTTGACAGGACATCAAGGAGTATTGGTGTGCGGCAAATGCTCACGTAGCAATTGCAGGTTAAAGCCCTGAATCAGCTTATCCTCGATTAGAATCACCGGAATACCGTGAATCCCCATATCCTTAAATTTTTGCCAGACTTGTGGGTTTTGTTCCAGATCCACATTGGTATAAGCAATATTTTGCGTCGCCAGATATTCTTTCAGAGCCGCACAGGCACTGCACCAATCGGCGGTAAAGGCCATTAAAGGTTGAGTGCGGCTGATGCCAAAACTGCTGTAGTCACCGACTTTGGCTGTATAAATGCCTTTATCCAGATTTTGCCAATATCCATATAGGTGGTGACCGGCAAATACCACAACAAACAACAAGATATAACCAAGCAGCGTTTTTCTATCCATAGCGATTTCGTCCTTTTTGGGTAATTAAGTGTTGTCCTTAGCGAAATTGCACATAGGGGTAGCGTTCCAGAATTTCCTCTTTACTTAAATGCGAGGGAATCTCCGGAAAATACACTTTGATTTGGTATTCCTGCGCGGTCTTATCGCCAAGACTGGCGATAACTTTTTGGTTAATGGTTTTATGAGCTTCGCATAACTGACAATTATCAACTTTTTCATGCAGGGTAATCAGAATAAAAGTGTAATCTGTCTGACTAAAATCCGTCACCGACGGCAATAGCTTAGGCAATGCTGCCTGCATTTTTTCCTGTTCATCCACCGGTTGATTTTTTACCAAGCTGAGCTTTAGTGCCGGATCTCTCTCAGTGTGGTAATGAATAACCTGGCCAAGGCGATTTACCACTATTAGCTGCGGAAATATCGGAGAGAACCCCGATGAATAAAGCATACCGTATTCCAGTTCACTGATCTGTGGCTGCGCCCAGGCCATTGGTCCGACCAACAACAAGCTAAATAATCCATGTCTTAATTTCATCGTTCTCTCCTTAACTCAAATACAACCAGTTTTGCTGCAGTTGCCGCCGGATATGCCAGGCCACCGCCAGACAGGACAGCACAATAAACAGCCCGGCCGCCAGCAACAGCATCGGCGGCTGCACCAACAGTGGCAACTGCCCCTGCATTGATTGCTTAACGAACTGCATCGCCAGCAGGCAAAGCACAAAGACCGGCACCAATACCAGTAAAAAGCCCCCCAGCTCCCGGCCTATCAGGCCAACAGAACGGGCTCCTAAGCAACTGCGCAGAGCCAGTTCGCGCGCACCTTTTTGTGCCATCTGGGCGGTGCTGTTAAAGGTAAACACCAGCGCCGCCAGCAGGGTAATCAGGGCGCTGCTTAAACTTATGGCCAGGATCGCCAGGCGCGGGGCGTTTTCCTGGCGGGCCAGTTCGGCCAGACTCTCGACCTTATCAACCTTTAACCCCACCTCCACCTTGCTGATGGCCTGCACCACCAGTTCTCTGACCTGCGCAGCCTCCAGTTGGCTCTGAATAATCAGGCTTTCCAAGCTCGACAATGCCCAAATTGTTCTAAACACCATGGGCTGCAGCGGCGTATCCGGCCCCTGAAAATAGCTGTCCTCCACCACCCCGACCACCTGAAAAGGCCGGTACTGGCCATCGTCGAACTGAACCAATAATTTAGCCTCTCCCAGGCTATATTGGGCAAGCGACTGCTCCCACAGCGTACGGTTTACCACCACCTGAAAAGGGTTCTCCCAAATCAGGTCCTGGCCCTTCACTATCGGCGTTTCCAGCAGCTTAAACAAACCCGGGGTAGAAAATGATGTCAGGGTTTCACCGCTATGCCCAACCCCGACCGGTTTATGTTCGGGGGTGACCCAATCAACATGGGAGCTGATACCCTTAAAGGGTGGGAGCTGGCTAATGGCGGCGGCCTGAATACCAGGCTGGTTTTCCAGTTCCGCCACCAGCAGGCGGGCATTGTCATTGGCAAACA